>CAUURR010000292.1:0-2516 GCA_963547555.1 uncultured Treponema sp. | reverse complement strand
TCAAATGCTTGAATTTATCAATATGACGCCCGTTAATTGGCTTATGGACGTAAAAACGGCGTTTAAGGCTATTCTTGTTATCGATATTTGGCAATATACGCCGCTGGCCTTTTTGCTTATATATGCGGAACTGCAAACGGTTCCCCAGTCGCAGTACGAAGCCGCGGATATTGACGGTGCTTCATATAAAGACAAACTTTTTCATGTAATCTTACCCGATATTTCAACGGGAATCGGCATGGTGCTTTTATTGCGGACGATAGATACGTTCAGATTGTTTGATAAAATCAATATTTTAACCCGCGGCGGGCCGGCTAATTCAACGGCGACAATCAGTCAATATATTTATCAATACGGAACAAAGAATTTGCAAATAGGCTATTCTGCTGCCGCCTCGGTTATTATGACCATATCGGTGCTTATTCTTGCAAGTGCTTACGTTATCAAAAAATTCAAAACCGATATAAAATCGCTGGGGTAAGTCTTTGTTTGCTATTGGTTATATCTTTGTATTTTTGAAGCATTTTTGAAAATATTTATTGACATCATGGTGAAGTCATGCTAGCCTGTATATAACATTACGGTTTTATACCGGTGTTATACAGACATGTATCAAAAAGCTTGTTGTGATATGGAGGAGCTGTGTATTTACAAAAAAACGCCGTAAAAGGCTATAATTCTTATATCGATTCTTCAAAAGACGATTACGGTACGATGATGGATGTAGGGCTTTTAATTTTGGAAAAAGGGGATGATTTTACCTTTTCCGATGCCGAATCGGAAGCCGCTTTTTTGCTTTTTTCGGGGAAGGTTCGCTTTAAATGGGCGGATCGCGAGCAGGAATGCAGCCGCAAAAACGAGTTTGAAGAAGAGGCTTGGTGTTTACATGTGTGCAGGGGAACGGACGTTACTGTTACGGCAGCCGAAAAAAGCGAATTATACGTTCAAACAACAAAAAACGAGCGCAGTTTTGAATCAAAATTATACAGCCCCTCGGATGTAATCGTTCAACATGCCGGAAACAAGGGAGAACTTTTCGGCTGTATGAGGCGTGAAATAAAAACCTTTTTCGATTACGATAACGCCCCTTATTCGAATATGGTACTCGGTGAAGTGCTGAATTTTCCCGGAAAATGGTCGTCTTATCCGCCGCACCACCACCCGCAGCCGGAAGTATATTTTCACCGTTTCGATAAGCCGCAGGGGTTCGGCGTAAGTTTTGCAGGCGGAGAAATCTTCAAGTCGGGGCATAACGGTTTAACCGTTATTACAAGCGGCTTTCATTCTCAGGGTGCCGCCCCCGGTTACGCGATGTGCTATGTATGGGGTATTCGACATTTGGACGGAAACCCGTGGAAAAAAACGCGCATAGACGATAAAGAACACGCATGGCTGTGGGAAGCCGATGCAAACGAACATATATTCAAAGAGGTTTAAGATGGATACGGTACGCTTAACAACGGCGCAAGCCTTGGTACGATTTTTGGAAAATCAATATATATGTTGGGATGATAAGGAACAGCCCTTTGTAAAAGGTATATTTGTGCTGCCGGGACACGGAAATGTCGTCGGTTTGGGACAGGCTTTGAGTCAGGAAGCAAAACGGCTTGAAATCTATCAGGGGAAGAACGAGCAGGGACAGGCACATGCGGCTGTCGCATTTGCAAAACAAAGCAAGCGTAAGCAGATTTTTGCGGTAACTTCCTCGGTAGGGCCGGGTGCTGCGAATATGGTAACCGCTGCGGCTACGGCTACGGCAAACAATATTCCCGTGCTTTTATTACCCGGCGATGTGTACGCTTGCCGCCAGCCGGATCCCGTTTTGCAGCAAATCGAGCAATCGCACGATTTATCGCTTTCGACAAACGATGCCTTCCGCCCCGTATGTAAATATTGGGACCGTATTGTGCGCCCCGAACAGCTTATGTCGGCAATGCTCAACGCAATGCGCGTATTGACCGACCCTGCCGACACGGGGGCGGTTTGTATCGCACTTCCGCAGGATACCGAAGGCGAAGCATACGATTACCCGGTGTCGTTTTTTGAAAAACGTGTGCATTATATCTGCCGCCGTCCTACGGAAAAAGAAGCTTTGGAACGGGCTGCAGAACTTATTAAAAAGGCAAAACGCCCCATGCTTATTTGCGGCGGCGGTGTGCGCTATTCGGAAGCTCATGCCGAATTCGCATCTTTTTCAAAAAACTTCGGCATCCCCTTCGGCGAAACTCAGGCGGGAAAAAGCGCGGTTGTGTGGAGCGATTTTTACAATCTCGGCGGTATCGGTGTTACGGGAACCGCTTGTGCAAACGAAATTGCCAAAGAAGCCGACCTTATTATCGGTGTGGGAACCCGCTATACCGATTTTACGACATCGTCAAAATGGCTGTTTAATGAAAAAGCGCGCTTTGTAAATATCAATATATCCGCCTTTCAAGCCGCAAAGCTGGATGCCGTACAGGTTCTTGCCGATTCGAAAAGCGCATTAAAAGATATTAAAAAACTCTTAAAGGGCTAAA
>CAUURR010000291.1:0-2523 GCA_963547555.1 uncultured Treponema sp. | reverse complement strand
ATCGTTTTCGTATAGCCGCCGACCGGATCGCCGGTTCCCGCAAAAAACAATACGGGAAGCTTTTTCGGAATGCGCTTCATATTTTTTTCGCGGTGAATGCGGCATAAGCCTGCGGTTAAATCGTAAAAAAAGCCTGCCGTGCACAAAAAGCCGCACAAAGGATCTTTTTCGTACAGGGCAACCTGCTCATCGTCGCGCGACAGCCACGCAAAGGGGCTTTTTGCGTTCGGTATTTTATCAAGATATGAAGAAAAACTTGCCCTATCCAAAAACTTCGAGCGGTAACGAGTGCCTTTAAAAAGTTTTACCAAGGAGGCCATGCGGTTTCCTGCCGCACTGAGTAAGCGGCGAGGTCCCGCCGTTCCCGACAATATACAGCCGTCAACTTCGTTTCCGAACTGTTCGATAAACGATTGGGCGACGAACGAACCGAACGAATGGCCGAGCAGGATAATCTTTGCATTCGGTAAATCGGATCGGCATCGTTCGACGACGCTTCGCAAATCAAGCACGACCGCTTGAAAGCCGTCTTTTTCGGCTAAAAAACCCAATTCGTCGGCATTTTTTGCGGTTTGTCCGTGCCCGCGGTGGTCGTGCGCGTAAAAGGCGATGCCGTTTTCGCATAAAAAATGCGCAAAACCTTCATACCGCATCGCGTGTTCGGCCATGCCGTGGCTCAGTACAACAGCCGTTTTGACCGCAGAACCGGCCTGAGGGCCGGCGGGGAGCCATATGTGCAATGCAATTTGCACGCCGTCGGAAGCGGACGTATCGATGAAAACGGTTTTTGCGTCGTCTTTTTTCATATCTTTTCCTACCTTGCAATTTTTGCTATACTTTTGTCGTGAATTGCATTATAGCACAAAAAATGGTTTTTGGGGGAGACTGCATCGCAAAAATCGACGGGAAAACGGTCTTTATTGAAGGCGGAATTTTACCCGGCGAAAAAGCCGAAGTCGAAACGGTCGTTTCAAAAAAAGACTACGACCGGGCGCTTGTAAAAAAAATCCTTATCCCCGATGCCGCACGGCGCAAAGCTTTTTGCGATTTTTACGGTACCTGCGGCGGATGCAATTTTCAGCATGCCGATTACGCTTTACAGCTCGAACTGAAAAAGCGTATCGTAGAAGAATTACTTGCGCGTTCGTTCGGCTCCGTACCGCACGAATGCGATACGGCTCGGGACGGCGCTTTTCCGCGGCTGCCGGACATCAAAATCGTTTCCGGACCCGAAAAAGAATACCGCAGCCGTTTTCAGCTTCATAACGGCGGATTAAAAAAGCGGAACGCCGATTCGGTTGTTTTTATCGACGATTGTCCGTGCGCCGTTCCCGTGTTGCGCGATTTTTTGCGTTATAAAAATACTTTAAAAAAATCCGCCGTTTTTCCCGTTCCGGCCGAACGCGTGAGCGTATGTGCCGCAGGCGATACGGTCGTTACGGGGCGCGATGCGCAAACGGTGCGTTCGGTCGATATAGCCGGAAAGCGCATTTTTTTCGACGTAAACGGATTTTTTCAATCGAATCTTTTTGTGCTCGAACAAGCCCTTCCCCTCATTACCGACGGCCTGTACGGCAAACGCCTGCTCGACATGTACGGCGGAACGGGCGTTCTTTCCCTCTTTGCCGCCGATAAATTCGAAGAAGTTACGATTGTCGAATCCGACGAAAAGCCGCTTGCGCTTGCAAAACGCAATTACAAAGAAAACGGCATTGCCGAAGCTCCTCTTACGCGCGCAATGCACGGAAAAATTTGGGCAAAACGCCGTGCACAAACGGCAGGCCTCTTCGATGCGGTAATCGTCGATCCCCCGCGTACGGGAATCGAAAGCGCCGTGATCGATTATCTGTGCGCGGCAAAGCCTCCCGTCATTCGGTCGCTTTCGTGCGATCCTGCAACTCACGCGCGCGATTTGAAAAAGCTCCTTTGCGCAGGTTATACAATAAGCGATTTTTACCTGCTTGATTTTTATCCGCAAACGTCCCATATTGAAACGCTTGCCCGTTTGACTTTTACAAAAAATAAACCGGAAAGGAAATTGTGATGAATATAAAAAAACGCGGGAATTGTGCCGTTTATTTTTTACCGATGACGATTTTTACCGTGATTTTTGCCCTTTCGGTATGTGCTCCGCTGTCCGCACAAATCGACACCGTTACCGAAAGCGAATGGCAGTCCGTTTTGGGAGGCGATGCGGTATCTTCTCCCAAGCGGACAAGCTACGGATTTGTGAGCGTAAGCGAAGGACGGATTTTAAGCGCGTGTACGGGAACCGGCACCGTCATTTGGCGACGCAGCCTGCCCGATATGCCTTCGCAGTGGTACTGCGTTACCGACAAAGATTTTATATACATTGTCTCGTCGTCGGGGAAAAAACTTGCCTTATACAGTCCCGACGGAATTATGCTGTGGCAAACGGAATTGGAAGAAAAGGCTTCCGGAGAACCGCTTGCAGGCCGCGACGGCCGAGTTTTTATTGCCGGCAAAAATTCGGTAAGCTGTTACGGCACTCAGGGAACACGC
>CAUURR010000290.1:0-2528 GCA_963547555.1 uncultured Treponema sp. | reverse complement strand
ATCGCATTTCCGGTTAAGTAAACGGCTCTGATTTTAGTTATCTTTCTGAATGCGACAAGGGCGACGTTCAAAATAAATGCGACAAGCAACGTATACAGTCCCCACGTTGCACCCGTTCCCGCACCGAGGATACCGTCCATTATCGCGTAGCCGGCGGTCATCGTCGGATAGGTGTTCAACCCTGCGCCTTGTATACCCGTCGCCGTCGTCACGGATGCCAACACTTTATTAAAATTGCCGATCAGCGCGCCGGAGCCCATGCCCATTACGATAATTCCGATGGAAGCTTTCAACGCGCCTATGATGGCTTTTGAAAGTTTTTCTTTCATCGCTAAGTAGCCGATAAAGACGACCAAAGAGATCAGAATAAACGGCTGACCGAAAATTTGTTTTAAAAACAAATCCAATAACATTTTACCCATAGTTTACTCCTGAAAGCTTTCCCGAAAAGCGTCATTTCAGAGAAAGCTTTTCAGCGCCACATACGAGCGCAGCAGTATATATACAAGTCCGCAACGCAGACCCGGCAAAGATAAAACCGCTATACCGTTTCGGCCGCAATTTTATCATACCTCCCATAATTCGGTTTTCACCCGTTACGATTTTGCAATACTCCGCTGAATTAATTTTTCATTTATAATGTTTGCTATTCCGTTTTCATCGTTTGAAGCGGCAATCGTATTCGCTTTCGCCAAAACTTCGGGCAGGGCATTTGCGACCGCTATTTTATAATCGGCAAACACAAACATACTCAGGTCATTTATATAATCACCGCAAACCATCGTTTGCTTTTGCGGGCAGTGTAAAATGCTTTGCAGAACCCGTACAGCATTTCCTTTGCTTACATCCGCTGCGAAGATACACAAAAGACGATCTCCTGTTTGCTCAAAACAAACCGAAGCGTTCGGTAATCTTTTTACAAGACCGTCGATATCGTTTATTTCATATACTGCTATTTTTAAGATTGCATCGTATTCGATGGACGATATATCGCGTACTATTTCTACCGCTTCAATCGTTTCATTTTTATTTTCTTGATAATATTCCTGCGCGTATCGTATCTTTTCCTTTGCTTTTAAAAGATTTTGTTTATAATATATGCGGTTTTCCGTATAAATCACATACATGTATCCTTCACCGTCGATCATCGAAACGATTTCTTTTGCCGCTTGCGCCTCGACGGTTTTTTTATACACGATTTCGTTAGTGGTACAGTTTCGGATAAAAGCACCGTTACACGATATCGAATAATCGCATATCTGCACACTATCGATGTACGGCATCATCATTTTTTCATAACGGCCGCTGACAAAACATATTTTTGCCGTATCATGTAATATGCGGAGCGCCGATTTTGTATCTTCCGAAAGTTCTTTTGCCGTATTTAAAAGGGTACCGTCCAAATCGGTTGCAAATAAACGAATGTCGATTTTTTGTTCGCTTGCGTACAGTCCGTCCAATTGCTTGAGCAAATCTTCGACGATTATGCTGAAAATTTGCTCCCCTTTTTCTTTTGAAGAATCATGCAAATTTCCGTAAGAACCGAAAACGTTAAATTCGTTCCACTTCGTTTCCGTATTGCGCGGTACGGTATCGGGATCGAAATCGATATAATGCGCTTTATTGACCGAATCCGCATGTAAATACAGCATGAGCGACGTTTCTATTTCGCTCGCGTGCCATACGCCGCATCGTATGTTTCGGACAATATCTTTGCATTTGCCGAGCAGATCGTTCGTCTGTACGTAAAATATATTAGCGTGCTTTTTATAAAAATATCTGAGCACTTGTTTTATAACATGAACATTGCCCTGATGAAACGAATATATGATTATTTTCTTCGGATTGCATTTTTCCAAAGAAGCGACAACGTCTATTACATAGTCGATGATTTTATTTTCAGCGATATGTATCGTACCGGAATAATCGGATGAGCTCCATGTCTGCGTATACGGTATGATCGGCACATAATACAAATTTTTCAATTCGCATACACGCTGTACTACGCGTTCGCATATCAGCGTATCGGTATTTAAAGGCAAATGATAGCCGTGCTGTTCCGTAGATCCGAGAGGAATAAAAACTCCGTCACAGGCACCCAATACGGTCTTCACATCGAGCCAATTGAAATTTGCCAGATTTCTACCGCCGTTCATTACAGTTTCTCATCGATTTTTAAAAGATCGTCATCACAGGTAACTTTTAACAAATCGGCGATGATGTCGGAATTCGTCAACAAGGCGGTTAGATCGGTCATATTTTTACTATGCTCGTCGTGATTTTCCGAAGCCAGCGTAAAAAACAAATGTGCATATTTGTCGGAATCGTTTTTATCGAAATAAACGGGTTTTTCAACCTTCATGAACGATACGGCGGTTTTGAAAACACCTTCCGACTTTTCTGCAGAATGAGGCATGGCAATACCGGGCGCAATGATAATGTACGGCCCGTATTTTTTTACATTTCCGATAATCGCTTGTACATATCGATCATCGATATAACCTTCCGCTATGAGCTTTTGACACGCC
>CAUURR010000289.1:0-2541 GCA_963547555.1 uncultured Treponema sp. | reverse complement strand
AGGCGATGTTGGAAAACACCGACCATACCGAAGCCGTAACCAAATCCCGAGCACCATGCTCGGTAACTGCAAATAATTTTTGTAATTTTCGTTTCATATAGATCTCCTTGTGCGTATTGACGGAATACAGCGGTTTACTTGTTTGCAATAGTCTTCAAAGTCTTTTCCGTACAGATTTAAAAGCCATTTTTCTTCCGTAAGTTTTATAAATACGGTCAGGTAAAGCCAAAACACGGGCGGCAAAATAAGCAGATATAAGTTGCGGGCGAGTAAAAGCGCACCTGAACAAGTAAACAAAAATGCGGAATAAATCGGATTGCGGACATGCGCATATATTCCATCGGTAGCCAGTGTGTTCGTTTTTATTTTGCTGTCAATCCGCGACATAAATACGGCTGAACACCAAAGGTATATACCTATTGCAATTAACATAATGCCTGCAATACGGAATACCAATTCAAAGCCGCTTACTGTAGGCGGAATAATTTTGAGTCTAGTCAGAATAATACTTGCAGCTGTAACGGCTATTATCGGTACAACATAGATAGGCCCCACACCGACAACCGGCAAATGATTTTTTTGTTCACTCATAAACAGTCCTTTACACACGCCATTCATTTGCTTGCGAATACAGTTTCTGCAGCTTGCTGTACTTTCCGCCTTTTTTCATAAGCTCTTTATCGCTGCCGCGTTCGATAATATTGCCGTCTTCGACAACCAAAACCTCATCGACATTTTTAATGGAACTTAATCTATGCGCAATCATAATGACGGTTTTGTTTTTCATCAGGTTGGAAAAGGCCTGTTGAATTTCGTATTCATTTTCGGGGTCGGCGGCAGCTGAGGCTTCGTCCAAAATAACGATGTCGGCATTTTTCAAAATGGCGCGGGCAATCGCGACACGCTGAATTTCTCCGCCCGATAAATGCACGCCTTTAGAACCGATAAGCGTTTTTTCACGTTCGGGAAATTTTGCCAAAATATCTTCGCAGCGGGCGAGCCGAAGGGCGTTCATGACATCTTCATCGCTTGCATCTTTGTTTCCCATTTTAACGTTTTCAAAAATGCTCATCTTAAAAAGTTTCGATGTTTGGAACACAAAAGCGATGTTTTTCATTAAAGCATTTTTGGAGTACGAGGCAATATTTTTTCCGCCGATTAAAATCTCACCCTCATTGATTTTATAAAAGCCTGAAATGAGTTTTGCTATTGTAGATTTTCCTCCGCCCGAGGAGCCGACAAGGGCATAGGTTTTATTCGGTTCAAGTTTAAAACTTACATTCTTTAAAATCTTTTCTTCATTGTAACCGAATGAAACGTTTTTAAATTCAATACCGAAGTTGTCAAACGTTTCTTCCGTACCGTGCGTAAGATTATCTTTTTCCATTTCGGTAAAAAGATTTTCCAGTTTGTCTACAACGCTCTTTGCCTGAAAGTTGTACATGCCGACATACATAACACGCATAAAGGAAGCAAAGAGAACTCCTGCAAAGCACACATAAAACACGATTTTTGCGATGATGAGATTTCCGTCCGCACCCTTATTCATATAATAAATTGCTGCAGGGATTGTGAAGGCGGTAAACAAATTGAACAGCACTTGAAACATAACAAAGGGGCTTCGGCAGCTGAGCGTGTACTTGTATGCCAAATCTGAATAGTCGGTAATTGCCGTGTAAAATGCTTTAAATGATTCCACCGTGCTTTTAAAGATTTTTACTACCTGCATACCGCGCACGTATTCAACCGCTTCACCGTTCATCCGTTCCAAGGCTGCCATGTATTTTTGCATAAAGCCCTTATTGCCCATCATAAACATCATCTGTACACCGCCGATTACCGCGATAATGCTGAGCAAAATACCGAGCTTTACGTCTACCATAAAAATAATGACGAACATTAAAATCGGAGTAAAAAGGGCGGCTACATTGTCGGGAATAAGGTGAGCGACAATCATGTGCGTTTCCTGTGCGTTGTCGTCGATGATTTTTCGAATCTTTCCCGAATTGTTTACATCGAAAAAAGCAAAGGACGCATTCATCAAATGTTTGATTGCCTCTTTTCGTAAATTCGATTCAAGACGGAAACCCAAGACATGCGATGCCCAGAGAGACGCGAAATACACGAACGAGTAACCGAGCATAAGAGCGACAATCACCGTTGCATAAAACGATCCGTCCGTAACGCTTTTTGTAACCAAAAAGGCATACAAAAACTTCCATAAGTACCAAAATGCTCCCATTTGGCACGCAACGCCTAAAGCGGAGCAAATAACGGAAATATACACACAGTGTTTTTTTTCAGGCGTATATTTCAACAATCTTTTGTATGTGTCCATAGTGACACCTCCTATACCGATTAATTATGTATTTTTGAGCCCAGTCGTTTTTCCAATCGCCAGTGCGGCGCTTTGCCGTCGTCCGCCCAATATTCATCCATCGAAATAATTTTATCGTTCATAGTTTTAATTCTCCGAAAATATTTTGTTTATAAACGATACGATCGCTTCTTCAAGCTGACCGATGCCCGGCTGTTCAATCG
>CAUURR010000288.1:0-2550 GCA_963547555.1 uncultured Treponema sp. | reverse complement strand
AAGATGATTGAACAAATTGAACAAGAAAAATATACACTGGATGCCGTTTTAATCACGCACAATCACGCAAGTCATACAATGGGTTTAAATACACTCCAAAAAATCTATACACCGAAGATTTATGCAGCCGACTATGAAGTTGCCAAAAACGATACCGTTGTTTTAAAGGGTGACGGCATCATAAAGGCGGCGGGGTTGAATGTATCGTATATGTCGGTGCCGGGTCATACGGCTGACTCGATGGTGTATAAAATCGGTTTATGCCTGTTTACGGGAGATGTTTTGCTGGCGGGACAAGCCGGAAACACAACCAGCAATTATGCAAAAAGAACGCTTATAACGAACATTGAATCGAAAATTCTGTCTCAGCACGAAAACACGGTTATTATGCCCGGACACGGGCCGCCTTCAACAATCGGGGCGGAAAAACAGTTCAATTTGGACTTGGCACAATTTTAACGGGCTTTCGTTACTTAATCCGTACCGAAAAAATATCACCGCCTTCAACACCCCAAGCGTCATACAAAAAATCGCTCATCGTTTGCGCAGCTTCAACAAGTCCCTGCGCTTCGGTTGAACGGATATAATCGCACAGTTCAGGCTCGGCGGCGGAAATATATCTTCGTTTGGAAAGCACTTCGGTAAAATAACGCTTTACATCCGAAGGCTGTTGCTGCAAAAGATACGCCATAAATTCGTTTTTAAGCAAATAGCCGTCGGCCGTATTGTAATTGAGAGAAGGCGTCACTTCAAAATAGCGGCGCAAAAAAGCAAGCGATTTTGCATCCCGTTTTGCAAGATTACGGAACACATCGTCAACAACGGTTCTAAAAGATTGTTCTGTAAAATAGATACCGTGCAGGCCCTCGTGAGTTAAAAAGAGGCGGCGCAAATAACGCGGCGATTCCCGGCTGATTGAAATAACCGCACCCTTTCCGGGAACAATATCCTTTGCACTGCGCACGATAACCCCGTTTGCAAACAGAATATCGCGCAAAAGCAGTTCGCTTTTATTAAGCGTAAAGCGTTCCCGTTCAGCCTGATTAAAAAAAGAAGCAAGACTTTCGGCGCGGTAGTCGTGGGCATTAAATCCGTGCAGCGTATCCATATCTTTATCCGTTAAAAGCGTTCCCGCATAGCCTTTTTTTTCAACATAAAAAGCCAACCGCTTAAAAAAAGCATCCTGTACGGCGTAATCGGCAAAATCGAAAATAAGGACGGAGGGAAACCTGTGCCACGAAAAAAGCTCGAATTGATTACCGCGCACGTTTTTTTGCGGCCAATCGACGATAAGGCCGGGGTCGGCGCTTATAGGCGAAAACGGTGACAGTTTTTTTTGCCGCACAACAATACTTTCAATAAGGGAGGAGCCGGAAACAACTTCCGCAGTATCAAAATTGTGCGAAAAAGCGCGCATATCGACAATGGCCGTCCGCATTGAACGATGGCGCAAAACGCTCAGCCTTTCGCTGCCGCATAAAAGTTCAACAGTGTTTTGTTCGGCCGATTTTTTTTCCGCCTGCTTGAGCTCGGAATTGTTCCGCGCTGTATCGGAATTTTCGGAAAAAAATTGAATATGCAGCTCACGGCATTCATCTTCGGCAAGAGGGGGAAGCTGCCGAAAAAAAACTTTTTGTACCGCGCTTTCGGCATTTTGTGTACCGGGCGCAATACTGCCGCCTGCCGCCGAAAAGCCGAACCACGGAATTCCTTCAGAACGGCTTTTGCCGTAACACGCCTTTGTTATCTTTGCCGTCTTTACGCTAAGCGGCACTTGCGAATAAATCATAAAACCGCGAATATCGGCAGGAGATTGGGCGGTTCCTGCACTTTCAAAGCCCAAAGACGCCTTAAAATGCGCAGGTTGGCGCACACCGCCTTTTATACCCGTGCGCTGTTCAATACTTTGCGCATACTTTGCAAGAGAGCGGTTTGAATCGGATGCAATATCTTTTTCATATATAAAGCCGAAAAAAAAGCCTCCCTCTTTTTCGGCTTTCCGCCCGCCGTTGGGAACAACCCCGCTGCGGGAAAGGGGACTTTCAATTTCAAGCTCAAGGGCATAACCGCCGGAAGCAATAAGACTTTGTAACGCGTACCGTGCGGCGGAAGAAGCATCAAAAGCAAAAAACATAAGCGGAGCTTTATCGGGGTCTGCAATTACCGCACTTTGTGCATTTTTATTTAAGGCTTTTAAAGATACCGCGCGAAAAGCGGAATCTGACGCTGAAGATGAATTTTCAAGATACAGTTTTAAAGAAGAATTTTGCGGGCGGGAACAGGCAAATAACGTAAAAAAAATACAAAAACAAAAAGCGCACATTTTTATATGCGGTTTACAACGGACTTTTTCGTCCATAACTTTTACATCCATAAGCCCGATTATATCACAATCACTATAAAAAAGACAGCCGTCATATCGGCTGCCATGGCGGCCGATATGGCGGCTGTCTTTTCGGCCGGCAAGCCGGTAATTTGAGCCGTTAGCCGCTTGCTTTTTTCTGGATACGGGTATAGTATTAATTATCTCCGAAAGCCGTGCTGCATACG
>CAUURR010000287.1:0-2575 GCA_963547555.1 uncultured Treponema sp. | reverse complement strand
CGGCACGAATTTCCGAAAGTTTTTTTTCTTTTGCGTATAATTCGGCTTGCAGTTTTTCGTTTTTGTGCTCGAGTTTTGCAATCCGATTTTTAAAATGCATATATAAATGCACAAGAATGAAGCACAGCGCGCATACGGTACAAATGAGTCCGAAAAAAACAAAACCTGCCGCAATTATGCGATCAATATCGGTCATTTATTTTAAATCCGATTTTCCGCACCGTTTCTATATAACGGCAGTTTTGCGCATCGTCTCCCAATTCTTTACGCAGATTCGCAAAATGGACAGCCAATGAACACACCTGTTCGCCGGCATTCTTAACAATGCCCAAAGCTTCATACAATTCGCTTCTCGTTACAATATTTCCGTGCCGTTCGGCTAAAAGCCGCAAAATAGTAAATTCCGTAGCGGTAAGATTGATACGCTTTGAACCTTTTTCAACGATATGCTTATCGGGATAAATCCTTATATCCTGCACCTGCAAACAAAGCGCTTTGTCTTTTTCCTTTAGGCCCGTCATAGCGGCGGCGGAAGAGCGGCGCAGCACCGCATCGATACGCGCAAATAATTCTTTCCAGCCGAACGGCTTGGTAATATAATCATCCGCACCGGCATCGAGCCCGCTGACTTTATCGTCTTCTTCTCCTTTTGCGGTAAGCATAATAACGGGAATTAAAGCCGTGCTTTCATCGGCCTTTAACAGCCTGCACACTTCAATCCCGCCTATATGCGGAAGCATTATATCAAGAAGAATACAATCCGGCTTTTCTCTGCGCGCCGCAACTATGGCTTCAGTTCCGTCATAAGCAAAGACTGTCGAATACCCTTTTTTTCTTAGATTCATATCAAGGCATTCGACAATATCTTTTTCATCATCAACAAGCAGTATTTTTTCCATTGATTATGAAATCAAATACCATCCGTTTCCAAACGGCCGTATGCTAAAAATTCACGGCTTTCGGCATCAAAGAGTACGCAGCCTTCGCCGATAAAGTTTATATGCGTTTCGGAGCCGACGTTGAAATCTTTCCCGCCGAATACAACGCCGGTTAAAAGCATTTGTTCCGATTGTACTTTTACAACGGTTTCCATCCCCGACGGCAATGTGGAATAGATATTCGCCTTTAATCCCTTTTGCGCCTCTATTTGTATATATTCGGGACGAATACCGAGCACAACCTTGTGATTGTCGCGAAGAGAGACGGCGTTGGAAACCGGAGTAAACAATAAATTCAAACCGTCGGCTTTAATTTTAATTTCATCCAAGTTGACGTTTGATGCCGTTCCTTCAATCATATTTATGGACGGGTTTCCGACAAAGTCTGCCGTAAACATATTCGCCGGAGAATGATATACCGTCAAAGGCGGTGCATACTGCTGCAGTACGCCGTCTTTCATCAAACAAATATTTGTAGATAAGGTCATCGCTTCCAGCTGATCGTGCGTTACATAGACAAAGGTTGACCCCGTTTCCACATGGAGGCGCTTTAATTCAGCGCGCATATCCATTCTCAGTTTTGCGTCCAAATTGCTCAAAGGTTCATCCATAAACAAAACCTTGGGTTCGGTGGCAAGAGTTCTTGCGATTGCGACGCGCTGCTGCTGACCGCCTGAAAGTTCGCTCGGATAACGTTTTGCATATTCTTCAATTTTGAGCATTTTCATCAATTCGGCAATTTTTTTTGAAATGCGCTCTTTCGGCCATTTTAAATTTTCCAAACCGAAACTGATATTTTGATACACGGTCATATGAGGCCACAGTGCATAATTTTGGAACAAAAAGCCGACATTCCGTTTATGCGGCGCCACGTTAATACCTTTTTCAGCCGAAAATACGCATTTATCATCAAGCCAAATTTCGCCTTCGGTAGGCGTTTCAAGACCTGCAATCATGCGCAGTGTTGTGGTTTTACCGCAGCCGGACGGTCCCAAAAGAGTTATAAATTCACCGTCTTTTATGGTTAAATTCAAATTATCGACGGCAACGCTTTTACCGAAGCGTTTTGTTATATTCTTTAATGTAATATCGGACATTTTATGCTCCTCCTATTCCTTTATCTATAGAAGCTCCGGTCAATTTGTTTATAACAAAATTAAAAAACAGAACTACTATAATAATCAATAAATTAATCGCATTTGCATATTGATTCCAGCCTTTTTCGTTGTATTGGAATAACATAGTCGTCAATACTCTGTTCGCAGGCGTAACAAGTAAAATAAACAAAGACAATTCCCGCATACATGAAATAAAAGGAAGTAAATAACCGGCAAGAAAGCTTGTTCTTTGAATGGGGAAAATAATACGCACCATACGCTTCCACCAGCCCACTCCCTGAATAAGAGCCGCCTCTTCTATTTCATTGCTGAGCTGTAACATGGCATTGACGCCCGCCCTGGACGCAAAGGGAAGATACTTTACCGACCCGATAATAACCAACAGCAAAAAGGTTCCGTATAAGGGAGGAACAAAACCGTTTTGTCTGCTGAACATCGATAAATAAATCGCACTGAAAGCCATTGCAGGCATTAAATACGGGAAAAAGGCCAATCCGTTTACGATTTCGGACAAACGGC
>CAUURR010000286.1:0-2580 GCA_963547555.1 uncultured Treponema sp. | reverse complement strand
TTTGCCTGTATGCTGCCCCGCATTGTTATGGATAACGAACTGCGGCATTTTTTTCCGAAAGATCATGAATCCTATAAACATTTTAACAAACTGACCGAAAGCTTCGGCGATCAATATGTGATGGACATTGTCGTCGAAACAACGGACGATATTATCCTCAATAAAGAAAGCCTCGATGTAATTGCAAAAATCACCGAGGAACTTGACCGGCTCGACAATATTGTAGGCATAAAATCAATCACGAACATTGATTTTATCACCGATGAAGACGGTCGATTGAGTACGGGGTCTTTAATTCCTGAAAATTTTTCCGGCAGCGCAGCCGATGTTCGGCTTTTAAAACAACGGATAGCGGAATGGCCGAAAGCGTATATAGGTACTATCATCTCTTCCGATTTTAGGGGCGTCCAAATTATTGCAACTTTAAACTCGGACGCGACCCCGCCTGAAATCAGCACCATTTATAATGAAACGGTACGCATTGTAGAAGAAAATATAAGCAATCATAAAATGCTTTCCTATAAAATTGCCGGAGATCCGGTGCTCGGCGAATACGGAAAAATATTTATGTATGCCGACTTACGGAATTTAATCCCGCTTATTACCGCCGTTGTTATTCTGTGTTTATTTTTATCATTCCGTAATTTGGAAGGAACCCTGCTTCCGCTCATTGCAGTGCTTATCAGTACAATTTGGACAGCCGGGATTATGGCGGTTATAGGTGAACCGCTTACAATCGTATCAAGCTGTCTTCCCGTATTGCTTATAGCGGTCGGTTCCGCATACGGCATTCATATTATCAATTATTATTATCAGCGGCTTGAAAAAGAAGCGCCCATTACGGATGTGTGCAATCATCAGCGCATTGTAACGGAAACGGTTAAAAGCGCACGCTCTCCGGTGCTTCTTGCCGGTATAACTACGATTGCCGGTTTTATTTCGACCATTACAAGTCCGATTCGGCCGCTTAAATCGTTTGCCGTGTTCAGCGCAGTGGGAATTGTGATTGCCCTTGGTTTAGCCTTTGCGTTTATTCCCGCGGTTTTAATGATTAAACCCGTATCCCTCATTCAAAAACAGCAAAAAAGAATGAGCCTGCGCGCGGTAAAAAAGAATGCCCGCCTTGCCGTTCTCGGCGTAAATAAAAACGGTGCGGTTTTGGATAGGATTTATAACTATTTACACAACAGAGAAGCTGTGTTTCTTTTAGGCCTTTCGGTTATCATCGGTCTTTCGGTTTGGGGCATATTGAATCTAAACATTGAATCGGCTTTTTTGGAATATTTTCCCAAAAACTCAAAGGTTCGTAATGACGTTACCGCCATCGACACAAAATATGTCGGAACAACCGGGTTCAGTTTGGTTATAAGCGGACGGGAAAAAGGCGATATGTGCGATCCCGCTATTTTAACCGAAATGGAAAAACTTGAAACATTTTTAAAGTCGAATCATCCGGCGATAGGCAGTATTGTGTCCTTTACGGAATTCGTAAAACGAATGAATCAGGTAATGCACGCAAGTGCAGCCGCTCCGGCGGAAAACTCCGGCTCGAATACGGAAGCGGTTCGGGAATATGCGGATATGCAAAAAAACGGCGAAGCTGCCGGCGGATTTGACAGCTTTTTTGACGACGATGACGACGATGTTCCCGCCTCGGTACCGAAAACGGAACATTTTGACGAAGCCGAATCGGCTTCCGGTATTTTGTTTTCGCAAGCCGCACATAAACAGCTTACGGCCGAAGAAGCGGCGGGTCTTTTTGCCGCAGCTTATGCTTCGGTAGGTAAAAGCGATTTGAGCGTTGCCGAATTTATTGATGCGTTAAAACGGGAAATCAATTACCGCGGTGCGAATTACTATGAAATCCCCTCGGATATTTCAAAATATCCGGTTGAAACACGGGACGAACTTAAAAATATCGTTACCCAATATCTGCTTTTGTATTCGGGTTCTCTTGATGCCTTGCTCGATGAAACGCTTGAACCGCGTACAAGCAGAATGCAGATTATTATGCGGACGCATGACACCGGTAAAATCAAAGCGGTTATAGCCGATGCGCAACGCTTTGCCGAAGCTCATTTTCCGGAAGGGTATACACTTGAAGCGGCCGGCTTGGGTGAAATGGAAGTTGCGATGACTTCAATGATTATTTCCAGTCAAGTATCAAGTTTGGTGCTTGCCGTTGCCATCGTGTTTATTATCCTGTCGGTATTTTACCGTTCTCCCGCGGCGGGCTTTATCGGAGCTGTTCCGCTCGGTGTTTCGATTTTGCTGAATTTCGGCATTATGAGCTTAACCGGAATAAACCTCGATATGGTAACAAGCCTGGTCGCCGCCATAGCCATCGGTATAGGTATCGATTACACCGTTCACTTTATGAACAATTATCATAACGAACGAATCGGTAAAGACGATTTGACGCAGGTTACCTTGAACACTATCCGTTATTCGGGAAAGGGGATTGCCGTAAATGCATTCTCGGTCGGCTGTGGTTTTTTGGTTATGTGTTTTTCAAATTTTGTCGTACTCAGGTTTATCGGTTTTTTGGTCGCAACGGTTATGCTGACCGCTTCCGTGGCC
>CAUURR010000285.1:0-2589 GCA_963547555.1 uncultured Treponema sp. | reverse complement strand
TATCATAACAAAAAGCAAAACGGTCGGGAACAGAGAAAGGATGGGCGCGCGCTCAACTTCGATTTTTTTCTTTCCGGCTTTCGCGAAATACAGGTAAAAATACAAAGCGCCGGCAAGCATACCCGCTTGTACGACAAAGAAAATCGACAAGCGCCCTTGATACGCACAAAAGTCGGTAAATCCGTAGTGCGCGTATGAAGCGAATATCATCGAAGGCGGATCGCCGACCAAGGTTGCCGTCCCCTGCAGGTTTGCCATAACGGCAAGACCGGTCATAAAATATACCGGCGTAATGCGCAGTTTTTTACACACCGAAAGCGCAATGGGCGCCATAACCAGCACGGTTGCAACGTTTTCGACAAAGGCCGAAATAATGCCGGTCATAACCAAAACGGCGGTAATCGCGCTTCCCGTATCCGGCATTGAATCGATGATGGTGTCGGCAAGGCGGTTCGGCACGCGCGAATACAAAAAAAGTTCGGCAATAATGAGAGAGCCGATATAGATGCCTAAAATATTCCAATTTATAAGCGTCAAAAACGCGTGAGCGACGGGAACAGCGCCAATAATTATAATCAGCGCACCGACACCAAGCGAAATCCAATGTTTTTTCGACGGAAATATAACGACAAAAACATACATAAGCGCGGCGAGCGCAAGAACAATCCACTTCATTTCCATGCCACATTCTCCCCTGCCCGTCGGCCACAGACACTGTTGTTTGAATATAATTAAGTATTAATCGAATTTAATAGCGGATTGCAAGCGCAAAGCCTACACGCTCGGAATCGATTACGGGAACCATTGTTACCTTTGTTTTTAAAAGGAGAGCGTCTTCCAGTTTTTTATTGTGCGAAGAAGCAAAAACAATCGGCCTGACGATACCGAATATCCATGAGCCCAGACAAAGGACTCCGCCCGTTGTAAAAAGCGTTATCGCGGCATTAACGTTTCCCGAAGTAAGAAAAGGAGCGGTTCCAATACAGCCGATTCCCGCAAGCCCCGTGCCGAGGTTGATAAGACCGCCTACCGTATCGTGCTGTATAAAAGAGCCGATACCCAAATTCGGCGGAATGAGGATAAAAAAGGAAAAAGCATTCAAACCGACCGCAAGAAGCGCATCCGTTTTGCCCTTTTTATACAACGCGGCGCGTTCCCGATAGGGAATTTCGAGCGCCAGCTTTTGAATGTCCGCCATATTTGCATCGAGGTCTTTCATCAATATGCCGATCCGCGCAACGTTATCGGCAACCGTATCTTCGTTGTATACGGATTCTTGAGTCTTCGCTTCCTGCGAAAAAACGCCGGCACAAATAAAGGCTGCGGCGGCAATAATAAACAGTTTTTTCATATTCGTCCTCCCGGCTTTTATTTCGAAAAAGCGTCATCGATTCGGTCGATGAGGTCGCGCGTAACGGTAAACCGTTTAACCGAGCCGTCGTCGAGCGTAATTTCCAAAAGGGCTTTCGAATCATACAGCGCTTGTAAAACCTCTTCAATGCGCTCTTTTTCAAGCGTCGTCGTTACCCGTATGAGGCCTTCTTTTTTGCTGCGTTTAAGCATCGAAAGGTTTTTTAATTCCGCGACAGCCGAGTCGGTCAACACAAAACGCGCGCTTGAAATAAACGCATCGGTTTTGCAGTTCAGCGTAAAATTGACGTATGAATCGGTAACGTATGAGCGGCCGTCTTTTTGATAGGTAAAATCGATAAGCACAAAGGCTTTATCGTCTTTGTCCGTACAAACCATTTTTGCCGGCCGCAGATAATACTGCAGATAGCCGGAAGATGCGTACGTAACGATGACTTTTTCGTTGCCGGAAGCATAGGGCGGTGTCATGCAGCCCGAAAGGAAAAAACAGATACATGCGCCTGCGAAAAGAATTTTTATTATTTTTATTTTCATCGTATGATATGGAATGTTATAAAGTGAAAAAGAAAAAAGGAGCCGAAAAAGCCGCAGGCCGTTAAAACCCGCAGCAATTTCGGCACCCTTACGGTTTCCTTAGTCTCCGGAAACAACCGTGGTTACGGTGTAGTAAGGGATAATGGGGCTTGCGGGCCAACTGATGCGGATATCGACCGTTCCGACTTTTTTGATGCCGCCGTTTTTAGCAGCCATCTGAACGCCGCCTTCACCCTTCAAGGGGAAGATAAAGACAAAAGACTGAGAAGCCTCACCCACCTTGGCACCTACCGTACCGGTAGCACCGGCGTCAAAGGGTTGGGTCGTGGAGCACGCGGCAAGCGCAATCAAAGCAAGAGCGCATACCAACACCAATACAATTTTCTTCATAAAGAAAACCTCCTATAAGATATATCATATTATAACCCGTTTCGGTCAAAAATCAAGGGGTGACCGGAATAAATAAAAAAAACGGTATTGTAAAGAAAAAGTTTTACGGTACGCGTAGGATTTTTCACCACTGTATCTAATACAACCAAAAACTCTACCAAGTTTAAGGAATAATTCACACCACGTATGGCACGGACGGATTCTTACCGTCCCGAAAGGTGTTTTTTCCAGCGGGCGACAAGCTGCAAGGCTTCAAGCGGGGTAAGGTTATCCGGCTCGGCGGAAAGGATTTCG
>CAUURR010000284.1:0-2597 GCA_963547555.1 uncultured Treponema sp. | reverse complement strand
ACGGGAAGCATACGCGGAATTAAAATCCCTGCCCCTTTCTTTTACGGACGATTATAAAGGTAAAACCGTGCGCTCAATAGAAATCGATTTAAGTGCAGTCCTTATCGATATCGAACAAGGCGAAACTCTCGCCGTAAGCGTACGCCAAGGACGCCGCAGAAGCGTGTACGGCAGTTTAAAAAACGGCGTTTTGGAAATTGAAGAAAAAGGCGGATATACTTGGAAGCGGAACCGCAAGAATAATACAGCCTACGTTGTTCTTACGCTGCCGGAAAATACCCGCTTGGATGAATTGGATATATCGCTGAATGCGGGTGCCCTGTCGTTAAATCACCGCTCACTGACAGTAAACGAATTGTCCGTCGAATTAAATGCCGGAGCCGTTTCAATCAGAAATATTACAAGTTCACATACCGACATAGACTGTAATGCCGGTTCCGTACGCATTGACGGGCGTCTTCGCGGCCAAACAGATGCCGACTGCAATGCCGGAAAAATAGACTTAACCGTAGACAGCGGCGGTGAAGACTATTCATGGGACACGCAAGCCGCCTTCGGCAGCATACGGGTAAACGATTCCGTTTCATCGGGGCTTACAAATCGCGGCCGCTCCGGAGGCAAAAAGGCAAACCACCTCGATTTATCGGCGGCCGTCGGCAGCATCGATGTATCGATACGATAAAACCTAAATGAAAGTTGACACTTTCTGCATAACTTTTATAGGAGAAAACAATGACAAAAAGATTGTATAAAAGCGACAACAAAATGATTTGCGGCGTATGCGCGGGAATTGCCGAATATTTTAATATCGACCCCACCCTTGTACGCCTTATAACCGTATTTTTACTGTTTGCCGGAGTCGGAAGCGGCTTAATAGCCTACATCGTCGCAGCCGTTATTATACCGGAAAAATCCGCAGGCGCGACAAAATCAGCAACAGATATACCGGAAAAAGAGGCAGAACGCTGATAAAGAGGGACAATAGAAAAGGAGCTTTGCTTTTTGCCTCTTTGTCCCCTGCGGTCTCTTTAACTTCAGAATCGGAAAAAAATACGCTCAATAATCGCTCATCGGTTTTTTCGATAAGAAGCGGAATGCTTTCGGCGATTGCTTTAATCGGGCGTATTTTTTTTGTACGTTTATCTTCATTCAGCGTTTCAGCTTGAGAAAACGAAAGTTCTTCTGCCGCCCTTTTTTCGGAAGAAGTACGCGGCGGTGCTTTTTCGTTTAAGGCATCAAAATAGCGGAATACACGGCTTAAAAAGCCTCCCGCCCTTCCGGGCAGATTTACATTGCGGCTTACGGCGTATTGCGAAACGAATACCATAGCCAAAAGCACGCCGCTTTTTTTTAAGCCTTCCTGCAAAGCGCCCGACGTAACTTTTAAAGAAAAAATCGAAAACAAAACGTAACCGTCGGCTTGAAACAAATTAAAAAAAACGATTGAAAAACAAATCACCATGGGCGGTACAATACGGAAGCGCCCCTTTTTAAAACCGGACAAAACGGCAAAGAGCGCAAGGTCTATCCATAAGTACACAATAGACTGCTGAAAGATAATACCGGGCAAGCACAAAAGAGAAAATATAAACAAAAGCGAAGGATTTAAAGAATCAAAAAACTTTTTCACAAAGGAACCTCATAAAAGTTCGGCATAGGCATTTTTGGGCAAAAGGGCAAACCATTTTGAACGCGATGCAAAGGCGCCGGTTATAAGACCTAAGCAAAGACCGGTAACAAACCCCGAAATCAAAAGCACGGGAGCAATATAGCGCACCGCATCGCCGAAAAGCATAAAATGCGAAAGTACGATTTGTGCGGCCGTATTTGCAAGCGCGCCCCCCAAACTGATACCCACCGGCCCGATATGTTTTTTACCCGCACGATGTAAAATAAGCATGGCACAGGCCGAAGCAAAGGAGCCCGCAGCGGAAAATAAAAAAATATACGAAAAAAGGGTTCCGGTAATAAAGCCCTGCCCCAGCACTTTAAACAGCACCAAAAGCGACAGTTCTTTGCGGTTAAAGATATAAAGCCCCAAAAGGATAGGCATATTCGCCAACCCAAGCCTCATAAACGGCAGCGGCTTGGGAATCACATATTCCACGGCGGACAAAAAAAGGCACAGCGAAGCGAAAAAAGCTATAAGATTATGCCGGTCAACCGGCGCGGTATTCACAGTATTCATATTCGATTGTTGTTACGGACACTATAACAATTTTTTAAGAGTGTTTCAATACGGCAAAGACAACACTAAAAGTAATACTCGTTAATACAAGCTCCGGCAATAGTTCTTGACGACAAGTGTTCTGTCAGTATATATTATAAGTAAGGAATGTAAGGATATATTTTATGGAATTAGCGAAAGTAACTTCAAAAGGTCAAATAACAATTCCTCTCACAATAAGAAAATCGTTGCAGTTGAAAACCGGCGATAAAGTCTTTTTTGAAGAAAGCAAAGGAAAAGTTTATATTGCAAATGCTTCTCAAATAACGTTGTCAAATATTCAAACTCAAATGCAGGGAGAAGCGGAAAAAGCCGGCTTCCAAACGGAAGAAGATGTCGTAGCCTATATTAAATCATTGCGAAAAAATCG
>CAUURR010000283.1:0-2631 GCA_963547555.1 uncultured Treponema sp. | reverse complement strand
CGGAAGTTTTCGTATGTGCTCATGCCTCCGCCCACATACCATTCTTTTTTTATAATAGCGGTACAATGAAACGCGCCGGTTTTTGAATATTGGCCGGTTACAATCATCTTGCCGCCGGGAACCGGGGTACATATCCACTGATACATATAACCGGCTTGTGCAAAAAAGATGAATCTGTCCGGCATTGTCAGCGTGTATTCAAATGCCCCTACGATGTCGTGAATCGTGCCGACATTGTACAAGCCGCTCATGTGATATGTTGCCGCAAGCCCTATTTTGTGATGCAAAACATTGAGCGGAAGATACATTGCCTTTAGAAGAAGGTCGGCATTTGCGGATGTAAGCTGAACTCCGGCGGAAGCTTCGGCAAAGGACCACGAATATTTATACAGAAAATCGGCATAAAAAATATTCGGTTCGATGCCCTTTTTCGTATTGAATATAAAAGCTGCGCCGATATCATGAGGACCGTTTTCATTTCCGCTAAAGTCGAAAGCGGCTGAGCGCACCGTCCGCATGCAAAACAATAAAGCGAATACGATAAAGACTGCTGATTTTTTTATTGCTATTTTCATATTAGTTTATTATAACAAAAATCCGCAAAAAATTCGAGTCTTTTATTTTTCTGTGTGCCGAATTTTTACAAATCAAGGAATGTGAAAAATTTCGCTTCCAGCTGCAAAAGTTTTTGCGGTTTCTTAAAAAAATCGTTACAAAACGATTGCATCACAAAAGAAACTTTTTCGCTGCCGGACTTACCGGCTTTTATATATTTTTTCAGCTGCGAAAGCATCTTTTCAAAAGCGGTTTCATTGTGGGCGGCTAAAAATACTTCATTCGTTTTATGATTAAGATAAACGGTACGACTGTTTAAATAGTCTTCTTTGTTATATACCCAGCGCGTATATTTTCCCGCATGTTCCGCCGACCAAGCGTTAAGCAATTCGGGTACCGTATTGTTGATGAAGGTGCATTCAAGAGAACATTCCGTCACCAATTCGCCCTTATGAAGAACAGGCGCCATCTTTGCCTCACGAAGAACAGCCCAAAAGGGACAGGGATTAAAGTGCATAACGGCAGTAAATCCCTGCTGTTTATACGTCTGAGGAGCAATTCTCTGCGCAAGATACAGAAAATCGGATCGCATAAGACCGTTCCACCCGAGCACCGGGCCGTATGTCAAAAACCAACCTCCCGCATCAATAAGAACGCTCATGCAAGTTATAACTTCTTCAAATTGTGTGCCGACCGACGCCGAATATACGACAAAGCTGCTGCCGTCACTGTCGCTACATGAAAAAAGATTTTCACCTATTTGTTCCACCGGTTCAAACACGTGATAATTCCACTGCACATCGCCGAACCTTCCTCCGCGATTTGCACTTTTATGCCATAAACTTGCAAGCCATTGATCAAGCAATTTAGGCATTGCATCTTCAGGCATTTCGGCAAAAATATCCGCGAGTTTTTTAAAAGAAGGAAAAATTCTTTTTTGTGCCGCAAGTCCTTGCTCATGCCATAACGGAGGATCTTCCGCCTGCCAATATGCATTGAGTAAGGCTACCTGTTCTTTGCATTCTTCGTTTGACGGTTTACGGCAATCGGCCGGCAGCTCGAGATGATGAGAATTCCTTTTTCGTCTACGCTCATCGATTGCTTCCTGTGTTAAGACCGAATCAAATTCGCTTTGCAGTTTTAAATTATACAATTCATTCGGGCAATGTCCCCAGCGTGTCCACAGACGGCAACTGTTATTTAAATCGGAAATAATCCGGAAAAATCGCTTGCCGTCTTCCATACTTATCCGTAAAAAAGTCTCTTTATTTGTCTGCAGCATCTTCAGCGCTTCGGTAAGCGGATAGCCGATTTTGATATACGCACGCAGCATGTCTGCAGCTTCAACGGCCTCATCTTTATCATGAAGGAATTCGCTGCACCAACGAATAAGCTGCTCGTACGCTTTATTATCGTCATCGTAAAATCGAAGCGTTCGTTTTTTTTGCAGTTCGCCGAGCGGCGGTATATACGGTTTGAATTTCGCCCGCCGTTCAAGTATAAAAGAACTTTCTGTATCGTAATCGATAAAATCGGAAACGAGTGAATTATCGATAAAATAATAATCGCCGGTTAAAGATGCGGCTTCTTCCATACACTGTAAAAAACGTTTTTTATCTTTTATTTTGAGCTCGGCATCACGATTATATAATTCCATAAACACATCCGCCGGACAAATACCGTATAGCGAAGATGCAATACGGGCACAGTTAAAAAACGCGTTTAAAGAACCGGCATCGGCTTTTCCGTTTCCTAAAAAACGCAGCACTTCTTCGGGATCGATTCCCAAATCGGAAGGAATAATATATTGCACTTCAGTTTTACCTTTCGGCAAAAAAGCAAAGCAAAAACCGTTTTCCGTCAAATAATTTTCCGCAATGCTTTCGGTATCTTCGCTGTTGAACATGGACGTGTCCGCATGGAATATTCTTTGCACCAATTTATTTGAACTCAGCCTAAGCATGAGCAAAGATGAAAACACCCGTGAGGGGAAATACTTAAACGCATATTTGGCACGATTACGTATGTTCGATGCCAAAAGCGCAACAAGTTGTTCTTTTGTCGAATGCCGAAAAT
>CAUURR010000282.1:0-2636 GCA_963547555.1 uncultured Treponema sp. | reverse complement strand
GCGGCACGGAATACGGGCGTAAAAGCGGCACGGGGAACATGGTGTATTTTTGTAGATTCGGACGATTGGATTGAAAATACAATGTGTGCTGATGCCTTAAAAGCCGCAAAAGATTTGAAAGCCTCCAATGATGTAGAGGCGGATTTGATTTTTTGGCCATACCGAAAAGAATATAATAAAAAAAGTGAAACTGTCTGTTTTTTTAAATCCGATTTTTCCGCTCTAACCGCCGAAGATTGTCTACAACTTCAAAAACAAGTATTGTGTTTAACAAGCGGCTTGGGGTCGGTATGGGCAAAAATGTACCGCCTCGATTTTATACGTGAAGCGGGAGTTCTATTCAATACGGAATTGTCTTTGGGTGAAGATATTGAATTTAATTTCAGACTGTTGCGATCCCTCAAATCGGCTGTCTATATACATAAGTTCAATTACCGCTATCGTTATGACGAAGGAACGGTGAGCAATGCTTTTAATACGGCTTTTGCCGACAAACATGAACTCTTTGCACATAGTTTATATGCCGCTGTAGAAAAATCCGATGATGTTTATAAACAAATATTCTTGTCTTTAATTTACGCACGGATTATTCACAGTATTTTAGCTGTTGCTTTGCGTTATTGCTTCCATCCGGATAATCCTGCCGCTAAGAATAAAAAATTGCAAGAATTTAAAAAAATATGCGGCCGCACTGTTTTTAAGCAAGCCATAAAAGAAGCTTCTTACGATTTTTTTCCTATGGGACGCAAAACGGCTTTATTTTTTTTAAAACACAAAGTATATCGGGCAATACGTTTTATTGCATATATCCGTTCAGTTCAATATAAATCAAAATATAAAAGGAACTTCTAAAAACTTCAGCTTTTAGAGGTTTTCATAAAATCGGAGAAAAGCCATTAAAATCGTAAAAATATCGGGCGGTTTGGGAAATCAAATGTTCTGCTATGCCTTTGCCCTCGCCTTACAAAATGCCGGACATGAGGTTTTTGTCGATACCTCTTTATATAAAAACAAGCTTATAAGAGGCGGTGTCGATCTGTGTCACAACGGATTGGAAACGGAACATTTATTCGGTTTGAAACTAGCCGAAGCATCCGATGCCGATGTGCGCCGTTTGTCTACGAGTGCGGAAGGTTTGCTGAACCGTATAAGACGCAAATATTTTACAAAAAAAACGCACTATATCGACACCGTTTTTTCATATACGCCCGAAATTTTTCAGGATACGCAAGAGCGCTATCTTGAAGGTTTTTGGCAAACGGAAAAATACTTTTTGCCGATAGAAAAAGATATACGCCGTCTGTTTACCTTCCGCCCGCCTCTATCGGAACAGTCAGCGGCACTCAAGGACGAAATTCACTCATATAAGGACAAGGGTGAAGATTTTTCCTGTGCGTCTATTCATGTGCGCCGCGGTGATTATTTGGCAACCCAAAGCCTTCACGTTTGTACAGAGACCTATTACAACAATGCGATAGTCTATGTGCAAAAAAAATATCCGCAGGCCGTTTTTTATGTTTTTTCTGATGACCTGGACTGGTGCCGAAAGAATCTGGACTTTTGCGGCGCAAAAGCAATCTTTGTCGGTTGGAACACCGGAAGCGACAGTTGGCAGGATATGGCATTGATGAGTTTGTGTCGCTTTAATATTATTCCAAACAGTTCTTTCAGTTGGTGGGCGGCTTGGCTGAACAATAATCCCGATAAGCTCATTATTGCACCCTCGGTGTGGAACCGACGCGAGTTGGAATATAAAGATTCTTACTATAAATACAACTATTCGGATATAGTGCCCGAAAGCTGGATACGCCTCCCGATAGATTGAAAGCAAACGGGCGGCGGTTGCTTCAAAAATTGCCGTCTCAAAGAGGAAAGTTATGAACGATTTTTCACATATTCCAGACAACCGACTCTCCGCTTGTGAAACACTTCGGCAAGCACAGCTTGTCATGTTGCGCATATTGCGCGTATTTGATGAAATATGTAAAAAGTATGCGCTTACCTATTGGCTTGATGCGGGGACCCTCTTGGGAGCCGTGCGACACAAGGGTTTTATTCCTTGGGATGACGACGTCGATGTTATGATGCCGCTTGAAGATTACAATCGTTTTTGTGAAATTGCCGAAAAAGAGCTTCCTTTTGATATGTTTTTTCAAACCGCACAAACGGATCCCGAACATGACATGCAGTGGGCAAAAATCCGCGACCGTTTCAGCTATATGGACGATCCGGGCGGGCCGTACAATTATAATCAGGGCATTCCTATCGATATTTTTCCCGCCTACCGATATACGAAACGCGAATCGACAAATCGCAATATTTTCGTTTTATTTTCAGACGAAAAAAAAAGACTTAAGATTTCAAAACGCAATTCATACAAAAGAAATTTGTACTTGTTTTTTTG
Organism: uncultured Treponema sp.; assembly: GCA_963547555.1. Taxonomy (GTDB): domain Bacteria; phylum Spirochaetota; class Spirochaetia; order Treponematales; family Treponemataceae; genus Treponema_C. Next base: position 232 of record CAUURR010000282.1, on the reverse strand, counting down.
GAAAACCGTCCGCTTTATAATTAAACCGTTTATACTCCTTCCTTTTATACGCAAAAGAATACAAACATGGGGACAAAAAAGTACAAAGGGCTTTTGCTACAGTTTGGAACAGCCATGGTTTCATTTTTTCCCGACGGATTGCGTTTTACCCCTCTAGACAGTACGGTTTGAAGGTTATGAATTTTATGCTCCGTGCAATGTAATCTAATATAGACGCGAGAGCCCAGCATCG
>CAUURR010000281.1:0-2641 GCA_963547555.1 uncultured Treponema sp. | reverse complement strand
GATACCGATTTGTCTTTCATGTCAAGACCTCCTTTGTTATATTAACCTAATATAGTTATAGTACACTGATATGTAAAATAATGCAAGCTTTAATTTTCACGGGGGAAAACCTGCACAGCGCACGTTTTATTAACCGCAGAGAACGCGAGGCACGCAAAGATTTTTGATGCTACTTGATATGCATTTCTGAATTTATCTTCGCGCTCTTAGCGGTTTCTTTTTATTAACCACCGGGCGTACTCGCAGAACGCTTTTACTTTCCCGGTATGCCGAATCGTTTGAGCGGGAAAAAGCGTAGTACCGGGATTCCCAAAATATTTTTTTGCGGAACATATTGCGGCTTCATATTCGAATTATAATACAGCGTGTAGGAATCAAAGGCGGTAACGGGTACTTTGCGCGCTTCAAGCAAGTGACGCATATCCAAAGAATTAAAGCGGTTATCGCCCATCATAAAAAAGTTTTCAGGCGGAATATAGGCGGGCTCTCCTGCGACAGTGTTTTCGGGGAAAACGGGCATATTGCGCATATCGTTAATCGATACGAGATACAAAACCGCATCTTGGGCATCCATAAGATACTTTAAGCGTTCCGTGTCGCGGCTTTGCTCGGAGGCACTAACTCCCCTATTTATCAACTCGGCGGTGCGCACTGCAAGACGGCCGAAACACAGCTTTAAAATAACATTTTGGCGGAACATCGCATCGGAATAAATATCGCCGCCGATTAAAACGCTTTGATCCGCCGTTCCGTCTTTTTGCGCTTCGGATACGGCTTTTTCCACAGTATTTTCCCAATCGGTCATAAAGGCATTAAACCACAGTTCTCCGCCGGAAAACATTAAAAGTTTTCGAATAAGAGTATCGCTTTGATTAAACAAAGTATAGGCGTCGGTCATGCTTTCGGGTACAAGAGCGGGGATTGCCGTACCCGACGCAGCAAGGCCGGACAATATTTTTTTTTCGGCACTGAAGCGACGGCTCAATTCACGCGCTTCACGGGCGGCTTGGGTATAATCAAGAGAACGGCGTTCCTTTTCAATATCGAGCATACGTTTATACTGCTCATTTGTCATGGGAATATAACGCACCTTTTTGCGCAAAGCGGCAGGAAGAGCGGCGTTGTTCCATTGCGCCCAGCGCCCTTCTTCTTCAACAGGGGTAAAATCCTTTTGTTCCGCCGTGCGCCGGTATAAAACGCCGTCCTGCATAACCAGCTGTTCTCCGGGAACTCCCGTAATACGCTTAACCAGAGGATCGGCCTTTACATCTCCGTTTTCATCGACATTCAAATTGACTTTTGTAAACGTAAACATCAGCACAAGCTGCGATAAAAAGCTTTTTACTTCGGATTTATTGTCCTGCGGATAGCGCGGGTTACGGAAGATAACAATATCGCCGCGGTTATAGTTCCGCATAACGGGAAGTCCCGTATTCGAAACGGGAAAGCGCGGCCCCGAAGCGGTTTTAAATCCGATAACCCTGTCGCCGATTAAAAATTCGGGCACCATGGATTCGGAAGGAATTACATAAAGCTGGAAAATAAAAATATTGATAAGGACAACCGTACATACCGCCTGTACAATCGCGTCGATCCAATCAAAGAGTTCAAACAATCCCTTTTTCAAACCGCGCCGTTTTTTCGGTTTAAGGACGCCCTTTTCATCGACTATGCCGAGTTCAACCGCATCGCGACCGTATTCTTCATTTTGTACAAAAAAACGCTTGGGGCTGAAAAAATAAAGCAGGCAAACGGTACACAGGGAAGCGGCCGCCCACAATACAATACCCGCCGTATCATAGGCTTGTACCGACTCCCGCTCTCCCGAACGGCGGATAATAAAGGCGGCAAGCAATACAAACGGAAGATATTGATAAATTTTATGAATAACAAAAAAACGTTTTACGCGGCGCTTTTTAAAAAAGAAAAAACTTTCGCGGACAAAAAAAAGCGTAAAAACCGCGGTTACGATAAACGCAAAAAATCCTTCCATATCGAATGAAATGGAAAAATTAAATACAAGCTGTAAAAAAGAAAATAAAACACAGCACACAAGAACCGTGCAATTCAGCAAGACAAGAATCTTTTTCATAAAATCAGTATAGCAAAAAAACGGAATATATACTATAATAAAATTAAATTTTATTCTAAAGAGGGTACGCATTATGGAACAATCTTTAGTCGATTATAAAAAGGCTATTTCCGATTTGGGAAACGACAGCAGCTTGTACAAAGACTTGCTTGACTGCTGGTTTTCCGAAGTTCCCTTCGATAAAAACGTATTGAATTCGTTGATAGAAAAAAATGAATCATCCGAAGCGGCGTCGTATGTGCACCGTATCAAGGGTGCAGCCGGCTCTTTGGGAGCCCTCATACTTTTTCAAACGGCGCAAAAAGTTGAAGATATTTTACGCGGCCGCTCCAATGATCCGCTTGCTCCGAATCTGGATAAATTGTACAGCGTGTACGAAAACACAAATGCCGTATTCAGAGAACTGCAAACGAATCTTTAAAATTTTTGTACAGTAGGCTGCAAACATCCTCAAGCGAAAGGCCACGCAATTCCGCGATTTTTTTATATACCTTTTGTATATCCGCAGGATCGGTTGCTTTTTCCCCTTTCAGGGTTTGCCAGGGGGCA
>CAUURR010000280.1:0-2644 GCA_963547555.1 uncultured Treponema sp. | reverse complement strand
GGCTGAAGGCATTACGGGACGAAGGTATTGCTCAAAAGAAGTTCTGCAATGGGCTTCGAGGGTTTCGCCGATCATTTTGGTCGACATTTTTGCTTTTAAATCTTTATAATACGCAATCTGTTCATCTTTGGCTTTTAACTGCGTTTCAAAACTTTGTTTTAAGCTGTCCTGATTCAGTTTTGCCTTATTGTGTATGTTTTCAAGTTCATTTGATAATTTTTGCACTTCAAGCATTTTTTCATTTTGAACTTTTTCAATTTTTAATTGACTTTCGGATGCACCGGTTATGATTTTTTGTTTCAGTTCCGCTATTTCCGAATCTTTTTTTGCAAGGGCTTCCGCTATTGCCAGCTTTTTCGATTCTTCGGACGATGACAGTTTTGTTTGTAAATCGGCGATTTGTTTGTTAAAATCGGTTTCCAGTTCATGCTGTTTTTTTACGAGGGCCGTAACGGATTCGGTTTTTATTTTTTCGATTTGAGCCTGCAAATCCGCTTTTTCTCTTTGACTTTCAAGTTCGAATTCGGTTTTTGCCTGTTTCAGTTTTTCCTGATATATTTTATCGGCTCCCTGTGCAAGGGCCTTTTCAACCAAACCGGTATCGACCGAATTTATATCCGCCAAATCGATAAAATCGCCTTTTTGAGCGTCTTCGGCTAAAATCAATTTACTTTTATTTTCCGCTATTACACGAATTTGTTTCATTCGGCATCCCTCCGCTAAAGTATATATTTAAAATCGAATTGCTGTCAATGAAGTCCGTTTTCGTAAACTTTTTCCAACTCCGTTTCCAAAGGAACGTGCAGGTACAATTCTTCCAAATGTAAAAAGGCGGTGCGGCTGATATTTTTGCCGCCGAAGCGGGCTATGTGATCGGTGTATACTTGAGAATCGATAAGCTTTCCGCCGCAGTGTTTAAAGTTTTCTACAAACCGTACAAAAGCGCATTTTGATGCGTCGGGTACACGGGTGAACATGGATTCGCCGAAAAACACTTGTCCGATTAAAACGCCGTAAAAGCCCCCGCACAGTTTATCGTTTTGCCACACTTCAAAAGAATGGGCAAAGCCCAGTCGGTGAAATTCCGTATACGCTTTTATCATGTCCGGTACTATCCACGTGCCGCCGCCGGCTTGACGTTTCGTTTCGGCGCAGGCGGTAATCACTTCCGTAAAAGAACGATTCATCGTATAAGTGAAACCGGCTGCATTTTTTTTCATAGTGCGAAAGAGGCGGGAAGGGGTATGGAAGTCTTCGGGCAGTAAAACAAAACGCGGGTCGGGCGACCACCATAAAACGGGGTCGTCGCTGCCATACCAGGGAAACACACCCTGTAAATATGCCGACAAGAGCATATCGGCCGACAAATGGCCGCCAAGTCCTACGATGTCGATGCCCGTATCTTCCGGAGAAGCGAATTCAAACCATTCCGTATACGGAAAAAATGAGGAAAAGAGTTTTTCTTTTTGGACAGCGGATAAAGTCGATGCCCCGTTCATGCTTTAAGCTCTTGCATCTCTTGTGTTTTGTGCCGGAGGGGAGCTGCCGTTTTACGCCGCTTGCGCAAAGACAGGGCAATGTCGCCGTTTTTTTTGTATACGGTAACGCTTCCGCCCTGTGCCAAACTGCCGAATAATACTTCGTCTACAAGAGGCGAGGCGATTTTTTCGTCTATTATGCGGCTGATGTTCCGCGCGCCGAATTCTTTGGAATAACCTTGTTCGGCAAGCAGGGCAACCGCTTCGCCGTCGAGTTCCAAATCGACTTTTTTTTCGGACAGGCGTTCTGCCAGTTTTGAACTTTCTTTTCGCACGATATCTTCAATTATTTCGCGGCTCAAATGTGCAAAGGGAATAACGGCATCTAATCGGTTGCGAAATTCGGGACTGAATATTCTTTCAACGGCTTCTTTTACCGCATTGTCCGTTTCGTCGCGCTCGCCGAAACCGATGTGTGTGCGGCTTATATCGGCTGCACCCGCATTGCTTGTCATAATCAGGATTGTGCTGCGGAAGTCGGCGGTTTTCCCCTGGTTGTCGGTTAACGAGCCGTAATCCATTACCTGCAAAAGAAGATTGTAAATATCGCTGTGCGCTTTTTCGATTTCGTCCAATAATATAACCGCATGAGGGTCTTTCCGCACGGCACCCGTTAAAAGTCCGCCGTCTTCAAAGCCGACATAGCCGGGCGGAGAACCGATGAGCCTGCTGACCGTATGCTTTTCCTGATACTCGCTCATATCGAAGCGGAGGAGTTTTACGCCCATCGTATCCGCAAGGCAGCGCGCCAATTCGGTTTTTCCGACCCCCGTGGGGCCTGCAAACAAAAAGCAGCCGGCCGGTTTTTCGGGATTGCGGAAACCCGCGCGGGAATGTTTTACCGCCATTGAAAGGGCTTCAACCGCCGCATCCTGACCGAAAATGCTTTTCTTTAAATCGGGTGCAAGGGTGCGCAGTTTTTCTTTTTCGTCCGTATTTATGCTTTTTTCGGGAATCCGTGCAATACGTGCCAACGTTTTTTCTAATAACGCGGTGTCACCACAGGGCAGGGGGGGGGGCGTGCGTGTATTTTTATCGGAAAGATCCGTTTTTGCCTGAACGTGATTTTTATGCAGTTTCAGCCATGCGCCCGCTTCATCGATGAG
>CAUURR010000279.1:0-2648 GCA_963547555.1 uncultured Treponema sp. | reverse complement strand
GCACTGTGGCAAAATACGGGCTATAATGCGATTATCTATCTTGCCGCTCTTACTTCGATTAACCCCGAACTCTATGAAGCCGCCCGCGTAGACGGTGTAAATAAATTTCAAAAAATATGGCACGTGGATTTGCCGGGTATAAAAAGTACGATTGTCATTATGTTCATTTTGAACATGGGCTTTGTTATGAGTTTGGGCTTTGAAAAAGCCTTTTTGATGCAAAATCCGCTGAACTTGGAAACGGCCGAAATTATGTCGACCTATGTGTATAAGATGGGTTTGGTAAACAGCGATTTCAGTTATTCGACGGCAATCGGTGTTATCAATTCGATTATCAACGTATGCCTTATTCTTTTATTCAATAAATTGGCAAAGGCAAAAAAAGATGAGGGCGGATTATGGTAAATAAGTCAAAATCGATTTCACGGGTACGCGAAATACGCGCCGACCGTATTTTCAACCTTATAAATAACGCATTTTTACTTTTGTGTTTTACGGTGGTTTTATATCCGCTTGTGTATATTGTGTCGAGTTCGTTCAGCTCTCCTCAAGCGGTTATTTCTCATAAGGTATGGCTTTTTCCGGTTGCCTTCGACACGGTAAGCTACAAGGCGGTTTTTGCGAATAAAGACATCGTTTCGGGCTATATGAACTCGATTATCTATGTTGCGCTGGGAACTTTTATCAGCGTGTCGCTTTCGATGCTGCTTGCTTATCCGCTTTCGCGCAAGGAATTTTACGGGCGCAATTTTGTTACCAAATTCATTATGCTGACTATGCTTTTTTCCGGCGGACTTATTCCTCTGTACCTTGTCGTAAAAAATATCGGATTGTATAATACGCGCTGGGCTTTGGTACTGCCGAATGCGGTAAATGTGTGGAACGTCATTATTGCGCGTACCTTTTTGCAGGAAACGATTACAAACGAATTGTACGACGCCGCCCAAATCGACGGCTGCTCCGATTTGCGCTTTTTTTTCGAAATCGTCATTCCGCTTTCGGGGGCGATTATTGCGGTGTTGGCTTTGTTTTACGCGGTTGTTTTGTGGAACAGCTATTTCGACGCCCTTGTGTTTTTGCAGGATAAAAAACTCTATCCGCTGCAAATCGTGCTTCGAAACATATTGATTGTAAACAAAACCGATCCGAGTATGCTTTCCGATGTCGATGCCGCAGCCCGTACTCAAGGCTTGGCCGAAACAATAAAGTACGCCCTTATCGTGGTTGCAAGTGTGCCGCTTTTGGTGTTATATCCTTTTGTGCAAAAACATTTTGTAAAGGGCGTTATGATAGGCTCGGTCAAGGGCTGACGGCGGCTGTGCCGAATTGGTGTCGGCATAGCCGAACGTATCGGCATAGCCGAACAAACGAAAACTTCCGTGCGTATGCGCGGTGAGTATATGGGCGGTTCAACAACGGGTGTTTGTTACCGCTTAAAAATTATGGAGGAAAAGTTATGAAAAAACTTACAACTATGGCCCTTGCCCTCGTATTGGCTGTATGCGTATTTGCTGCCGGCGGTAAAGATTCCGCTGCGGCTTCAAAAGTCAAGTACACGGCAAAGGGAAGCTATCCTGTTGTATCCGAACCTATTACCGTAAATATTATGGTAACTCAGCCGCCCTGTGTTGAAGATTTTAACACAAACGAATTTTCCAAATTTATGGAACAAAAAACCGGCGTTAAAGTAAATTGGATTATGGTTCCCGAACAGGCCGCAACCGAAAAATTGGCTTTAACCCTTGCAGGCGGCGATTTGCCCGACGCTTTTTTAGGCTTCCCCATCGGTTTTAAAGAAGAAACCACCTACGGTGCCGAAGAAAAGCTTTTTATGCCTTTAAATAAATTCTATTCTGACGGAACCCTTCCCAATTTAACCAAAGCTTTGGAAGACTTCCCCGGTGCAATGGGCTTTATGACCATGACCGACGGCAATATTTATTCGTTGCCCCGTTTGGAAGTATGTTATCACTGTACGAACGCCGCAAAGCTGTTTGTGTACAAACCCTTCCTCGACAAACTCGGCTTAAAAGTTCCCGAAACAACCGAAGATTTTTACAAGGTTCTTGTTGCAATCCGCGATAATGATCCCAACGGAAACGGTAAAAAAGACGAGATTCCTTTGGCAGGTTCAATCATCGGCTGGAACGATCAGGTTGAACGCTTTTTGATGAACTCCTTTATTTACTGCGACCTTGATACGAATACCGCTGCCGGTGCCGAAGGAAATACCGGTTATATGATGAACGGTAAAAAAGTGGACACTGCGGTAAATAAACCCGCTTTCCGCGAAGGTCTTAAATACATCAATAAATTGTACAACGAAGGTCTTATCTATAAGGGCTCTTTTACTCAGGATTCAAGTCAGCTTACCCAGCTTGTTGAAAGTGCCGCTCAGCCGGTTGTCGGTTTTGCCGCAGGCGGATGGAGAGGTCAGTTTTCTTCGTTAAGCGGAGAACGCTTTTTGCACTTCCAAGCCATCGCTCCTTTAAAAGGCCCCAAAGGCGTACGCGAAGCGGTCAACTTCCTTTCGGTTCCCGGTACGGGTGCCCTCGTATTGTCCGCCAAAACACCTTATGCCGAAGCTATTTTGCGCTACTTCGACTATATGTACAGCACCGAAGGTACGTTAAAGCAAAAATACGGAA
>CAUURR010000278.1:0-2649 GCA_963547555.1 uncultured Treponema sp. | reverse complement strand
AAAACTCTTGATGCACCATTCCGATTCCGGCATCAAGAGCATCAAACGGGCTTTTAAAAGTAACTTCTTTCCCCCTGATGAGAATACGGCCGCCGTATCCTCCCGTATCTCTAATAACAGGCATTCCGAACAAGATGCTCATAAGCGTAGTTTTCCCGGCTCCATTTTCGCCGACCAAACCTATTATTTCGCCCTCTTTTAACGAAAAATTTACATCTTGCAGAACCTGTGTGCCGGAAAAATCTTTGGAGATATTTTCCAGCGTTAAAAAATTGTTAGTATCCATGCCGTTCTGTCCTAAATTAAAAAGGTAAGAAAACACCGATTAAGGCAAGCCTCAATCAGTGTTTTTCTCTAAAAAATTTTAGTTGGAAAATTTAATGTTGTAGTATTTTTCGTTAATTTCCTGTTGTGTTGACGGCAAATAACCTTGACCGAAAACATACGTGTCCATAAACATTAATGCATGATTCTTTGAGCGGACACCGGTACTTGCGTCGATATATGCAGCACTCAGCCATTTAGCTCCCGGAGTAAATTTCCCGAAAGCCGCCGACAGATGAGCCATATTATGAAGTTTTGCTTCTCCGTCAATAACGCGCCGTGCATATTCACCCAAACCTGCCGAAACGGTAAAGCCTAAAGAATAAGCCCACGTTCCGAATCTGCCTTTTCCGCCTTTTTCGACAACAGCAGCTTCAACCTTTTTTAGGATTTTTTGGAAATCGCCGGCTTCTGCGGATAAGTCGATACCAAGAGCTCCGGGGTATCCCATTAAAGGTGAAGGCAGGTCTGCTTCAATAAACATACCGCCGTATGCAAAAAGCTGTTTTAACAAGGGCTCCGTATGGGCATCATTGGTACAGAAAAAGCATGTTTCTTTTCCGTATTTTTCAATCCACTGCGGAACTTTTTCCAAAATAAACTGCTGTGCGCCGGCCGTTCCGACATCGCTGGTCGGGTCGGGAGCAGTTTCAAAATGGAATTCCATACCTAAATCCTTACATGCCTCTTCAAGGATTTGACGGCGCAAACCCAAAGTTTGATAGGACATGTGGCGCGGGAAAGAAATATGCACAAAGTGTTTTGCTCCGATTTGTTTTGCAGCCCATGCGATAGTATAACCTCGCGAGATAAAATCCTGAGAACTTACCATATCGGCAGCGGCATCAATTACTAGCGGATCTTCATGTGCCTCGCCTGCAAAAAGGAGAATATCAGGTCTCTTTTCGCGTACGCGCTTAAAGGCTTCCGCCGTTCCCGGAATAGCTTGATTTACGATAATCGCTTTCATCTTAGGATCATCGGATAAGGCTACAATCTGAGAAATTGTAGTTTCCTGCTGCGACATAAAATCATCGGGATAGGTAATATGCTGAATCATTCCGCCCGATTTTACCGAGCCGTAAAGTCTGATTAACTCTTCGGCACCGCGTAAATCGTCTTCGGACTGCGAGACGGTTCCGGTCATAATACCGATGTGGTAAGCGGCTTCTTTTTTCTCAGCCGCTTCGGATTTTACTTCTTTCTCTTCCTTATTGCAGCTTATAACCGAAACGGTTAATGCTAACAATAAAACTACACTAAACAAAGCTTTTCTTTTCATCATAAAGCCTCCTCATAAAATTCGGCACAATATATGTCCGCCGATAATAAAATTGTACCATAGGAATTTTGAGTTGTCAACTTTTTTTTTGTCAAATGTCAAAATTTTTCTTACATAAATTTAGTAAAGCCGCTATATATGTAAAAAGGAATATCTTTGTTAATTATGCTAACGGATATAACGATTCGTTTAGTGCTATCTTTGAGTGTACGGAGATATTGGAAATTTCTCTACTTTGTGTTATATTATATATTATGGAATATGAATTTAAAGTGCGGCTTTCTGAAATCGAAAAAACGCTTGATAAGGTTTTGCCCGAAGATATAAATGACGATTGGAAAAACGCTTCTTTCGGAAATTTTAAAATAAGTCCGCAAGAAAGAGATTTTCTTAATATAGTAAGACCTGCAGCCGATCTTATGCGGCGCGGCGGAAAAAGATGGCGCCCCTTATTGGCTGTGTTGTCTTGCGAACTTGCAGGCGGAGAAATGCGAAACGTATATCCGCTGACCCCTCTCGTAGAACTTTGTCATACGGCAAGCCTTATTCATGATGATATAGAAGACGGTTCGGAAACACGGCGCGGCGGACAGGCAATTCATATTAAATACGGAATCGATACGGCAATTAACTCAGGCAGTTGGCTTTATTTTCATGCGATGCAGGTAATAGATACCTATGACACCTCCGCCGAAACAAAAAATCTTCTTCATAAACTTTATCTGCTTAATCTTAGGAGGCTCCACTTGGGGCAATCTATGGATATAAGCTGGCATTCCGTACCCGATTACATTCCCACAAAAGAAGAATATCTTGCAATGATAGAGCTTAAAACAGGTTCGCTTTCAAAACTGGCTGGAGAACTAGGATTTGCCGCCGCCGGAAAAGGTGAAAATGAAATAAACGGATATGGGTGCCTTATGATGGAAGCCGGTATTGCTTTTCAAATTTTAGATGATGTAAAAAATATTACTGCGGGAATTGCAGGAAAAAAACGCGGCGACGATATTGTTGAAGGTAAAAAAAGTCTTCCGGTAATATTC
>CAUURR010000277.1:0-2719 GCA_963547555.1 uncultured Treponema sp. | reverse complement strand
CTACCGAACCGGAAAGCCGTACTCCGTACTGGCCGTATTTGATAGGATGCATATCGGGAAGGAAGGCATTCATCCCGATTTTTACAAATTCATCAAACCGGAAGCTCCCGATAGCCGCATCCGCTTTTTTAAATTCCGTCCCTGTCTGCTTAACAGATTCTGCAATCTGCTTTGCAACAACGGTTGTTACCTTTGTTAAAAAAGGTTCACCCTGTACCGCCGCTTTCAGCTCAGCTTCGGTATACGGAGAGCCGTCCGCCTTAGGCGGTAAAACGCTTTTAATGATCTCCGTAGTCGGTATGGTTATTTTTTGTTTTGCCAGATTTGCAATAAGCTTTCCAACAAGCGCTTGTTGAGTGGAGTCTAACCCTGCAAGAAGGCCAGCCGCATTAAATTTGGTAATAATATCCTTCATATCAACGGTTACGGAAGTAGGAACGTTTTCTTTTATGAGTTTAGCAAGCGGGGCGTGCAGCGCTTGCTGCAATACCACTTCGTTAGAGGCAAGTGCAAATACCGTCTGCGAAGCGGTGCGTACATACCTGCGGGCGCTTTGCTTTGCTTGCTGAAGCTGTAATGGAACCCACGGGCCTTCCAATGCAACGCGGTCGGGGGTCATGGACGGCGCCCATGCGAGCTCAAGCCGCAGCGGAATCGGCGCATTGTAGGCAAAATGTACCATCGGTTCTCCTATCCGGCGGTCTATGTAGGGCGGAATTGTAAAGTCGGTCAAGTCATTCGCGTTAAACACATCAAGGACGTGAATCATATCGCCCCTGCCCCAGACGAGCTTAAGCTTTCCTGCGGACAGCACGCAGTCCCCCAAATATGCGCGCATGGTTAATTCGTCGAGCAGATCGAGCGGATAATCCTTGAGGGTGCGCATGTTAAGCTTGGCAGCGGCGGAAAGCTCCGTTTTGGCGCCGCTATGGCTCATCGTTAGTCCGAATATGGGAATAGCGTCCGTTCTTTTTACATCGGGATGCACCCATAAACGCGTATCAAACTTGGCAAAGCCGTGCCATTCCACCGATTTGTCCGTTCCCTCCATGGAAACGGCGCCCGGTGCGCTGTCTGTATTGCCGGTATCCGCCTGTGTAGCGCCTAAATCCGCATCTCCCGTGTCATCAAAAAAGGAATCCTGCGCAAACGAGACGCCCGACAGTACCGCTGCCAGCAGCGTACACAACAAAAACTTTTTCTTTATCACCATATTCATCCTTCCTTTGTAGTACAGCACAATTCTTATTTATAAATTACCGCATTCTATTACAGCTTCCCTGTGTTTAAGAAATTCTGCGTAAACATTTTATCGTTAATCGGTTTGTCCAATTCGATCTTCAGAATGGTAATGCGGGTTGTATGGTTTGTTTGTACATTCGTTATTTTTACTTGCATGGGAATCCAGTACGCCGCCTGTTTTTCGAGTTTTTCAACTTCCAATACCTTTAGCAGCGCGCCTTTTTTGTCATACATTTCGACTTTTACCGGTATGGACGTTTCTTGATCGATATACGAAATCCGCTTAAGATACTGGCTTGACTTTGCATTGACCGGCGTCGATTCAACTTTATGGCATGTGTAAGAGCCGACACTTTCAGTGCCCAATAGGACATGTGTGTCCTCATCGATCTTGCGCGTTTCCAAATCGTCATAGCTTGCATCGGTTCCCATAAAGGACTTAGCTCCGTCGGAAGAGGCAATACGGCGGGTGGTACGCAAGGCCGGCATATAGATCCACTTATCATTGGCGCGGTCTTTATTTACAATTTGTAAAAACCGCGTATCCTTTACGGAGGCGGGACGCCTGAACACGATGAGCGCCGCCCCGGTTTTATCGCCGGGATCTTTTGCCCATTCTTCGATCATGCGCTCGTCAACGGAATTATTTGAATCGATTAATTCCATTTTTACCGCGCTGTGCGTAAAACGCGGACGGGGAATATCCAGCGACTTTTGTACGACGCTTTTACCGTCTTCGGCAATAAGCGTTCCAAGGATACCGGCAGCGAACAGCGGCGCTACTATCATTTTTCTTATCGAGTGTTTCATCTTTCCTCCTATAAAAACTTTTGTAGGATATCGAAATATCCTACGAGGAGTTTTTAGCCTGAGTGCACATTACGCGCACATATATATAACCTTGAGTTTGCAACGCAAACTTTAAGACAAAAAGTATCGGTGATGTTTTAAAACCGAAGGTATAACTTCGGCTGCTAATATTGCGCAGCCTCGTTAACCGTCGAGTTTGCCTTACGGCAAACCTCGCGTATTGACGTGCGCGCGTTCCGCGCACGAATGCAACAGTTTCCAAAGTTCATACTTTGTTCAACTGTTGCATTTTAAAGAAGGTATAACTTCGACCGCTAAGATAGCGCGGTCTCGTTAACCGTCGAGTTTCGGACAAAGCCGAAACATCGCATATTAACATGTGCGCGTTCCGCGCACTAATGTAACAGTTTTCAGAAATTGATATTTCTTCAACTGTTACATTTTAAAGAAGGTTTTACAGTAAAGGAGGCGTGATATGATACCGGCAATAAGCAAAATAAAAAAAATCGAATTGGCGAATCTGCCGACAAAGATTGAAAAACTTACTAAAATCTCGGAACAATACGGCAAAAATATTTTTATTAAGCGCGACGATCAAACAGGTTCGGAATTGTCCGGCAATAAAATCAGAAAGCTTGAGTACGCAATTGCAGAGGCAAAAAGCAAT
>CAUURR010000276.1:0-2726 GCA_963547555.1 uncultured Treponema sp. | reverse complement strand
TCATGGCACAACCCGAATCATCCGATAAAAACCATCAAATCGACAAAACCGCTCAATCCGAAAACGCAGAGCATAATGCAGGGCAAAGCCCCAATGTTCCCTTTTTTTTACCCTCGATCGGTACGGAAGAAGAGCAGGCGGTTTTACGCGTTATACACTCGGGTTGGCTTACCACCGGGAAAGAAACGCTTGCGTTTGAAAAGGAATTTGCCGATTTTGTCGGCAGTAAGCACGCTTTGGCGGTAAACAGTGCCACTTCGGGCCTTATGCTTGCGATGGACTCCTGCGGTATACGCGCAGGCACCAAGATACTGACAACTCCCTATACCTTTGCATCGACGGCAACAACGGCTTTTCATTTGGGCGGCGGGGTTGTATATGCCGATACGGAACAAACCGGCTACAATATAGATCCTGCGCAAATTGAACAAAAGCTGAAAAAAGACCGATCCATACGGGCAATCGTCCCCGTTCATATAGCCGGTCTTCCCTGCAATATGGACGAAATAAAACGCATAGCGGATTTTTACGGTGTAAAAGTAATAGAAGATGCCGCGCATTCATTTCCCGCAAAAACGGCCAAAGGCTATGCGGGCACTCTCGGCGATGCGGGCGTGTTTTCGTTTTATGCCACTAAAACCATTACAACCGCCGAAGGCGGCATGATTTGTACAAACGACGACACAATAGCCGAGAATGTACGCATTATGCGTATGCACGGCATAGACCGGAATGTGTGGGACCGCTATACCTCGAACGGAGCCTCATGGAAGTACGATGTGGTAAAGGCGGGCTTTAAATGCAACTTGCCCGATATATTGGCCGCAATCGGACGGGAACAATTAAAAAAAGCCGAAAACTTATTTGAAAAACGAAAAAAAATCGCACTGCGGTATACCGAAGCTTTTAAAGACTGTGACTTTTTGGAATGCCCGCCCGACGGTGATGGTCATGCATGGCATTTATACCTTTTGCGTATATGCAGGGAAAAACTTTCGATAAACCGTGACGAATTTGCAGAATTGTTACAGCAAAAGGGTATCAATATCTCGGTGCATTTTATACCGCATTTTCATTTTACCTTTTTTAAAAAGTGCTGCGGTTTGAACGCGCGGAATTTTCCTCATGCGCAAAAACTCTATGAAACGACATTAAGCCTGCCGCTTTGGCCGGACATGGACGATGAGATGATTGAACGTGTTATCAAAACCGTTACGGAAATCGGAAAAAATAATTATGAAAACTGAAAAAAATCCCGTTTCAAAAATACATCCGGCATCCGCGTTTTACAGCGATATTCCCAAGGACGATTTTTTATATGCGGTATTGATACGCAGTCCGATTGCAAGCGGCAGTATCCGAGAAATCAAACACGAAACCCTGCCCGAAGGCTATGCATTGTTTACCGCAAAAGATATTCCCGGAGAAAAAACAATCCGTACTTTTGATACGGAATTTCCGGTATTGGCGTGGGATAAAGTTTCATACAAGGGTGAGCCTATCGGTATTTTAACCGGAGCGGATTTTTACCGATTACATAAAATTGCGGCGGAGTTAAACATAGTCAGTACTCAAACTTTGAACAAAACGGGTGAAAAAAAAGCCGCTCTTTCCGAAAACATTTTAGCCGAACGCCGTTACGAGTACGGCAATTTCAATACCGTATGGAAAAACGCAAAAATAAAAGCGGACAAAACCTACGAATTGAATTTACGCTTTCCGTCAAATTCGGAAACGGACGGTGTTTTTTGCAGCATACAGGGAAAAACATTGCATATTCATACGGCAAGCCGCTGGGCAACTCATCTGTATCAAAATATCTGTGCCGTACTGAATAAGGATAAAAATTCAATACAACTTCATAAAACCCTTTTTTCAACCGCAAAAACAAATGCTCCCTGGCATAACACGGTTTTAAGCACCCAATGCGCTCTTGCCTCTCTATTGACTCAAAAACCGGTTTTATTAAGTCTTACACGGCAGGAGCAGCTCTTATATATAGAACACCCCCTCCCCGTCAAAATCAGACATAAAACAGCCATCAATGCGGATGGAATTATAACGGGAGCCGCCGTTTCCGTTTCGGTGGATGCGGGAGCCTTTAATCCTTTTATATCTCCGCTTTTAGACAGATTGGCAATCACATCTTTGAACGTATACAAACCTGAAAATTTTATCGTAGAAGCAAAAGCATACCGTTCATGTAACCCGCCGGGAGCCGCTTCGATGCAATGGGCGGATTATCACGGCTTTTACGCAATGGAATCGCAAATACAGGATTTGGCGCGTGTTTCCGAATTGAATTCGGCGGATATACGCTTAAAAAATATTTTTCCGGCAAAAAAAACGGAGAAGAACTTTCCCTTCCGCATTGATACGGAACCCGTACGCAATGTTATGGAGAACGTTTTACAAAAAAGCGATTTTTACCGTAAATTCGCAAGTTATAAACTGAACGGCTTTAAAGCCGAAAATTCGTTTTCAACCGTTCCGCTGCGGGGAATCGGTTTTTCATGCGGCTATGAAGGAAGCGGTTTTTTGGGAGCAAAAATCAATTCCCTGCGTCAAAGTTTGGAAATATCGATGGGAAAAGACGCAAATGCCGTCATTTATGCAAATCCCTCTTCGGAAACCGTATCGAATATTTGGAAAAATATCGCAGCGGAAGCTTTGGAAATTCCCGTAAAATCCGTTTTAATCGATAACGGAATATCCCAAGCGGAAGA
>CAUURR010000275.1:0-2729 GCA_963547555.1 uncultured Treponema sp. | reverse complement strand
GACACGCATATTGATTTTTTTGTCAAATTATTCTATAATTAATAGAATAAGGGTGTCTCAAAAAAAACGGTATTTAAGACATTTCTTTTTTTTAATGAGCGGGGGTAATATGAACGAACAAAAACTTTCACGAATAGCTGCCGTTGTTTACGGAATTGCGGCTTTGGCTGTAATTCTTGTTTTTACCTTAGGCAGTGCTTCTTCCAAAGGCGTTACGGTGCAGTCGAGTGCCGAAGGTTTTAAAGGAATTATAACCCTTGAAGTAAAAATTGCGGACGGAGAAATAAAGGCTGCGCAGTTGATTTCGAGTGAAGATTCCGATTTTACACAGCCGATGATTGAAGCTTTGTTGGATAAAGCGGTTAAAAACGGCGGCACTGCAGGTCTTGATGCCACAGCCGGAGCAACTTATTCGACAACAGCTGTTTTAAAGGCCTTGAATGAAGCCGTCGAAAAAGCCGATGCCGAGTAGCTTGCAACGATAATAAGAGAGCCGGTACAAGGGGAATTTACATATCGGGATTTTCCCGTTTTAAATATTAAAAGCGTAGTTCCGCGCTGCTTATAGATGATATGCAGGCCGACATACGCAATTCGGAGGAACAGTTATGTTCACACAAAAATCAACAGGGGTTAAAACGGTGCTCAAAATTCTTGCAGCTTCCGTTTTATGTATCGCTTTGTGCTTTTTCAGCGCTTGCGATGAGTCTGCAAGTTTCGATGTTGTTATCGTAGGAAGCGGCGGTGCCGGTCTTTCGGCTGCGGTTGCCGCTCGTGAAGCGGGAGCTTCGGTCTTGGTTCTCGAAAAAATGCCTTTTGCAGGCGGTAATACGAACTATGCCACCGGCGGCT
Organism: uncultured Treponema sp.; assembly: GCA_963547555.1. GTDB lineage: Bacteria > Spirochaetota > Spirochaetia > Treponematales > Treponemataceae > Treponema_C. Next base: position 1,877 of record CAUURR010000275.1, on the reverse strand, counting down.
TAAATGCATCCGAAACCTCGGTACAAAAAACTAAGGGTATTGCCGACACAAACGAGCAATTTTATAACGATACGATGAAAGGCGGCAAAAACGTAAACCGTCCCGAATTGGTACGGACGTTAACCGAAGAATCGGCAAAAACCGTTGACTGGCTTATTTCGCACGAAATGGATTTGTCCGATGTCGGAAGACTTGCCGGAGCGACAAACAACCGTGCTCACCGTCCTGCAGGAGGAGCTAAAGTAGGTCCTCACTTTGTGCAGGTTATGCTTGCCGCCGCGGAAAAAGCGGGTGCAAAAATTCACTACAATGCAAAAGTTACCGGTCTTATCGAAAAAGACGGTAAACCTGCGGGGGTTGTCGTTACTTCCGAAGGAAAAACGGCAAAAATAAACGCAAAGGCAGTTGTTATCGCTTCCGGCGGATTCGGTGCAAATCCGGCAATCATCACTTCGTATAAAAAAGAACTTGAAGGTTTCGGTACGACAAATCACCCGGGTGCTACCGGCGATGCCTTTGAATGGGTAAAACCCTTTAATGTCGGAATCGTTGATATGGAGCAAATTCAAACGCACCCGACCGTTGTTCCCGTAAAAAATATTATGATTACCGAAGCGGTGCGCGGAAACGGTGCCGTTATGGTTAACCGCGACGGAAAGCGTTTTGAACAGGAATTGGCTACCCGCGACGTAATGTCCAAAGCTATCTTGGCCCAAACGGGAAAAACCGCTTTTCTGTTGTTCGATCAGGGGGTCCGCGAATCTTTAAAAGCTATTGAAGGCTATGCAAAACAGGGCTTATTGACCGAAGGTGCAAGTCTTGCCGAATTGGCAGGAAAGCTCAATGTTCCCGCCGATGTTTTGGAAGCCGAAATAAAGCGTTACAATTCTTTTGCGGATGCAAAAAAAGATGCCGATTTCGGACGTGCCGATATGCCGCGGAAAATCGAAAGCGCTCCCTTCTATGCCGTAGAAGTAGGGCCTGCGGTTCACCATACCATGGGCGGTTTGGCGATCAATAACAAGGCTGAAGTATTGACTGCCGACGGTACGGTTGTTCCCGGTTTATTTGCCGCAGGTGAAGTAACCGGCGGCGTACACGGTGCAAACCGCTTGGGCGGCAACGCTATGGCCGACATTGCCGTATACGGTAAAATTGCCGGTACAAATGCCGCTGTCTACGCACAGAGTAAATAACAAAAACGTTAAATAAAATGCGCCGGCCCGGCTTTTTATATCCGAAAGCATCGGGCGGCGCATGCATCGGCTGATAATCAAAACACCGATAACCGATGCAAAAAAACAAAACATTCATTTACAGATATAGAAAATATACATATCACACACCTTCCATAGTTAGAGGAAAACGATAAAATGGCGCATACGGGAAATTGCGATAGAATCGTATTAAACGAAAACAAATCGAATCCGGTTTTAACCGAACCGCCTAAATGAATCTTTGTTTTTTCATCGCTTATTCTTACATCGTGGCAAATAGTACTTGTTTTGGGCCTGTTTATTTTCGGTATAATGCCGCTTGATGCATTTAAAAAAATATTTTTAAATATTCTTCCTCTTGTTATATGTGCAGTAACTTTTGTTTGTGCATATATACTGCACAAATCTTTTGCGAATATATTTATGCAGTATCATCAAAACGATGAGGCATATAAAAAGGCGCTTAAATCAATCAAAAAATATCAAAGCTTACTTATTTTGACACCGGTATTATGTGCGATTGCGATACCGTATCTGTTTATTTTTATCCGTGCGCCCGAATATTACCGCACCGATGTATTTACGGCAATTTTATTATTTTCGCTGGGAAGCTGCTTTTTATTTGCGTTGTTTTTTTATGTCTTTTTTATTCAAAACTTT
>CAUURR010000274.1:0-2738 GCA_963547555.1 uncultured Treponema sp. | reverse complement strand
AAAACCGCTTGTATGAAATTCCCAAAACAAAGAAAAAACACGCAATTGAAAAAGTAACGGCAAAAATTATCGCACTTAAAATCAAATCATAGCCGAATTTTTTTTGTATGTACTCTATTTTACCGAATGTAAAGGGTGTATTAAATCCTCCTCGTCTGTTTGTAAAATTCGAAATATTGATAATAATTTCGGCAGTTCCGTCGGGTTTTGCATAAAAAGCCGCCTGCGAAGTTTTAATCCCCGGTATTTCTTCTTTATTTTTTGTACCGGGTTTACCCTGATGTATAAGTGTTTGTCCGTTTATGACAACCGTGCAGCTGCTTGAAGCGCGGCCGATATGCAAGCCGTATATCGTGTCCGGATTTAAATTCGATAATATAAGACCGTAAGAGCCGTAACCGAATTCGTTTTTCAGTGCCGTTTGGGAAAAAGAGCCGGGGATAACCGCAAAAGAAGCGGCTTCGTCATTTAGAGGTGCATCAAAGCGTTCGGGAGCAAAACGGAATTCGCCTTCAAGGGTAAACAAATATTCATCCGCATTATCGGGCAATTCTATTTTTCCCCCGTGCGCCTGCAAAGAAAGAACCGTTTTGCTTTTTCCCGGGGAAAGAAAGTAGATACAGTAAAAAAGTACGCCGAATACTATAAACGGAACTGCGCCTAAAAAAACCCGCGATCTACTCATTGTGTACCTCGTATACGGAAACGGGCCTGTCTTTTCCGGGCAGAGTAACAAGTCCGCTGTATGTAAAGTCAATCGGCTCCGAAAGCGAAGCCGTATAATTCTTTTTTACCGCTTCGCTTGCAAGAAGTTTAATTTTATGTTCAAGGGCGTAAGATTGCAGCCGGGATGCGACATTTACCGCATCGGAAATAACCGTATTGTCCATACGTATCGGTTCGCCTATTGTTCCCAACAATATCTGTCCGTAGTGAATACCGCAGGCAAAGGTTATTTCTTTTATGTTTTGGGCCGAACGTTTTATATTTTCTTTTCGAATAAAGTGTTCCGTTTCGAGCAGACAGTGCAATGCTTCTTCGGCCGTACCGTGAAAAATAACCATCAAACCTTCGGGGACGTATTTATCTATAAATCCGTGATGAGCTTTGATAACCGGAGCTATAACGGGAAGAATCTCATTGTATGTTTTAAGTACGGCCAAGCGTTCGGTTTCGAGACCCAAATCCGCATGTACGTTCAAATAGACAAAGGCGATATGCAGTTTTTCCAACTCATGATCACCGAGTTTTATATCGGTATGCTGTTTTTGTAAAAATTCCATAAATTCATTCGGCAAAAATCGGGCCAATGATGTATTTATGGCTTCTATTTTATGTGTCATATCGGAAACGGTTTCAAACGTTAATTTAACCCGTTTTAAAACAATCATTGACATGGGAATCAATAGTGCCAGCGTGCCGAATTGTGCAACAAAAACACCTTTTATAATTCCGTGTGAAATCAATATATCCCATATTGCCAAAAGTAAAAATAAAAGTATTGCCAATAAAAAAAGCAGAGCGTATTTTTTTCGGTGAATAACTCCGTGGGTTAAAAGAGCCACGTCATAGAGTGCCGTTAACAGTACATAGATTTGCATATAGAGGAGCAAACTGCTGTATATCGGTATCGGGGTAAAGATAATGATCAATGTATATAAAAAGGCGGGAGACAGAATTGCGCATAAAATAAGCGGGTGTTTTTTGTTCAACAATACATGGACGAAAGCGGATAGAAAGATAATCGCGCTCGCAAGCGTCAGATAACCGATCTTATGCATGATAACGGCGTTTGTAAAGGGTAAGATAGTCGTAAGCAAAAATTCATCGTAGCAGGCTGCCCGCAGTCCGAATGAAAGATTCAACATACTGAAGTATAAAGCCAGTCTTTGTTTCGGATAAAATATAAAAAGCGACAGATAAAATACGGAAAGGAGCGTCAAAATACCGATAAGAAAGGTTGCCTTTATAACCGTACGGTTATGTGCTTCGTACAAGGTTTCATAATATCCCAGCTGTATGGGGTCGGAAAAACCGGGGTCTCTGTCGGTAAAATTTGAAACATGAAAAACTATAACCGCTTCGGTTTTACCTTTTAAAGGTAATACGACGACTTGCGAGCCCATATCGAGCACTTCCCGATCGGCGGTTTCAGCCGGTATGCCCCAACCGAAAAACGCTTCTCCGTCAAGGTATACCGTACATGCGGACGAGCAGTCGGTTAATTTTAAAGCGTACATTGCCGTCGGGTTAAAGCCCGTAATTTTTATTGCATAGGATGCATATGATTTAACCGGCATAGGATCCGTATAGGTAGTCCAGCGGTTGTGTATTTCTTCAAAACGGTTATAGCGGAATATATCTTTTTGCGGGTCGATAAACCGATTGGGAACAAAAATCCATTCGCCTTTTAAATCAACGATTTCGGAGTCTTGCAAATCGGCAACGGAATACATTCCTTTTCGTACAAGGACATCCGTTCTATATTGTTCGGGAAGTTTACAGGAGAAAAGTGTAAGGGTACATAATACGGCGAGAATTATACAAAACAGTATCGACTTTTGCATATTCATATATACATTATCCTATATAATGTTTCGGTTGTAAAGCCCCGCGCGAGCATTTTATCGGGCATCCTTGCCGTTATTCGTGCGGAGGGTTTAATACCCGCCGCTTCTCGGCACCGCTCTGCGTCGTAACAAAGGGTATTAAAGCCGACTGCAACCACCTTATGAGAA
>CAUURR010000273.1:0-2757 GCA_963547555.1 uncultured Treponema sp. | reverse complement strand
TGCTGCGCATAGTGATTTATTACTTCAAATCCTTTCTTAGGGTAGTTCGGCAGTGCGGAAACCGAGGATGTTGAATTCATAAGATTAATGCCGCCGTAGTAAGGTCTGTTATATGCGCTCCATGTCGGACCGGATGAGGGGCCGGGACCTACTGTCCAGTTCAAGTTCGTGCCTAAGCCTATGTCGAGGCCTTTTACCGGCATGATCACGACATTTACATTTCTGTCCAAAAACTCGGTTTGCACCCCGCTTGAGGAGGGAAGAAATCTCCATGTGATATCACCTGCAAAAGTAAGTTTACCGACTGTTATGTTGCCGGTAAAATAATCGGTAAAGCCGAAGAACTGTACCTTGGAATCTTTTTGGCTTGCGTATTGCCCGAAAGAAGCGTGTACCGTGTTTGAAAAACCCGGAACTTGTGCTTGTGCATGTAATAAAACTGCCGCGGTAATTAAAAATATGCACAGTGCCATAATTTTTTTCATAGAACCCCCAATTTTTGAGTACGGATATTTATTTTTATGAAATTCATAATTTTTCCGATACCCTTTTCAATTATACACTGTTTTTGTATAAAATAAAAGGTCCCCGCATTCATTTTCTTGTTCTGTGTGTTTTTGCAAGGCGCGCATAGTGCCGGCTGCTGCCGGCTTGCATATTTACTTATGTAAAAATTCGACCGCAATGCGGCTTGTTGACTTTATAGGCTTAAAATGTATACAATACTTTTTTAGGAGTTTTATTCATGCGCATCCTGTTGGATTCACTGACAAAAACCTACGGAACGGGTGCCTCCGGCATACACGCCGTACAAAACGTTTCTCTTGCCGTTCCGTCGAACACGGTGTACGGTATTATCGGCAAAAGCGGGGCGGGAAAGTCCACCCTCGTGCGTCTTATCAGTTTGCTCGAAAAGCCCGATTCCGGTTCGGTTTTATACGACGATGTGCGGGTAGACAATTCGGATAAAAAAACGCTTATCGAGCGCCGCCGCCGTATCGGTATGATTTTTCAAAACTTCAATTTGTTCGGCTCGCGTACTGCGGGAGAAAATATAGCTTATCCTCTGGAAATTGTCGGCGCATCGAAACAGGCAATAAAAAATCGCACGGCCGAGCTTTTGGAATTGGTCGGTCTTGCCGGAAGGGAAAAAGCTCCTATAAGCACGCTTTCAGGCGGTCAAAAGCAGCGCATCGCCATCGCCCGCGCTTTGGCAAACAAGCCCGATATTTTGTTTTGCGACGAAGCGACCAGCGCCCTCGATCCGCAGACGACACGCTCGATTTTGCTTCTTATAAGGAATATTCAAAAACAAATGAATTTAACCGTTGTGATGATTACTCACCAAATGGAAGTGGTGCGCGATATTTGCACTCATGTCGCCGTTTTGGACGAGGGCAGGGTTGCCGAATCCGGTACCGTTACCGATATTTTCAGCCGTCCGAAATCAGCGGTTACGAGGGATTTTTTAGCAAACCTTGCGGTATCCTCTCCCGCTCTTCCCGAAGCGGCGGCTTTTGAATCTTCAGGCAGTATACATCGGAGTTCCGAAGACGGCTTTGTACGCTGGTCTAAGGACGGCGGAAAGTACATTTTGCGCTTTATCGGAAGCAATACGGGAGAACCCGTATTAAGCCGCCTTTCGCGCCTTTTTAATGTGGAATTCAATATACGCGCGGGCGGCATTCAGCATTTAAGCGAAGGCGACGTCGGTACCCTTGTAACCGATATAACCGGTCCCGCCGATGAGCTCGGTAAAGCTTTACAGTGGCTCGAAAGCCGGGGCGTGATTGTCGAAATTGAAGGAGAAAATCGATGAGTTCGTTGCAAAACCTCGCCTTTTTAGTCGGAAAGGCAACCGGTCAAACATTGATAATGGTATTTTCTTCAACCTTTTTTTCGGTTTTGCTCGGACTTCCCGTCGGCATATTGCTGTGTACAAGCGACCCTGCCGGCATTCGGCCGCGCCCCCTTTTGTACCAAGTGCTGACCCGGATTGTAAATGTTTTGCGCTCTTTTCCGTTTATCATATTGATGATTTTATTGTTTCCGCTGTCGCGTATTTTAGCCGGTACGAGTATCGGAACCGGAGCGACGATTATTCCGCTTTCGATTGCGGCGGCCCCCTTTGCGGCACGCATTATAGAAACGTCTTTAAAGGAGGTGGACGCGGGAGTTGTGCAAGCCGCCCGTGCTATGGGTTCCACAAATATGCACATAATCGTCAAGGTGTTGCTTCCGGAAGCCTTTCCTTCGCTTACGGCCGGAATAACTCTTACGATAATCAATCTTATCGGTTATTCGGCTATGGCAGGCGCAATCGGCGGCGGCGGTTTGGGCGATTTGGCAATTCGCTACGGATACCAGCGTTTTAGGCCCGATGTTATGGCCGTGTCCGTTGCGGTTATATTGGTTTTGGTTGAAATTATTCAAGCGGCAGGCTCGAAACTGAGTGCCGCTCAAATGAAAAAAAGGTGATGTGAATCTTTGTTTGAAAACGAAACATCCTGTTCCGTTTTCAATCCGAGTTTTGTTCCGCAAAACTCTTTATCTAACACTTTTCTGCACATCCGTGTGCAGAATTTGAAACAGGATGTTTTTACGTACGTCGCAGAGGCGCAAAACATCACAATATTATATGCACGTTCTCACTTTGTTGCGAACGTGCGTAAAAAGTCAATCGAAACTTGACACTTTCTCTTGACTTTTTATAGGAGTAATGTTGAAGCTCGCGGCTAAAATTGCGCCGCTCGCTTC
>CAUURR010000272.1:0-2759 GCA_963547555.1 uncultured Treponema sp. | reverse complement strand
CGACCTATCTTCGCATTTTGAATCCGCACATTTACAAGGTATCGATAAGCGAAAAACTCAAAGACTTAAAACTGCACTTTATTCACGCCAGACTGCACTAGGGGAAGAGATTCGGTATGAGCGGAAGTATCGGCAAAAACTGTATGTTCAATACACGTAAAAAAGAGGACGTTCAGGCAATTCGCTCCGCTCATAAGCCATTCGCGTCCTCTTTTTTACGCTTTCCTTATTATCATATATTTTTTGGAATTCTTTGCTCATACCGGCTCCCTGCCATGTAGGGGCAGAAGGCTGCTTTCGAGAAGAGGATTGGATTTTCATAGCGAGATTTTGCCGAAAACTGCGGTTTTTGACAACCGCCCGGTACCATTCAGGGTAAATATTCGCTTTTGATATTTTTAAGCGATTCGAACAGTTTTCTTTTTTGCGCCGCATCGGAGCCGGTTAAGGCTTCAAGTTTTTTGCGCGCTTCTTTTCTCGCGGAATTGTTTTGGTAATCGCAGGTGCAGGTAATGCTTTTATAACCGCAACGGCGCGCGTGCGCGATAATTGTCTGCTCGTCGGCAAAACACAGCGGCCGTATAATCGTTACCGGATATTTGTCGTATTTTAACCGCGGCGGCATAGTTGAAAGTTCGCCCTTGTACAAAGCGTTCATTAAAAGCGTTTCCAAAATATCGTCCAAATGGTGGCCGAGCGCGATTTTGTTGTATCCGTGTTCCATCGCATAATTGTTCAATTCGGTGCGCCTTTGCGTCGAACACCACCAGCAATTCATCGTTCTTCCCGGCTTTAAACGCGCCAGAACGTCGGCATTCAGCGAAACCAATTCCGTATTCCACGAACGCAGCAACGAACGCAGTTCGGGAAGGACGGAAGAACCGATGCCGCTTTCCACGTGCAAAGCGCAAAAATCGAAGTTTTCGCGTCCCTGCCGCTTGCGGTACGCAAAATATTCGGTCAGCGCGGCCGAATCTTTTCCGCCCGAAAATCCGACGAGAATGCGGTCATTGTTTTCAATCAATTTATAGTCGTATACGGCTTTGTCGATTATGCTGAATAATTTAGGCTGCCCCATATCCGGTATGCTACCACAAAAAACGCTTAAATGGTATAGTGTGCCCATGGATTTGGAACTGTTGCGCTTCCGCGCCCGCACGCTGCAAAGCTTACGGCGCTTTTTTATCGACCGCGGCTATCTTGAACTCGACACGCCGGCTTTAAGCGCGGATCTTATACCGGAAACCTGTCTTGAAGTTTTTAAAACCGATTACACGGCGCCCCGTACAAACGGCGCGCAGACAACCGAACTGTATTTGGTACCCTCGCCCGAAGTTTACATAAAAAAAATTATCGCGCGCCATAAAACCGACGTTTTCCAAATTTCAAAATGCTACCGCAACGCCGAATCCTGCGGCCGCATTCACAGTCCCGAATTTACGATGCTCGAATATTATACGATGAACGCCGATTACCGCGCTTCCATGCGCATAACCGAAGACCTCTTCGATTTTTTGCTCCCGCCGCCGGAAAGCGCCGATCCGGAAAACCGCAGCGCCGATGCATTCGCCAAAGACCCATGGGAATTTTTACGGCCTCCCTTTATACGTTTAAGGATGGACGATGCCTTTGAACGCTATGCGGGCTTCCGTTTAAGCGAACATGCTTCGGTAAAGAGCTTGGCACAACAAGCGCGCCGCCTTAATCTAAGCGAAACCGCTGCAAGTCCCTTCGATACATGGGGCATAGACGATTTATATGAATTGATTTTCGTACAGGCGGTTGAACCGGCGCTCCCGCAGGACAAGCCGGTTTTTCTTACCGATTATCCGGCATTCGTTCCCTGCCTTGCAAAAAACGTTCCCGGAACGGAAAACGGCAAACCGCTGTGGAAAGAGCGCTGGGAACTGTACGCGTGCGGCATCGAACTTGCAAATTGCTATACGGAAGAAACGGATGCCGAAAAAGTGCGTGCCTATTTTGAAAGCGAGCGGCGTTTAAAAGAAAAAAATGCACTGGTCGTGCATAAAACGGATACTTCGTATTGGGAACTGTTCCGCTCGTTTCCGCCCTGTTCGGGCGTTGCGATGGGAGCCGACCGGCTTATCGCGCTTTTAAGCGGACGAAAAAGCATAGAGCCGGTGCTCCCGTTTTCGATTATTGAGCGGCCGTCGGTTTAATGTTAAAGCGCTTGTTAAAGCGTTCGATACGTCCGGCGGTGTCTACCAGCTTTTGTTTACCGGTAAAAAACGGGTGGCACGCCGAGCAAATTTCAACGTTGATATCTTTAACGGTTGAACGGGTTTCGATAACATTACCGCACGCGCAGGTAATCTTTGTCAGCTCGTAAGCGGGGTGCAAATCTTTTTTCATAATATATTTACTCCTAATAAATATTAAACTTTTCGGCGCCGATTTTAAAACGACTCGGCCGTGTTCATCGAGCGCAGGAACGCTTCATTATTCTTGGTTTTGCGCATTCTGTCAAGCAGTAATTCCATAATTTCGGCATCATCCATGGGATTGATAACCTTGCGCAGTACCCAGATTTTTTGCAGTTCTTCTTCGGTAAGCAGCAATTCTTCTTTGCGGGTACTGGATTTTTTAATATTGATGGCCGGGAAAAGGCGGCGGTCGGCGAGTTTGCGGTCGAGATTGATTTCCATATTGCCCGTGCCTTTAAACTCTTCGAATATAACTTCGTCCATGCGGCTTCCCGTTTCGATAAGGGCGGTGGAAATAATCGTAAGGCTGCCGCC
>CAUURR010000271.1:0-2770 GCA_963547555.1 uncultured Treponema sp. | reverse complement strand
TGTTTTAACTTTGCCGCCGAAGAATATTTTATGGACGAAAAAGACGTCGGCGACGACAGCCTCTTTATGTTTTGGCGCACAAAGCCTACGCTCATGGTCGGGCGTTTTCAAAATACGGTAGAAGAAATCAACCAAGCTTATGTGCGCGAACGCGGCATTGCCGTCGTACGGCGCAATTCCGGCGGCGGAACGATTTACACCGACGAAGGCGCATGGCAGTTTTCGTTTATCATCAAAAATTACGCTCAAAGCGAAATCTCGTTTCAGTCGTTTACGCGCCCCATAGCCGATTGTTTAAAAAAAATAGGCATACAAGCGGAATTCGGCAGCAGAAACGATTTAATGATCGGCGGTAAAAAATTTTCGGGCAACGCTCAGTACCGCAAACAAAACGCGATGATCCACCACGGTTCCGTTTTATTCGATACGGATTTATCGGCTCTCACCGAAAGCTTAAACGTATCGAAAGACAAAATAATTTCCAAGGGAATAAAATCGGTGCGAGAACACGTTACGAATGTCGCCGAACACTTGCGTGTTCCCGTATCGGCCGAAGCATTTAAAACGCTCATGGTTGAAGGAATTTTGCGTTCTGACGACCGCCGTTATAAACCGGGCTTAAGCGACATAAAGCGCATAGAACAAATCGCCGATTCCAAATTCCGCACATGGGAATGGAATTACGGCCGCTCGCCCGCATTCGGCATTGAGCGCAAAAAACGCTTTGCCGCGGGCGGCGTTCAAGTTAAATTGAACATCGCAAACGGCATAATCGAAGACTGTAAAATCTTCGGCGATTTTTTCGAATCGGGAAACATTGCGGCGGCCGAACAAGCGCTGCGCGGCATCCCGTACACAAGGGAAGCCGTTGCGCAAAGGGTCGATTCGCACAAACTCTACGAAAACTTCTATCTTCTCGGCCGCAGCGAACTTATCGAAAGCATTATAGAATAGTTGCTACTATTTATTACCCATAACACACTTTGCGGCTTCCTGACCGGCAACCTTACCGAAAATTACCGAACAAACAAAAAAACCGGACTGATCCGTTACTTCTCCTGCGGCAAACAAATTCGGCACAATATTACCTTTGTTATCAATTACTCTTCCGATTTCATCTACAACAACACCGCCCATTGTCATATGCACACCGGTAAACACTTTAGTTGCATACATGCGATCGTTCGGATTTAATTTTTCCGTTCCTATTTCAGCAAGAAACGGATCTCCTTTCCCAGCTTCAACTGCCTTATTAAAAGTTTCAATTTCAGCTAAAAATACGTCGGGATTAAAGCCGAGTTTTTCCGCCAATTCCCGTGCAGTTGCCCCTTCGGTGAAATACCCCAGCTTGATTTGAATTTCCGGCATGGCAGCATCTTCACGATAGCTTTGATCAAATACAAAATAGGACTGCCCGCCCGTCTTTTCTTTTAAAATATTGACACGAGCTAAACCGTCTTCATAGTCTTCAAGCAAGCCTATATTTTCATCCATAAAGCGTTTTCCTTGATCGTTAACTAAAATGCTCGGTCTGTTTGATCCGCCTGTTAAATCGCGACGCGGGATAAGTAGGGTCGGGTAAACTACCAAACTATCCATATGACCGAATGCGATACCGTGATTCAAAGCAATATCAACAAAATCGCCCTGTGCTCCGATTTGATTGCTATGTCCTATGTCTTCAACACCCGGTGTATACTTTTTCAACTTTTCGGGATTTGCGGAAAAACCTCCGGTAGCGACCAATACGACGTCGGCGTAAATATTATATTTTGTATTCCGGTCTATAACTTTAATCCCCTTTACTTCGTCCATATCGCTGTAGATTAAATCTACCATCTTTGTACCGGTAAGCGTCATTATACCGGCATTTTTTACTTGTGCTTCCATACGAGTCATAATATAGTTTCCGGCAAAAGCATCACGTGAGGGCATATGGCTCATCGGCCCGTCCACGCCTTCCCAATTCCAGTTGTAATCAAGTTTTATACCTAAATTGCGCAGCCACGCATCCAGCCCCCAGCCTTCTTCTATCCAACGGTTTATGCGCTCTTCGCTTTCATGCGCCCCGTGATCAATAAGCGTTTCTTTAAACTCATCTTTAGAAATGACAACCCCGTTTTTTTTCATAGCCTCGCTGTTCGGAAGATCAAAAAAGTTATCGTCAAATTTTGCATTACCGCCGAGTATATCCATCTTTTCAATAACAAGTATATCATCCAAACCTTCACGCTTTGCGGCAATGGCAGCGGTCAATCCCGAGCCGCCCGCACCTACGATAAGAAGCTTCGTTTTAAGATCTCCGCCTTTTTTCAGGGCTTTGATGTCTAGGTTTTCCATACCGGTTTTACGCGAAACAGCTATTTTCTTACCGCCGGCTTTAACGAGAGCATCGGCAACCGCGGTTTTTACTGCAAAGCTGGTAAACGTAGCACCGCTTACGCAGTCGGTTTCCGGATTGTTCGCATCCAAAATACGTTTTCTAATTACTGGAAACGCTCTTTCGGCAATTTCCTCGGTTTCATTGTTTTCTTTCAATTCTAAATCGGAAATTCTCCCACCATCAAAAGAAACTTCAACCTGTAATGCTCCACCGTAACCACTTCCCGATCCGATATACGTACCGTTTTTAATATTACCTGTACAACCTATAATAATAAAAACCGGAATCAGGATGAATAAAAACGTAATATGTTTTTGGGTTGTCTTCATACTCGCATTCTCCCTTGGTGCGGTCAAAAACCGCTTTCAGTTTATAGAATAACTATAT
>CAUURR010000270.1:0-2786 GCA_963547555.1 uncultured Treponema sp. | reverse complement strand
CACAAAATGGATTATATATCCGAAAAAATATTTTGTAAAGGATTATATATCCAAAATTTGATAAATTATGGATATTTTATACTTGACAACTCAAAAAAGACGGATATAATATCCTTATAAAGGTAAAAGTACCCTAATTAAAGGAGGTAACCGGTATGAAAAAATTCTTGATGATTATCGGATGCGCTTGTATCGTTGCGCATATTTTCGCTGTCGGCAGTACGGACGGCGGAAACGGAGCAGCTTCGGATAAAATACAAATCCGCTTTCTCGCCATGGCGCAAGCCGCCTATTCCGAACAAAACGTCAACGATATGACCGCCGACTTTATGAAAAAACATCCGAATATCGTTGTACAAACCGAATTCGTACCCTACGAAGAGCTTCGGAATAAAACAATGTTGGCATACGGATCAAATAACCCTTACGATGCAGTATTGGTTGACGATATTTGGTATGCCGAATACGCCCAAAAAGGCATTATATCCGATATTACCGCACAAGTGCCGGAGTCCTACAAAAAAGGCGTCCTTGCCGGCGGTTGGAATTTTACTACGAAAAAAGGCAAAATTGTCGGACTGCCGTGGTTTTTGGACTGCATGTATCTTTTTTATAATAAAAATATGCTCGCCCGTGCCGGCTATACAAAAGGACCCGCAACGATCGAAGAAATGGTCGAAATGGCAAAAGCAATCAAAGCAAAAGGTATTTGCGAATATCCTTTCGCATTCAGCCTTGCGCAAGCCGAAGCTTTAATTTGCGTATATTCCAATTTTTTGGAAGCGTACGGAGCGGAATACCAGGATAAAAACGGCAATTGGATTGTCGATAAAACCGGAGTCAAAGCGCTGGAACTGCTTGTACAGTTAAAAAAAGACAAACTCTTAAATCCCAATTCTACGGAATATCTCGAAGAAGACGTTCGCAGAGTTTTTTCCAGCGGCGACTGCGCTTTTACGATGAACTGGCTTTATATGTACGCATTGGCTTCCGATCCTGCCGAAAGCAAATTGACAAAAGCTCAAGTCGGTATTTCCGTCCTCCCCGGTATAAAAGGAGGCAAAAAATACGCGGCAATGAGCGGGTCTATGGGTCTGTCGGTCGTTTCAAAAACAAAACATCCTAAAGAAGCGCTGGAATATATTCTGTATCTGTGCAGCAAAGAGGTTCAGGATAAATATTCGAATCTTCAGCTTCCGGTATGGACGGCGTCGTATGACGATCCGGCCATCATCGCCGGTAAAGAAGAGCTGGCTGCGACCGCAAAAATCGCATTTAATATTATGAATGCACGCCCCAGCGTTGCAAGCTATCAGGAAGCCAGCGCCGTTTTGCAGCAGTATATACAAAAAGCTCTGTACGGAGAACTCAGTCCACAGGAAGCGCTGCGCAAAGCCGTCGCTGAAATGAGCAGAATGTAAGTATGAAAAACCGGAAGCTCATACGACAGACCGATATTTTGCTCACGCCGATGCTCATCCTGATGATTTTAATCATTGGCTGGCCGCTCGTTCAAACTTTCATCATAAGTTTTACTGATACCAATCTTTTAGGAAATGAGGGGCATGCGGTCGGTTTAAAAAATTTTATAAACGGATTGCGCAATATCGATTTTCTTGCATCGTTGAAAGTTTCCGGTATTTTTGCGTTAGTGAACGTCACTTTGGAAATTCTTCTCGGTACGGCGGTCGCTTTATTGTTGAATCAGCCGCTCAAGGGTGTAAAATGGGTCAGAGGCCTTTTGATTCTCCCTTGGGCGGTACCGACCGTCGTAAATGCAATCATGTGGCGTCTCATTTACAACCCCGAATACGGCGCGATGAATTCGCTGCTGTATCAGCTTAAAATAATAAAAAATTATACCAGCTGGCTCGGCGATGCAAATAAAGCGTTGTTTTGCATTATGTTTGCGGATCTTTGGAAAAATTTTTCATTGGTATCGCTGATCGTACTTGCCGCCCTGCAAACCCTATCCAAAGATCAAATAGAAGCGGCCGTTATAGACGGAACGAATGCATGGCAGCGCTTTACTGCGGTTACTTTGCCGCATATCATCCCGTCAATTCAAGTTGCGCTGGTATTGCGCATAATCGAAGCGATTAAAGTATTCGATATTATTTATGTTATGACAAAAGGCGGACCGGCAAACAAAACGAGATCCGCAAGTATTTTCATATATCAGGAAGCATTTACCGATTCCCGGCTCGGTTCGGGAGCGGCGCTTGCCATAATTATGGTATGTCTGATTATGATTTTTATTTTCGCGTATTTGCGGATTTTACTTCCGAAAAAATATACGAAAAACACAGCGCGGGGCGATGTATGAAACAAAAACGCATAGTTATCGTTTTGGAATATGCGGCAATAATCGCATTGGTCGTGTATATCATAGCTCCGTTCCTCTGGCTCGTTATTATGTCGATAAGCACAGCTGCTGATTTGACGGAAAAACCGCTGAAATGGATACCCGCAAAACCGACATTCGATTCGTTTAAGAGCCTTCTTGTTTTAACAAAAAACAGCCGAGGCGAAGCGTTTTTATTCGCATTGCGGAACAGTTTACGCACTTCGATTCTTACGGTTTCTATTTCCCTTACGGCGACCGTTCCCGCAGCGTGGGTTTTTTCGCGTTATCCCGGAAAAAAGGATTTTATTCTTCGCTGTGCCGTTTTCACATTTATGCTGCCGCCCGTCGCATACGCTCTTCCTCTCTACCGGTTTTTAAGCAACAACGGCATGCTCGATAAATTCTGGGCATTATCTCTCGTATATTGCACGATCGTTTT
>CAUURR010000269.1:0-2813 GCA_963547555.1 uncultured Treponema sp. | reverse complement strand
CACGGGGTGAAAAATAATGAGTCAACACCTGCAAAACGCCGCCAAAAGAAAAAACGGTTTTATCATCATGGCCCGCTTAATTGTGCTTATACGGACCTTACTTCCGGTTATGTTTTTTGCGATTGTGCTGGGCAGTATCGGGCATCTGTGTGCGATTTCGGTAACGGTGCTGGCAGGTGCCGGCATTTTGCACATTGCAAATCCCGAAGCTGTAATGATTCCGCTGAAGATTTTGCCTTTTTTGTTGGTCGCAGCCGCGGTATTACGCGGGGTGCTTCACTACGGCGAGCAATACTGCAACCATTTTATCGCTTTTAAACTGCTTGCGGTTATCCGGCATAAAATCTTTATAAAACTGCGTGAACTTTGTCCCGCCAAACTCGACGGTAAAGACAAGGGGAATTTGATTTCGATTATTACAACCGATATTGAATTGCTTGAAGTTTTTTATGCGCATACGATTTCGCCGATTGCGATTGCTCTCATTGTTTCTGCCTGTACGACGGTTTTTATTTGGCTTCAAAATACCGCCGCGGGTATAATCGCTTTAAGTGCCTATATAACGGTTGGCGTGCTTATTCCTCTGATAAATGCACGGCTGGGAGGTTCCGGCGGTTTGGAATTCCGCAATGCCATCGGCGATTTGAGCAGTTTTGTTCTCGATTCGCTTCGCGGTTTGGATGAAACGATTCAATACGGCTGCGGTACAAAGCGGACACAGGAATTAAAAACGCGCTCGGCGCATCTTACGGGTATGCAAAAGCGGCTTGCAAGTCTTGAGTCTTATCAGCGTGCGGTTACAAATCTCATCATTATCGGGTTTGATGTTTTGCTTTTTTATATTATGCTCCGCTCTTTTATAAACGGAACATCATCGTTTGAAAATCTTGTATTGGCGGTTGTTACATTGATGAGTTCTTTCGGGCCGGTTGTAGCGCTGTCAAATCTTTCAAATAATTTAATGCAAACCCTTGCAAGCGGTGAGCGTGTTTTAAACCTGCTTGCCGAAAATCCTGCTGTGGAAGAAGTCCGTAACGGGGAAACCGTTTTGCTTAAAGATATGGACGTTTCCAAAGTCGATTTTTCTTACGGCGGCGAAAATATATTAAGCGATTTTTCGCTTACAATTCCCGCAAAAAAGATTCTCGGTATTCACGGCCGCTCCGGCTGCGGTAAATCAACCCTGCTCAAACTGCTGATGCGCTTTTGGGATGTACAGGCGGGAAGTATTACCCTGTCCGGAAAAAACATACGGGAAATCGATACGGGTGTTTTGCGCACTATGCAGTCCTATGTAACGCAGGAAACGGTGCTGTTCCGCGACACGATTGCAAACAATATCGCAATCGGTAAACGGAATGCATCGCGCGAAGAAATAATCGAGGCGGCCAAAAAAGCTTCGCTGCATGATTTTATTATGACATTGCCGAACGGTTACGATACGCCGGTCGGAGAACTGGGTAGTACCTTGTCGGGAGGAGAAAAACAGCGCATCGGTCTTGCGCGTGCCTTTTTACACGATGCTCCGCTTATGCTTTTAGACGAACCGACAAGCAATCTCGATTCTTTAAATGAGGGCATTATTTTAAAGTCGCTCAAAGAAAAATCGAAAGACAAAACGCTGGTGATTGTATCGCACCGTATGTCCACGCTGAATATTGCGCATGATATTTTTAAAATGAGAAAAGATATGCAGAATAGTTAAAAAATATAAGCTGAAAGTCGTATAAATCGCGGCGTTCGGTTTTTAAGGAGTGTAAATGAAAAATCCTATTCGTTTTTTATGGATTACAGCAGGTTTTATTTTTTTTGCTCTCGGTTCCGTCGGTGCGGTTTTACCCTTTCTTCCGAGTTTTCCGTTTTTTTTGGCAACTCTTTTTTGTTTTACCAAAAGTTCAAAACGGCTTCGCGATTGGTTTGTAGGGACAAATCTGTATAAAAAACATTTTCAAAGTTATGTGGAACGAAAAGCAATGAAATGGACAACCAAAATTTCGATTCTTGTTTCCTTAACGTTGGTATTCGGAACAGGTTTTTTTATGATGAAACGGGTTCCCGTTGCCCGGATTGTACTTGCAGTTGTATGGCTTTGCCATGTGATCTATTTTGTGTTCGGTGTAAAAACGGTTAAGACCGAAGAGCCGGATACGGAGCGGGAAAAAGATATGGCGGGTGAATCGGCCTAACCGGGGCTGGAGATGCGGCTGTGGTTATAACACAACAGCTGCGGTGCTTGTACAGCCGATAAAAATATGCTATAAATTTGTGTTCATGAAAAGAAGTTTTATATACACCGTTTTTTTATGTTGCATATTGACGTTGCATGCCCGATCCGATGAAGAACCGTATCATAAGTTGTCGCATGAAATTCAGCTTGATTTTATCAAGGGCATGGAAGATCCCGTTTTTTCGGATATAAACAGGTATGATTTTTTTTCGCCGAAAGTCCATGCTTCAGCAGGATTAAAGAATGTTACCGGGACAATAAGTTCTTTCGTTGACGGTATCTATTGGCCTCTAAAAATACCGGGGTTTTCTTTGGGACTTAGGGGCTGTTATAACATGAATTTTTTGATAGGCAACTGTGTTGAAAATAATCTCGTGTTCGGTTCGGTGATTCGTACCGGGAAAAAAGATGTTGTTTCGGTTGTTTTTGATTGTGCCTATTTATTAAAGCTTACCGACTTTTATAAATTGCATAATATTGTTCCTCCATTGGTTGATCATACTGCGGCTCTATCCTTGTCGGTGCAGGGAGCCGTGTCGAAGTGGTTTTTATTAGGAATAAAAATATCATCATACGATATGTTTTA
>CAUURR010000268.1:0-2849 GCA_963547555.1 uncultured Treponema sp. | reverse complement strand
AATACTACGATGAAAATAAAATCATCTTAGGCAAAAGCATGAAAGAGCATTTGCGTTTTGCAATCGCTTATTGGCATTCTTTTTGTGCCGAAGGTTCCGACCCTTTCGGAGCGGGCACAATACAATTCCCGTGGAACAGCAGTACGGATGCGATGACCAATGCCGAAAACAAAGCCGATGCAGCCTTTGAGTTTATCACCAAAATCGGCGCGCCGTACTACTGCTGGCACGACAGGGACATCAGCCCCGAAGGGAAAAGTCCTGCCGAAAGCGAAAAAAATCTTATAAAGATTACCGACGGTTTATATGAACGGCAAAAAGCAACCGGCATAAAGCTTTTATGGGGAACCGCAAACGTATTCAGCAATCCGCGCTTTATGAACGGGGCTGCAACCAATCCGCAGTTCGACATTGTAGCCCATGCCGCAGCCCAGGTAAAATGCGCCATAGACGCGACGATAAAACTCGGCGGACAAGGCTACACCTTTTGGGGAGGACGCGAAGGCTATATGTCGCTGTTGAATACCGACATGAAAGCCGAAAAAGAACACCTTGCCCGTTTTTTAATTATGGCACGCGACTATGCACGTAAGCAGGGCTTTACCGGCTGTTTTTATATCGAGCCGAAACCGATGGAGCCGACAAAACATCAATACGACTTCGATGCCGAAACGGTCATGGGCTTTTTGCGCACTTACGGTTTGGAAAAAGACTTTAAGCTGAATATAGAAGCAAATCATGCCGAGCTTGCAGGACACGACTTTTACCATGAACTGACCGTATGCGCCGATGCGGGAATGCTCGGTTCGATTGACGCAAACCGCGGCGACAGCCGAAACGGCTGGGACACGGATCAATTCCCTTCAAGCATATACGAAACGACCACGGCTATGATGGCTGTTTTGCGTATGGGAGGCTTTAAAACGGGCGGCTTAAACTTCGATGCAAAGCGCAGAAGAAACTCAACCGACCCGCAGGATTTATTTATTGCTCACATAGGCGGTATGGATATGTTTGCCCTCGGCTTGGAAAAAGCCGCCGCCCTCATAGAAGACGGTAGAATCGCTGCCATGCTTAAAGAGCGCTATGCATCTTTTGAAAGCGGAGAGGGTGCCGACTTTGCTTCGGGTAAGATGACACTCGAAACGCTTGCATCATTGGCGCAATCCTACGACAATTTGCACCCCGCTTCGGGTAAACAGGAGTTGTACGAAAACATTTTCAATGAAATAATTTTTAATAATTAATTTTTAACAAGTATTTATAGAGAGAAAACGGCGTATCCTTTCTTTTCAGGATACGCCGTTTTTATGTATGCCGTCGTTTTTTACACCAAAGTTTTTATAAGCTCATCGAATTCGCTGCGCTAAATTTTTTCGATTGCGCCCGCATCGCAGGCCGAAGCTATTTGAGGATTCAAAGGCAGCTTTATAACGCGCGGAATATTGTGCTTGGCCGCCAATTCTTCCGCATGACTTTTACCGAAAACTTCTATTTTGGTTTTGCAGTCGGGGCATTCAATATAGCTCATATTTTCTACAAGGGCAAAAACGGGAATATGCATCATATCCGCCATCTTTACAGCCTTTTCGACAATCATACCGACCAGTTCCTGCGGACTTGCAACAACCACAATCCCGTCTACCGCCAGCGATTGAAAAACCGTAAGGGGAACGTCCCCCGTTCCCGGAGGCATATCCACAAACATACAATCCACGTCTTCCCAAATAACATCGGACCAAAACTGTTTGACGGCTCCGGCAATCACCGGTCCGCGCCAAAGAACGGGGTCGGTTTCGTTTTCCAGCAAAAAATTGATGGACATAACCTGAATCCCCCCGTCGGTAACTACGGGATATATGCCGTTTTCGTTTCCCATCGCCTTGCCGTGTAAACCGAAAACCTTGGGGATTGAAGGCCCCGTAATATCGGCATCAAGTACCGCAGCGCGTAAGCCTTTTTTTTGTGCGGCACAAGCCAAAAGAGAGGTAACAAGTGATTTTCCGACGCCGCCTTTCCCGCTTACCACGCCGATAACCTTTTTGATTTTTGACTTCGGATGGGGAGCGGCGCTTAAATCGGTATGCGTGCGGGGTGAATGTTTTTCATGTGAGGGAGTTTCTTCTTTGTGGGAAGAACAACTTTTTGTACATCCTCCACATCCCGATTGAGAAGAGGATGCACAGCCGTTTTCAAGTGCATTGTGTTGATTATGTGTTTTTTCGTCCATATCTATAGAATACACTTTTATTGCCGATTCGTCAATTTTAGCGAGCAGATTTCTCGGCTGTACATTTGTCGGGCTGCCCGAATATTTCGGTTTTTAGGCAGCCCGCTTTATTCGTGCAGAGGGTTTTATACCTGCCGTTTTCGGCACCGCTCTGCGTCGGGGTTGTTGATTATTGAATTTGGTCTATGGCTTCAGGAGTCGATCTTTTCCAAAACTGACTTCTTCCGATTCCCATACCGATTTCGCCGCGCATTTCGAGCGTATCTTCTTTGAACTTTTTTCCGTCGGCGGCACGGAAAGTGATTTTACACTTATATACTTTACCGTCGGCAGGGTCGATAATGTTTCCGCCCGCCCATTGACCGGCGCTTTTTTTGGTTAGGCCCCAAATCCAGGGAGTACCTACTACAGTCATTTTGTTCACGGCACCTTCGACGGGAAAGTCCTTGTAGGATTCTTTTACGGCGGTGGCAATCGTATCGCGCGTTTTGCCCGCAGCGGCAAGAATCTTTCCGTATAATACGCCGTCTTTTTCATAAATTTGCCATCCTGCAGTCAGTTTGCCTTCTTCGTTAATACTGACCCAATATCCCTCTACGGGATCTGCGGCAAATGCAAA
>CAUURR010000267.1:0-2852 GCA_963547555.1 uncultured Treponema sp. | reverse complement strand
GGATAACCGCCCGCATAAATCGATTGCCATGTTTTATGAATTGAAAATTTATATGCCGCAAAAGAGTTGCTTCTTCCAAGGAGATATTTCTTTGTGGGAATAAAACTGTCCGAAAATGTATCCCGCCTGATTTCGCGGGCGGAAAGGGGATAGAGCTGCTCAATACCTATTCTTCCCGAAAGACTTTCCGTTGCCGTTTCCATAAGTTTGAATTGCTGACTACCGGTAAGGTAGTACATTCCGTTACGGCGCTTTTTATCGATTTCGATTTTCAAATAGCGGAACAACTCGGGAACATATTGAATTTCATCAAACATAACGGGATGAGGATGAAATATCAAAAAAAAATTAGGATCGGTTGTTGCGGACAGTTCCTCTGTGGGATCATCAAAGGTAAGATACGGAACGGCTTCGGTATCCGTTATTTTTTTTAAGAGGGTTGTTTTCCCTGTTTGCCGAGCTCCCGTTACGAGTACCGCAGGATATGAAGCGGAGAGTCTTTTTATTGTTTTGTCTGCATGCCGCTGTAAAAACGCGTTTTTTTTTCTTTTAAAATCCATGGGATAATCCAAACTCCTCTTTAAGATTATCCCATGTAAATAAAATAGTCAATAGACGAAAAAATAGGCGGCAGCCGTTGCCTGTGACCTGCTATTCATATAAATCATTGAGTTTGCGGTAGAGTCTGTTCAGTGCCGCCTTATCGGATTCATTCATCGAATCGGGAGCTTCGTCTATAAGCACTTCCAAACTCGAAAGGCTTGTGTTTAAGGCACTGCCGAAATTCTTTGATACTTTAAACCAATAGGTGCCTTTGCCGTCGGTACACAGGCCGATAAAGCCGATTTCTTTTCCGCCCTTTTTTACGGGTGCGGTGCGAAGGATTACCGGCAGGGCGGCAATGAGTTTTTCGGCTTCTTCTGTAATGGTCAGGTTCAGTGTGCGCTCCCATTCGGTTTCGCCGAGCGGATGTAAATCCGTTTCTTTTACAATCCGCAGTGCAAGGCTTAAGCGTTCACCCGTTAAGAGGGAGTGTTTTCCGTATTCGACTTTGACGCGCAATTTCCCCGCCTGAGCAAGGCGTCCCGGATCTTCATCGGCATGGGCGGCTTTTTGTAAAAGAGAGTAGGGCATAATAAGGTGTTTTTTACCCTTGATTTTTTCAACGGCAAAGGCTATGCCGCCTATCATGACACTTTCAACGTTTACGCTTTGGGCATTTGCGCTTGCAGTGTCTGCACTGTCGGATAAGCACTTTTTTTTGCGAAGCCGTACTTGTTTATCGGCCCTATCTTTTTCATTGCCGCTGCGGTTTTTTGCCGCCGCTTTTTCACGGTCGCCGCTTTCGGCTTTATTTTTAATGCCGGATCGAGAACTTTTCCCCATCATTGCCGCGAGGCGGTCGGCCATACCCTCATCGAGGCGCGATAAAATGTTTTTTGTAAGCGGAGAAACCGACAGGGCGAACATACGGGAAGTACGCACGATTTCTCCGGCAACGATGTAGAGGGGATCGGCGCGGAACATACAGGAACCCGGATGTATTTGAATGTGTTCGGCGGTTAAACTTTGATAGCTTTCTTTTTTTTCGCGTATACACACAAACTGAATCATACCTGCTGCTATACAGGTTAAATAGTCGTCAGGATGACCGCCGCCTGTAACGGGAATACCTAAAGAGCCGACTATTTGTTCCAGCTGCTCTTTTATATTTACGATTTCGGCCATGACGCGTTCGTCGAGATAACTTTTTTGGCAAAAGCGGGTTTTGTTTTTTGCTTCGCAGTACCGTTTGAATATATTTACATAAGATATAAAGTCGCCCCGCATATCGCGGAACTCGTGATGGGCGCGCCGGGCATCGCTTTCTTCTCCGGGCGGAAGCATAAAGGGCGAATGTGCCGACAAAAACGCGGCACCGATAAGCACTTCTTCTATAACATCGGGATAACGCAAAATCGCTTCGACGATGATGCGGCTTTGGCGCGGCATAAGCGGAAAGGCCGCCATCAGTTCTCCGATTTTAGAAAGACTGTTGTCTTTTTCCAATGCGCCGAGCATATTAAGCGTTTCCACACCGCCGATAAGCCCTTCACGCCCGGGCGGCGAAATAAATTCAAATTGTTCAAAATCGCGTATGCCGAGTTCGGCCATGCGAAGCACCACTTCGCATAAGTCGGTGCGGTATATTTCTTCCATCGTGTAGAGGCTGCGGTTTTCAAAATCTTTTCGCGGATACAGGCGGTAGCATACGCCGCTGTGTGTACGCCCGGCGCGTCCCTTACGCTGATTGCAGGACGCTTTCGATACGAGGGTTTCATTTAAGCTTGAGGTAAAGGTACGCGGATTATAATAGTTCAGTTTTGCCAAGCCGCTGTCTATGACGGTTGTAATGCCGGGAATGGTTACGCTTGTTTCGGCGATGTTTGTCGAAACGATAACCTTTTTGCGGCCGAAAGGCGGATTCATAAAAACGCGTTCCTGCTCTTCTTTTGCAAGTCTGCCGTATAGGGGAATCAAAAAAATGCGCCGCGAAAAGGATGAGTGGCTCAGTCTTCGGATACAGTCTTTGATGATTTTTTCACCGGGCAAAAAGCACAGGATCCCGCCTTCGTATTTACTGTCCAAAACGCGCTCGATGGTTTCTTCAATTTTTGCCAAGAGGGCATCGGACGCGCTTAAAGAAGCCGTACTTGCGGGAATTGCAGGCGGGTCGTAGACAATCGTAACGGGGTAGGTGATTGTATTGATTGTTACAATCGGACAATCGTTAAAATAGGCGGAAAAGGCTTCGGCGTTCATCGTCGCCGACGATATGATGACTTTAAAGTCGGGGCGCTCTTTTAAAACGC
>CAUURR010000266.1:0-2855 GCA_963547555.1 uncultured Treponema sp. | reverse complement strand
GTAATACATTACCGGAAGTTTTTGCTTTTCACACGCTTCAAGTACCGGTAAAAACACATTTATGTATTGAGGTCCTGCGCAAAAAAGAACGATGCTCGCATTTGCCGATGCCGTTTGCATATTCTTCTTCCCGCCGATTAAAAATTTGAGCTTGATAAGAGCTGCTTTACCGACAAAATATAACGTTGCAGAAAGACCCAATAATACCGAAAACAGCATGCTGCCCGTTCCCGGGTCAATATAGAGAGGATATAAATTAATCATTTTACCTGACTCCAATTTTCAGGGGCAAATATATTGTCTTGTACATGCCATGCTTCATCATCTAAAATAAAACTGTTCTTATTATGGGCTTCGGGAACAAAACGGTGAGTTACATAAAAAACAAAACCGTCTTTTTTCCCGCCGCCGCTGATGGGCTGTTGCGTAAACGGATTGATCGGATTTTCAATACTGCCTTGCGCGGCTAAAAAAGGAACGTCGGCGTTGGTCATAAAAGTCATGTCGGTTTTAAGCAGAAAATCGGCATTAAAATCTTTTACCATAAGAAAAGCATTGGCTTGCGCCGGATATAGATGACCCATAGGCGGAAAATGCTCAAATGCAGGGAAACACTCATCTGCTCCGTGATCGGACACGATGATGATTTTAGTATTGTCATATACGCCGTTTCGCTGTAAATACTCAAACCACTTTCCGAGAAGTTTTAATGCGGCGGCATTTACATGGTATATTTGATGCTGTAACGTATTTGAAAACGGATTGTTGCCCGTATCGGTAATTTTTGCTGCCGGTTTGTACTCGGGGTATTGAAAGTATTCGTTTTCGTGCGTCAGTTCATTTACGATGCAGGAAAACGTGTTTGCATCCGAAGTAAAATCGGTTAATTGAGGAAGGTAATCCAGAACGGAATATAAATTGATAATATTTTCAAGCCCTGAATTACCGGCTTCAGGGTTCCACCATTTACCGTCATCGTATAAGCCGCCGCGCAACGATGGCGGAAACATTCTAAAAAAAGAAAAAAAGATAAAATTTCGTTTTAAGATACTGCTTTGTTTTACTAAAACAATATCGTTTTCTTTATTCCATAAATACGTATATACGCCGTTTAAATTACGTGCTGTAATATTTTGCCATTGCGAAAATATACTGTTATCCGGTATCCAGCTGTAATTTGCCCATGATGCGTCTGTAACAACCGTATTAAAACCGCGCTCGGCAAAAAGGCGCGGCATAACGCACAGCGCTTCGTTGTGTTTTTTTACCAAAGCTTCATCGCTTCGCGCGTTTATTTTTTCAGGCGTGTATTCATAACCGCCGTACAAGGGCGGAGAACCCATCATTGTATGACCGTTTGCGCTTACCGTATTAGGATACCATACAAAACCTTTAAACTGTGAGGCGGTTTCGGGAAGCTCATCAAAAATACGCGGAACAAAAGAACTTATAGCGCGGTC
The DNA here is from genome assembly GCA_963547555.1 of uncultured Treponema sp. Taxonomy (GTDB): domain Bacteria; phylum Spirochaetota; class Spirochaetia; order Treponematales; family Treponemataceae; genus Treponema_C. The sequence continues at coordinate 1,395 of CAUURR010000266.1, read as the reverse complement.
AATCATCAGCACGACAACATTCTTTTTTTCTTTTGAAAGATGGAATACAGGGGCTATCACGCCGGAAGATTTTGCAACACTGGTTGCTTTGTGCGCCGTTGCAGCATATAATGCCGTATACGCTTTTTCGATTTTACCGTAATTGTATATACCTGAGAATAAAAGTGAAAAATTCAATACGGCAAGAATCGGAATAGTGAATTTAAACGGTACATATTTAAACAACACTAAAATCAGTATGGTGCACAGTATAAAAAGTGCGGCATCGATAAGCAGCAGGTGTATAGGGGGCATTCTTAAAATGCCGGAGGTAAAGTGTAAATTGGATAAAACAGTACCGTAGTTTCCCGTAAAAATAAAAACATTTATCAGTGTCCAAAATAAAAAAACTGTTGCCGTGTATGTCAGCACGGTTTTTACTTTGTCGGAAAAAAGCGCATACGGCAAAATCCCCCACAGCAAAAAAAAGCCGGCTGCTTGTATGAGCGGAAACAGCATTAATTGCAGAGGATTGGTATAACTGTCGATAAAAGAAAATTCTTGTGGAGATGTGGAAACGAGTGCGGACGGCACAAAAAAACCGCTCAGTAAAAAGAATGCGCACATGCAACCGATAAACAGAGCCGTTCTTTTTTTGGGGTGATTTTCCAATGCGGATAAAAAAGTGGAACCGATACATTTGATAAAGCGTATTATTAACGGCAGCATCGTTATGAACAACGCAGCAGAGGTTACTACCTCTTTTTTTATCGGTGTTTTTTCCGATAAAAAAACAATAGAGGCTGCAGCGAGTAAAGACAATGCAGCGCAAAGAATATAAAAAGCCCGACTGGGATGTTTTGTTTTGTTTAAACAATGTTTTATCAGCGAAAATATATTATTCAGTGTCCAATACAATACAAGCCCTGCCGGCGAGTTATATAGAAGAATTAAAAATAAAAGGGCCATTGCATACAGCTGTATTTTTTCTTTACGCGGAAAGCCTCTTGTATATACAATGCCGGCTGTTATATTTATAAGTGTCATGAGTATCGGTAAAAGATTTAAATGTAAAGGGCCTACCGCTAAGAGCACGTCCGGTTTACTCAAATCTTTTATTCCGTAAAAAGATACGCCCTGTAAAGAAGTCAGTTCCGATAAAAAATGATAGGCGGCAATAAAAAAAGGAACTTGGATCAATAGACTTAAAGAACTTCTTAAGGCGAACACCGGATGATAATGCTGCTGACGGTAGTATGCCGAAAGTATCATATATCGTTCATCGCCTTTAAAAACCGCTTTAATTTTATCGATTTTCGGCTGCATATCAAGCCTGATATCGCGTTCTTTTTGCTGCCACTTTTCCGCAATATTGTATAGCGGAAGGGTAAAAAGAGTAACAGCAAAGCTGACTCC
>CAUURR010000265.1:0-2865 GCA_963547555.1 uncultured Treponema sp. | reverse complement strand
TTTACGGATTTATGTTATAATATATATTACGCTATTTCAATTTTTTTGAAAATAACGGTAATTTCAGGTAGTGTTAAAGTTTTTTTAATAATATGCCGATTTGACTCTGGAGGAGTATTCGAGTGAGAAAAGATTTTTGTGTAAAAACGGGTTTATGTTTTTTATTTCTGTGTGCAGCCGTTTTTGTTTTTGCCGCAGGTTCAAAAGATATTGATACCATCAATATCGATTCAATGAAAAGTTGGCAGGAAAAAGTCGATATTTCTTCCAAAAAAAAGGGAAAATACAATATTCTTATAACCGCGCAGGATATCGCCGGGAATGTCGAGTATGTAGGTCCTTTTAATCTCTTTATAGATCCCGATTCCGATTTACCGGTGAACCATATCGCTTTTCCGGTTGAAGGTTCGCGGATTACGGGAACCGTTGATATTATCGGTGTTTCAATAGACGATGACGGCGTTGCCGGTGTGGAATTGACTGTTGACGGCGGAACCGATGTATATACGGCTTCCGGTAAAGAATTTTGGTCGTACTCTTTATCCACAGCGGATATGGAAGAGGGAATTCATACCGTTCAAGCCGTTGCAATCGATATAAACGGAGTCAGGGGAAAGCCCGTAAAAACATTTTTTTATCTGGATCAAAAACAGCCTTTAACAAATATTACAAATACGGAAACAGGGGTTCTTGTTTCCGGTAAAATCAAATTTGAAGGTACGGTTGAAGACGGTAACGGTATAGATCGTCTTTCATATTCGCTTGACGGCGGTAACACCTTTCAGGATATAGGTCTTTCCCATAATAAAAAAGAAGGCGTTTCAAGATTTAAGATTGATATCGATACGACTAAAATATCCGACGGTCCGAATGTCTGCTGGTTTAAAGCTGTAGATAAACAGGGCTCTGTCGGTATCTATACCTTTTTGTTTTTTGTAGATAATGTTCCTCCGTCCATTTCTTTTATATACCCTGACGACGATAACGAAACGTTCCCGAGCATTTTTTCCATTGCAGGAAAAGCTGTTGACGGTACCGGCCTTGCGTCAATCAAATGGGTCTGCGGTAAAGAAAGCGGCGATATTCCCGTTTTACCCGGAAATCAGTATTGGGTAAAAGAATTCGATTTCAGTAAAGTGAATACCAATTCGGCTGTTATTGAAATTATCGCAGAAGACGTTGCGGGAAACATCGTTCATCAGAAAAAAAAGGTTTTAATAGATAAAAATAAAGATAAACCCGTTACGGAACTTAAAACGCCGCTTAATGATATAAAGCTTGATGCGGATAATATCTTTGTTTCGGGCTTGTGTTACGGTGAAGTACCGGTAGATGAAGTTCGCTATCGTGTAGATAAACAGGAAGAAAAAAGTGCCGCGGTTGTTTCGGGAGCATTCGGTTTTATGCTTGAAGATCTTTCTGCGGGAAATCATACTCTTACTGTATATGCCGTAAGCCGTGCCGGTGTGGCGGGAGCTGCAAAGTCGGTCAAATTTTATGCAAACGGAAAAGCTCCTTCGATAACTTTTGAAAACGGAGAACACATTATTCCCGCCGTCACTGCCGGTAGTAAAGTATCCACGGCAATCCGTATCAAGGCGGAAGCGGGCTTACAGCAGTTGACTTGGAGCATCAACGGTGGGGCGGAAACTCCTGTTGAGATAAGAGCGGGACAAAGCGAATATGTTTTAAAAACAGGCATAACCGAAAAAATGCCGTCCGGATTATATACCGTATCTGTTGCCGCATCCGACACGGCCGGCCGCACAACAACGCAAACCCTTCTTGCCGCGGTGTTTTCCGCCGCTCAAACGGAACAGTCAACCGAAGAAACTCGCTTTGTATGGGCACAAAACAACTCCGCAGGCGATGATTTTGCGCTGATTGACGAAAATACGCCTTTAATCGGTTTTTACTATTCGGGGAACAAGGCGCTTATAAGTAATGCGGAACTTACCGCATCTGAAGATATATCCTGTCAGGTTGAAGGCAATATCATAAAGCTTACTGCACTTAAAAGCGGTATATATAAAGATGTCCGCATAAAAATTACGGACGATACGGGCGCGGAAACCGAGACAGCTCCTCTTAACCTTTTGGCGGACAATCAGGTGCCGGTTATTAAAATCGAGCAGGCACAGGAGCCCGTTTTTGTTACCGAAAGTCTTTCTTTTTTCGGTACGGCAAGCGATGACACGGAGCTGCAATCTCTTTCTTACGCGCTGTATTCCGACGGTCCCGAAGCTCTTCTTGAAGGAAGTCTTGAAACGTCTTTTAAGCAAACGGCGGATATATCTTCTTTTCCGGACGGAGTTTTACGCCTTGAAGTGAGCGCTGCCGATAAAGCGGGGCAAAAATATAGTGCATACCGTATTTTTGTAAAAGATACGCAAGCTCCCGAAGTACGGATGATATCTCCTCCTTCCGGAGAAAACGTAAACGGTTCGGTAACCGCAGCTTTTAAAGTTACGGAACGTTTCAATACGGTAAAAGCGGAGTACAAGGCTTCCGCAGAATCTTCAGCATGGCAGGAATTTGATTATAATTCGTTACCCCATATCGTTATCGGAAGTGCCGCAGAGCCGATAAGCGAAAAAATGTTATTCCGCTTTACCGATGCCGTCGGTAATGTACGTACCATAGATAGTTACGGTTTTCAAATAGACAACGGTGCCGATGCCCCGGTAGTCGAAATTCATCTGCCGTTTGAAGATGAAATAATTGTTAAAGATTTTACGCTGTCCGGAATTGCCTATGACGATGATGCGATAGCTCATGTTTACTATAAAATTGATGACGGCGACTATTATACTTTGGACGTAACACACAGCTTTGCCGTTCCTTTTGCTTTAAGCGCTTTTACGG
>CAUURR010000264.1:0-2894 GCA_963547555.1 uncultured Treponema sp. | reverse complement strand
ACCAGTGACCCCTACCATGTCAAGGTAGTACTCTAACCAGCTGAGCTAATCGCCCGCAGATTTGAAACTATACCATACAGTGGGGGTTTAGTCAAGCGGGCGGCCGCGCCTAATTAACTTTCGACAGTATGTTTTTGTATTTTGCAAAAACATACTACGAGGGCGCTCATGCACATCCTTATATTGACTGCAAACAAGGTTATAAAAAACCTGTTGCATTATGTATTTTTGCAATCCGGGTGTTATTGCAAAACGGTAGACAGCCTAAGCTGTTTATTTCGGGAAATAAAAAATCAGGTTCCCCAGTGCATAATTCTTGATAAGGATTTTTTTCCCTCTTCTTATACACGGCAGGAAGTAAGCTTCTATCTGCGCGGCAGTATTTTTTTAGAAAAGTTCGACTTTTTAATTTTTTTATATGACAAACTGAATGCGGATTCCTTAAAAATCCCTCTTTTCAAAAGTGCGTCCTGTACTGTTCAAACCGGCAATACGGTAAAGACAATCCTAAACGCCGTTATTAAAAAAATAGACGTTATCGATAAAGATCCGCAAGGGTTTACCCCTGTAGAAAAAAAACTGTACACTTTACTTAAAAAACGGGCCGAAGAAGAACTGTCATTGGAAGAGATGTGCAAAGAACTGTGGGGACAGCAAACAGACGGCAATACCAAGACATTGTATACATACATATACAAAATAAAACACATCCTGGAAAAGAACGAGTCCGGCTGCGAAATGCTGGTCAAGGCAAAAAAAGGCCGCTATAAACTTACACTGGAAGCTTATAGCGGGCTCTAAAACATCTTATTTTATGGATGCAGCTATACGCTCCAAAACCTTTTTGCGGTCAAGCGGTTTTACAATATAGTTTTTAGCACCTAAAAGAAGCGATTTTTTTACAAGTTCTTCCTTGCCCAAAGCACTGATCATAACGACACGGGCATTTTTATCAAAGGCCATAATCTGTTCGAGAGCGGTGATACCGTCCATTTTGGGCATTGTAATGTCCATCGTCACAACATCAACGTTCGGACACAATTCTTTATATTTTTCAACACCCTCTTGACCGTCACCTGCCGTGGCGACCACTTCATAACCTTCGCTCGTTAAGATTTGTCCCAACTGTTTGGCAACAAACATGGAGTCGTCTACAACGAGAACCCGTACCTTTGATCCGTCATCTTTAATTCCCTCCGGCGGTCGTTCATTTATTGACGGAAAATCCTGTTTTGTTTTCATATCGTCTTATCTCCTTCAGTCAGCTCAGTTTTTTTCACGGATGGCGACATTAATTTCTATAGTTCCCTGCTCTGTAATCATCGGGACAATCAAAGCTTCAACTTCGTGAGTTGAAATCTCCATTTTTTCACCGGTAAACAGAGCCGGAGGCGTTAAATCGAATTTAAAGCCCAAATCATGCAGTTTTGTAACCGCCTGCGCAGTAATAAGATTCGCCAATTCGGTAATGGTTGCCTTTGCCAAATCATCAAAAGCCGGTAATTCCTCCATATTCATACGTGAAGCAACCCGCAAAGCCGTATCCATCTTCATATCGAACAGAACACGTCCTTCAACATCGCCTGCAAGACCGACCAGGGCAACGACACCCATAACCGGCATCGATGTTGACTTAAGGTATAAATCCCCACGTTTTACCGGACCGTTTAATACTTCCGTTAAAATGCTGTACGCCGTTTCGACAAAAGGATTGATGTACTCTACACGCAATTTGTCCTCCTAAAAACTATTGCTTGGAATAAATTATAACAGAATCTTTCATAACTTCAAACCAGTTACTTTGATCTGCAAGAACTTCATTATCGCCGACAAGAGCAAAGCCGCTGCCGCGTATTTTTTCATAAAAATCCGTCAAAACGTTTTCTCTGCAAGAATCGGGAACAAAAGATAAAAAGTCTCTCGAAAAAACGATATCAACCTGCGGAATGGGATTTGCATGCATACAATCGTGATATTCAAACATAATCGAATCTTTTATATGCGGTGCAAATGTCCATTCTCCGGATGCGGTTTGTGTTAAAAACGGCTCATACCATGAAGTCGCTTCCGTTTTTTTCATAAGCATAAGCGGGGCATTTGAAACCGCAAGCAAATCCGTATCCTGTGCATAAATACGGATTTTTGCATCGGGATAGCGTTTAGTTAAAAGACATGCAAGCGAGTAGGCTTCATAGCCGCCTCCGCACCCCGGATTCCACACCTGTATTTGCTTGGCATGATTATCGGGCAAAGCGGCATAAACCGCATCCGCATATTCCTTTGTCCACCATGAAGCGGAACAACGTGAATAAAAGGGCTTTAAAAAAGCGTCGGCATCATCCGCATTCAGAATCTGCAATTTCGCTCCCGCTCTTTCTTTTTTCCAGTCGGCATAACGTTTTCGTGCCCATGTTTCATTTATATCCGAAACATAAAAATTCTTAAAAGACGCAAGACCGTCGGCAATAAATGAAAACTCGGGTTCATTTTGCGCACTTTGAGCCGGAGCGGATGCAGCTTGAGCGGCAGAAGCGGCTTTCGCCGAGGAAGATGCCGCAGTATTTTTTTGCATCGGCATACTTTGCGCGGCGGGGCTGTTTGCAGCCGCAGACGTTTCTTTTGACGAAGGGGCTGCCGTTTTTGCTTCCGGCGGCAAACTTTGAGTACGCAATACCGTAAGATCTTGAGCGATCTCGTAACGTTCTCCGTTCTTTAAGCCGAATATACGGTCGACATCGAGTAAAATATATAAGCGGTCGGCATTTTCGACAACGCCGTAAATATATTTTATATTTATATCGCCGAACAACGGGTGCGGCGGCTGTATGGAACTGCTTTGTATACCTACAACCCTGTCGATACGGTCGACTACAACACCGTATTTTTGCTCTCCG
>CAUURR010000263.1:0-2898 GCA_963547555.1 uncultured Treponema sp. | reverse complement strand
GTGCCTCTGCGGATTCCACCCGGATTTTTGTACGCACAATTTTTCATCGCTTGAAGAACAGCTCGGTGCTATGGGCGGCGGTTTGGAAATCAGTCTTTTAGCCGCGATTCCCAAAGGGTCGGGTATGGGAACAAGCTCCGTCCTTGCGGCCGCCGTTTTGGGAACGCTTTCAAATGCCTGTTCTTTAAATTGGGATAAGTATGAAACGGCAAACCGCGTTCTTGTATTGGAACAACTTTTGACGACCGGCGGGGGCTGGCAGGATCAATACGGGGCGGTGTTCGGCGGCTTAAAACTTTTGGAAAGCGAAGGCGGAATGCAAAACGACATTTCCGTCGGCTGGCTGAACGAGAGGCTTTTTACCGAGCCCGATACGGCAGCCTGTTGGCTTTTGTATTATACGGGAATCACACGCACGGCAAAAAACATCTTGGCCGAAATAGTAAAGTCGATGTTTTTAAATGAGCAAAAAACGCTCGACATTTTGTACGATATAAAACAGCATGCCCGAGAAAGCGCCCTCGCCTTTCAAAGCGGAAGCTACGAAAAAGCGGCCGCTGCTGTTTTGCGCTCATGGCACTTGAACAAAAAACTCGACAGCGGAACAAGCACTGCCGAAATCGAGCGTATCATATCGCTGATTAAAGATTACACGGCAGGCTATAAACTTCCCGGAGCAGGCGGCGGCGGCTATATGCTTATATGTGCAAAAGATACGGATGCCGCGTGCAAAATAGTCCGCACGCTCGAAGAAAATCCTATAAACAAACGCGCCCGTTTTGTCGGCATGAGCCTTAACACGAAAGGCTTGGAAATCAGCAGGTCGTAGGAGAAAATATGAAAGGTATTATTTTAGCAGGCGGCGCGGGAACGCGTTTGTATCCGCTGACTAAAGCCGTATCGAAGCAGATTCTTCCCTTATACGATAAGCCGATGATTTATTATCCCCTATCGGTGCTTATGCTTGCAGGAATACGCGAAGTGCTGATTATCTCGACTCCACGCGACACACCGCTTTTTAAAGAATTGTTTGCGGACGGTACACAATTGGGAATGTCTTTTGAATACGCCGTGCAGGGTAAACCGCGCGGGTTGGCAGACGCCTTTATTGTCGGCGAAAAGTTTATCGGTAACGATTCCGTTTCCCTTGTGTTGGGCGATAATATTTTTTACGGCCAGGGGTTCGGCACGACTTTAAAAAACGCTGCACGTACCGTTAGCGAAAACGGCGGCGCTAAAATATTCGGCTACTATGTAAAAGATCCGAGAGAATACGGCGTTGTCGAATTTGCCGCTGACGGAACGGGCCGAGTGTTGTCCATCGAAGAAAAGCCTGCGCAGCCTAAAAGTAATTACGCGGTTCCGGGCCTATACTTTTATGACAACGATGTAATTAAAATTGCAAAAAACGTAAAACCCTCGGCACGCGGTGAAATTGAAATAACTGCGGTAAACAACGCTTATCTTTCCGAAAAAAAACTGTATGTTGAACTTTTAGGCCGCGGTATGGCATGGCTCGACACGGGTACTTACGACGGGCTGTTGGAAGCGGCAAACTTTATCGCAACGATTCAAAAACGTCAGGGCTTGTATGTTTCATGCATAGAAGAAATTGCATACAGAAACGGTTGGATCGATAAGGCAGCTCTTTTAAAAACGGCCGAAGGATACAAAACCGAATACGGCGCGTATTTGAAGTATATAGGAGAACAGGTGTGATACCCTTTAATGTTCCGCCTGTAAGCGGAAAAGAAATTGCATATATACAAAAAGCAATAGAAAACCGTAAAATTTGCGGTGACGGTGAATTTACAAAAAAATGTTCCCAATGGTTGGAGCAAAAATTTAATGCGTCAAAAGTTCTACTAACAACTTCCGGAACTTCCGCTTTGGAAATGGCAGCTGTTTTATGTGACATACAAGCAGGTGATGAAGTTATTATGCCCTCTTATACTTTTTGCTCGACGGCAAATGCCTTTGTTCAAAGAGGGGCAAAAATTATTTTTGTAGATATTCGTCCCGATACGATGAACATCGACGAAACTAAAATTGAAGAAGCCGTTACCTCTAAAACAAAGGCTATAGTGCCCGTTCACTATGCAGGCGTTTCATGCGAAATGGATACTATTATGAAGATTGCAAAAAAATATAATCTTTTTGTTGTTGAAGACGCTGCTCAAGGAGTTATGTCTTCATATAAAGGAAAAGCACTTGGTACAATCGGCGATTTCGGATGTTACAGTTTTCATGAAACAAAAAACTACAGTATGGGCGAAGGCGGAGCTATTGTAATCAATAATCCCGAATATATAAAACGTGCAGAAATAATCCGTGAAAAAGGCACAAACCGCTCGCAATTTTTACGCGGTCAGGTAGATAAATATACATGGCTGGAATACGGCTCATCCTTTTTACCAAGCGAATTAAACGCAGCATACTTATGGGGGCAGCTTGAAATTGCGGATGAGATAAACAATGACCGCTTGACAAGTTGGAATGAATATTATAACAACCTTACGGAATTGGAAAAAAAAGGATATATTGAATTGCCCTTTATTCCTTCCGATTCTATACACAATGCACACATGTTTTATATAAAGGTTAAAAATATTGAAGAACGTACGCAATTAATAGAATTTTTAAAATCTAAGGATATAGGGGCTGTTTTTCACTATGTTCCTTTACACTCCGCTCCGGCGGGAAAAAAATACGGCTCTTTTTTCGGACGGGATATTTATACAACTAAAGAAAGTGAACGGCTATTGAGGCTGCCTATGTATTACGGATTACAAAAACAGGATATACAAGCAGTTTGTAACGTATTATATAATTTTTATAACGGTACATAATATCTATACGACACTTGTATATTATAAAACAACGGATTATTTTATAGAA
>CAUURR010000262.1:0-2907 GCA_963547555.1 uncultured Treponema sp. | reverse complement strand
AGGTGGCTTCAGCCAACAAGGGTTTATTGCTGCCGAATAAATTTTTATATAAATTCCCTGTTCTTTTGCCGATTTTGTAAAGTTCGTTTTTACCCAAACCGGTCAATAATCCGTAGCGACCTTTTTCGTGTTCGACGATTTTTTGAATTTCTTTCAGCAGAACTTTACCTTTTTTCGTTAATTGCCCTTCCGATTCGGCAAAGACAAGCAATTCCAGCCAAGCTTTGTCATACTTAAAGCTGGACAGATTTCTGGACCCGTGTCGGTTCACCCAATAAATAAAATTTGCTTCATAACCTTCCGGTATGGGCGTTAATTCGGCTTTACCCGGCCCCGGATACGGGATTTTAGATCCCAAGTACATATCGTACAAAGGATAATCTTTTTTGGTTCCCGCAGCCTCATTACCGAAAGCAAAAATCAACACGGATGACAATATCATAAAAAACAAACATGCTTTTTTCTTCATTTTTAACCTTTGAATAGTTTCCATATTATTCTCCTATCCTTGTAATGAAAGCCAAAAATCGCTGACGTCCCGAAGCTTATGGTAGATTTCCGTTCTGTCAAGATCGGGTATATTGATGTCGGAAAGAGGCAGCGGATCGACCGGCGTTATGTCATCTCTCAGGGGCCAACCGCCGATTGTGTTGAACGGTTTAAAGCCTTCACCTTTTCCGTCCGCCTCGCCCATAAGATAACGGATTAAAAGCTTTGCGCCGGCAGGATGCGGCGCTTCATTTACAATGTACAATGTATTCAAACCTGCCAAGCCGGTATTCGGGGTAATTTGCGGAATCACCTGCAGCGCATAGCCTTTGTCGGCACGGTCGCGCATCCGCGAAGACGCGGCGAACGCAACGGGAGGATGTTCCTGTCCTCTAATTCCGACGGCTTCGGCAAGTTCGGCATTTGAACCGATAAACACCGGGTCGTTTTCCATAAAGCGTTTAAGGAATTCATAGCCGGCGTTTTCAGTGCCGTGAAGCGTAATTTCTTCGCCGAACACGCGCTTGTAATCGTCGGCAAACGCATCTGCATTCAGTACAATTCCCGCATAGATACACATATGAGAATGATTATCCAGAGGATTGATAAGCAGTACTCTGCCGTTCCATTCGGGTTTTGTTAAATCCCACCAACTTGTAATCGGCGGTCCGTCGGGATACGCTTCATCGTTGTAAAACCATTCGGTTAATTCCATAAAAAACGGCATTGCATACCGGCAATACTTGGGATCAATGTGCTTAATTATATCCGCCGGTTTATAATTATGCAGTTTTCCTTTTTGTACATAGTCGAGATACAGCGAATGGTCTTGATCCTTAATATGAATGACATCCGCGGTGCGTATGCCCGAATCGTATTCGCGGGAAAGTTTTTCGAGCACTTCATTTGTCGGAAGGGCATATATTTCAAGCGTTACGCCCGGGTATTGTTTTTCAAAGCTTTCTTTTACATTCCGCATGCGTCCCGCAATGGAATAAATGACGACCGCCCCTTCTTTTTTCGCTTTTTCGTAGAGTTGTTCGGGCGTTTCTTCTTTATATAATTCAACATCTTTTGCCCAGCCGGTAATTTCGTTTTGAACGTCTTTGCTTGCCGCCTTTTTACTGCAAGCGGCAAATCCCAAAACGCAAAGCAGCACAACAAAAAGTACAAACAGCTTTTTTTTCATAACTTCCCCCTTGTATTGATACTACCCTAAAAAATCAGCCGCACAGCATAACTTGCCACTAGTCTTTGCCGCGGCACGGACGCCGCAACAGCCGATTGTCTGCGAGAATGCGAAGCATTCTCGGTATAAAAATCGTACACGGATGTACGATTTTTAGCCCTGAATTGACAGCCAAAAGTCGGCGACTTCTCTGACTTTATTGTAGATTTCATCGCTGTCTATTCTTTGCGTATTGATGTCGGAAAACGGAACGGGATCGACCGGCTCTACGTCATCGCGGATAGGCCAACCGCCGATTGTATTAAACGGTTTAAAACCTTCGCCCTTTCCGTCCGCTTCGCCCATAAGATAACGGATTAAAAGTTTTGCGCCGGCAGGATGCGGTGCTTCGTTTACGATATACAGCGCATTTAATCCCGAAATACCGGTATGCGGCGTTATTTTTGAGGCAATTTGAATGGCAAAATTCTTCGCTTTTCGTTCGCGCATTTTTACCGAAGAAGCAAATGCAACGGGAGGATTTGTTTGTCCGCGCGTACCGACCGACTCAACCATCTCCGAACCGGAATTCATAAAAATAACATCGTTCGCCGAAAGCCGTTTTAAAAGTTCGTAACCGGCGTTTTCCGTGCCGTGAAGCGTAATTTCTTCGCCGAATACACGCTTGTAATCGGCTTCCAGCGCAGGAGCATCCAAAACCAACCCGGTCAATATCGACAAATGTGAAATATTGTCAAGCGGATTCATCATCAATATTTTACCCTTCCATTCGGGCTTGGTTAAATCCCACCAACTTGTAATCGGCGGTCCGTCGGGATACGCTTCGTCGTTATAGTACCATGCGGATAAGTCCACATAAAACGGCATTCCCTTTTTGCAATAAAACGGATCGATATGCGAAACGATGTCCGCCGGCTTATAGGCATGGAATATTCCGGGCTTAACGAACTCGGCATAAATCGACCCGTCCTGATCTTTGATATGAATGACGTCCGCAGTGCGTACACCCGCTTCATATTCACGCGTAATTTTTTCGAGCAATTCATTGTTTGAAATATCATATGCTTCAACGATTACACCCGGATACTGTTTTTCAAAACTTTCCTTTACCTTTTTCATGCGGCTCGATACTGAATAAATAACAACTTTACCTTCTTTTTTCGCTTTTTCGTAAAGTTGTTCGGGCGTTTCTTCTTTATATAATTCAACATCTTTTGCCCAGCCGGTAA
>CAUURR010000261.1:0-2908 GCA_963547555.1 uncultured Treponema sp. | reverse complement strand
TACAGCAGTGGCGTCTTGCTTCGGATGCGGGCTACGGCGGCCTATTGCTTCAAAATAAAATAGAAATTGTGCAAAACCGTCGTATTACACCGGGAAGCGGCCGCGAATCCGTACGTTTTAGCGAATCCGCCTCTTTTCCGGGAAAAACGGATGCCGCGGTACATTTCAGTCAGCCTTTGTCCCTGCTGCCGCTGAAAAACGGGTCTTTTTGGCTTATAGCCTACGGTTCAAATGAACTGCTGCAAATGGATGCAAACGGTTTAATCGTTAATCGTATAAAAGGCCCCTTAAACGGTTTTGACAGACCGATGGATATTTTACGGCAATCAAACGGTAATATACTGATATCCGAATATGCCGGCGACAGGCTGTGTCAGCTTGACTCCAAAGGCCGATTTATAAAATATTTCGGTTCCAAAGGACGTGCAAACGGGCAGCTTTTAGGGCCCCAGTTTTTGGCGGAAGACGCTTCGGGCAATATCTATGTAAGCGATTACGGAAACGGCCGCATAACGGTTTTTAATGCCGACGGCGAGCCTTTGTTTTATTTCGGAAAGTTTGTATCACCGGCGGGTATTGCGGTTTTTAACGAAAGAGTTTATGTTGCCGATTCGGTATCGGGAAGCATAAGCGTCTACGATACTGCGGGAAACTACGCGGAAAAATTGACCGAAGACGGTGCTCTTGTAAATCCCGAAACTCTGCGCATTCACGGCGGCAATCTTATTGCGGCCGATACAAACAAGGTGTTAACCATAGATATTGCAAGCGGTGCCGTTCATGAAATTGCCCGTACCGGAGCCGCCCCCGTACGCCTTACCTGCGCCGATATGGATGCAAACGGTAATATTATTGCAAGCGATTTTAAAAACAATGAACTGGTTGTATTTTCCCGTATGAATGATTTGGTCGGCGGTCTTTTTGTACAGATAGAACGGGTATATGCCGATGATTTTCCGAATATAACACTCGATGTGCGCGTAGAAAACCGCAGCCGAAAACCCCTTGTCGGCTTAAAAGACGTAAATTTTCTTATTACCGAAGAAAAACGTCCCGCCGCCCGGCAAACCCTTGTCGGAGATGCAAACTCGAACGAGGTCTGCGATTTAACCCTGATTATAGACCGCAGTTACGATTCGGCACAATATGCCCGGGCTTTGGATGCGGCTGTCCGTGAAATTGCCGGTGCAATGCAGGGACGGGGAACCCTGCGCATTATCGGTGCGGGAAAGCTTCCCGTTTCCGAATATACGGGGAATCCTTCCGTTATGGAAAAATTCTCATCCGCGAACCTTAAAACACCCCTGTCGTCCGTTATATCCGTTGATTTGGCGGTACGCCTTGCCGCAAACGATTTAATCAATGCCGAACCGAAGCGTGCGATTGTATACATATCCGCAAGTCCCCGCTCGGAAGGTATAAAAGCTCAAAATTTTACCAAATACGGGCTTACGGATACTGCGGCTTATTTGAACAATAACGGTATCGCTTTTTTAAATCTTGCTTTGGACAGAAACGTTCCCGCAGAAGAACTGAAATTCTTAACCGATGAAACCCAAGGCGGCTTTTATTATATATTCCGTCCGCAAGGTATAAGCGGTTTGGTACGGGATGTAATTGACCTGCCCTGTTCTCTATACCGCTTTACCTATGTGTCGTCTTTGCCGACGGATTTCGGCCGCGCCTTTTTACCCGTCGAAATCGAAACCTATGTTTTAAATCGTTCGGGACGCGATGAAACGGGGTATTTTTCTCCTCTTCAATAAGACGTTTTTAAAGAGGCCGGTGCAGGCAGGGCGAAGTACACCGCCCGTTTTAGCTAAAAAGTCAGTTTTGCCGATATGCCGCCGCTGTTTTTTAGGGTAAAAGCGGTTGTCCCTCCGTTTTTACCGGCCCTATCCGTTGTATTGCGTATTGAAACTTCGGTCATCAAAAATAATCCGGTTTGCAAATAGGAATTCAGTTCAAAATTGACATTATGACTTAACGCGTAGCTTTGCATAAGGGCATTTGCTTCCGTATTTCCGATAACCGCGTTAAAAGTGTTTTTTCTTCTAAAGGCAACGGAGGGACTCTGTTCCTTTTTTACGGCTTTATTGAACCGTAAAAGCAAAAATTCCAATCCGTCTTTTACAATACTTGTTTTTCCCAATCTGTCCCATTCGACCGTGAATTTTGCCTGCCAGTCTTTTTGCGTATCTATGCGGTATTCGGTAAATAACCTCAAATTATCTTTTGCGTTAAAAAAGAAGAGGGCCTGATTGTATCCGGAAAAATCGATGCGGTAACTTTTTATATCGTTACGGTCAGCCTTAAACGTAAAAGACACAAAAGAGGTATATTCGTCCTGTTCATACCAATTCCATAAGCGTACCGAGCCGAAAGAACCGAAACAGTTGAATGCCGTAAAACCGGCACTCGTTTTAAATTGCAGCGTATCGCTTATATCCTGCGGGGAGGTTTTTATACTGCGTGAAAGGGCGAATGTAAGGCGCGACGGAACGGCTATGTCCAAAGGAGAAGAAAAAAGCGGACGTTTCCACGACAAATCCCAAAGACTTTCATAGGTTGAAAGAGGAAAGCCGCTTTTTTGTATGCGCGGGGCAAGTTTCGGGTCAAAAAAATCGTATAAGGGAACGCCAAGATAAGAGTCTTTGCGCCGCGGAATCGATTCGGCAAAACGCCGGCTGTCCTGCACGTATGAGCCGCCTTTTTGTACCGTATCGGAAACCGAAGTGTTTTTAGTCCACGCAATCGAAAACTGCTGACGGTTTACGGTAAAGGGGAAGGAAAGGGTAAGACCGTCTTTTGCCGTATATTCCGTTTTTAAAGCGGAACGGTAGGTGTTTTGCGCATTGAGAAGAACCGAAGGGGTCAAGCGGTTTTGCAAAAAGCCGAAATTTTGTTC
>CAUURR010000260.1:0-2922 GCA_963547555.1 uncultured Treponema sp. | reverse complement strand
ACTGCCGTTTTTACAATATTTGCAGTCATATGTTATTATATCGAAACTTTTTTACAGGTGTCAATACACGTTAAAGAGGAAAAATAAAAAACCGCAGCAAGTGTAAAAAGACTTTTTCGGACAATCCGTACACTTGTGCGGTTTTATAAGGTTAAAAAAAACGGTTTACGCTTGAGGCGCGCTTGCCGATGCGCTCGGTGCGGCACTTTGTGCGGCTTGAGCGGATGCGTTTTGCGCAGCAGCTTGATCCGATTTTTTTACGATAAGCTCGCGGATCTTGCTCTTTTTACCCACCTTACCGCGGATATAGTACAGCTTGGAGCGGCGGACCTTACCGGGGCGCAGCACTTCAACTTTTGCGATACGCGGCGAATACAGGGGGAATACCCTTTCCACGCCGACTCCGTAAGAATTCTTGCGTACGGTAAAGGTGCGGCGCACGCCCGCGTTTTTAAAGCAAAGCACCAAACCTTCGTAGACCTGCACGCGCTCGGTTTTTCCTTCGATGATTTTAAAGTGAACTTTTACCGTATCGCCCACATTAAAAGGCGCAACTTCCCGCTTTTGGGATTCTTCAATAGTTTTAATCACATCCATTGCAATCTCCTTGTATCCGTGTTATGTCGGCAATGCAGTCTTCCGCTTCCTTTCCGAGCAAGCCCGCTTCGCGGGAAGCCCAAATCATATCGGGGCGGACGGCCAGCGTTTTTGCCACGCGCTTTTGCAGCCGCCAGCGGCGGATGCGCTCGTGATTGCCGGACAGCAAAACGTCCGGCACCTTCATGCCGTCAAACACTTCCGGCTTGGTATACTGGGGATATTCCAGCAAACCGCCGCAATGACTTTCTTCCGTAAGGCTTTCGGCGGATATAACTCCGTCGACCAAACGGTACACGGCATCGATAACAACCTGAGCCGCTATTTCTCCGGAAGACAGCACAAAATCTCCTACGGAAATTTCGTCGTCAACCCATTTGTCGATTATCCGCTGATCGATACCTTCGTACCTTCCGCAGATAATCACCAAATCTTTTTCCCGGCTCAGTTCGACCGCCGTTTTTTGGTTAAAGGGCTTGCCCGACGGCGTAACGTAAATTACGCGCGGAGCATCCTTTTTCCGTTTTTTCGCCGCTTTTTTGCCGGTGTTTTTTTTACCCAACACCGATTCCAAAGCCGCGTTGAGGGGAGCGGGCATCATCAGCATTCCCGCGCCTCCTCCGTAAGGAGTGTCGTCACAGGTTTTGTGCTTATCGAAGGCAAAATCTCTGATATTCACCAATTCGTAAGCGATAATTCCCTTTTGCACCGCCTTAGCCATAATCGAAGTTTCGAAAAAGCTTTGCACGATTTCGGGAAATAAGGTCAGCACATGAAATTTCATCGTTTTACTCTAAAATCCAGAGGTGCATAAGCTGAACGGCTGCGTTTTTAATATCAACCGTACCGATAAATTCCTTATTAAAAGGAATCAAAACCGTTTTGCCGCCTTTAGCGGACGGTTTTACTTTATCCGTACGGGCAATCGCAGCGTCCGCGCTTTCGGACAGCGCAACCTCCAAAAGGTTGCCGCTCCCGCCTTCCACTACATCCGTAACGATTCCGACCCTTACCGGCTCTTTTTCCGCTTTGCCGATCCCGTCGCCGTTATACAGCAGAGCGCACCCTTTTAAGTCCTCCGCGTAAAACTCGCCTGAACCGAGCGGACAAGCCATGTTTCGGGGTACGACAATATGCCAAGAAGAAAACTCTTTTGCTTCTTCGGGGCAGTCGATACCCTTGAATTTTATAAAAAGGCAGGATGTTCCGATTTCGGCCGATTCGACCGCCGCCTTTACGGCTTTTTCACCCTTCCTCAAAGTTACATCGGTCAAGTTCAAAAAATGTTCAAACTCACCGGATGTACTTTCCACTTTAACTTTACCGGAAAGCCCGTGGGGCCCTCTGATAATTCCGATAACAAAATCCGTCCTCATCGGTCCAGAATGTCAAGACTGTACCGTTTGCCGGATCTGCCGCCCGATGCGCTTAAAACGGTCCGCAAAGCTTTTGCGATGCGCCCGTATTTACCGATCACTTTACCTATATCGCTTTCGGCTACTTGCAATTGAATAACCGGACCGCGTTCGCCTTCCGTTTCCTGCACGGAAACCGCAGCGGGATCGTCGACCAGGGATTTTGCAATATATTCAATCAGGTCTTTTTCCAATTCCCGAACCTCCGGCACCTATTTCGTAAAGTTTTTTTTGTTCAAAATTTTGCGGACAGTATCGGAAGGCTGAGCCCCTACGCCGAGCCAGTAGCGCACTCTGTCGGCATCGAACACAATCTGCTTGTCTTCGACTTCGATAGGATGATACAAGCCGATTTCTTCGATGGTCGTTCCGTCGCGCGGTTTGCGCGAATCCTGTACGACAATGCGGAAAAAGGGTCGCTTTTTCGTTCCGAACTTTTTAAGTCTGATCCGTACCATAAAACCTCCTGTCAATGAAATAAAAGCACGAACTTTATTTTTATCATAAAAGAGCGCCTTGGTCAAGACGGGAGCCGACTGCCTGAAATGTGCAAAAATACGGCCTGAGAAATTGCAACTTGACTTTTTTAGGGGGGGGTATAATAGAAAGAACTTTATATTCGGCAAACCGCCGTGAGGCAAGTCTTCGGAACCGGCCGAATATTAAGATGTCTAAAAATAAATGAGGAGTTTTACTATGAAAAAGATTGCGGCACTGGTGCTTGTTGTGTGCATGACGTGCGCGGGCGTTTTTGCGCTGGATTTCGGTGCGGGAGGTATGTTTGATTTTACCCATGAACATGCGTATGCAAAGGCAACATCGGGCTCCGTGACAACGACAGCCTCAGGCGATATAGCGCTGATAGGATTTAAAAGCTTTTTTGACGCCCAATATGCGGTAGCGAGTTTCG
>CAUURR010000259.1:0-2934 GCA_963547555.1 uncultured Treponema sp. | reverse complement strand
CGAAGCGCCTAATGCAAGAGTTGTACTGCCTGAAAATCGGGTTATAAAATAGTAATATTTATTTCGGTAAAACAACAAGCCTAAAGCACCTATCATGGTGATTATGATGAGTGTTGCCGAAACGATAAGACGCAGCCGGGGATTTGTAAATACACTGAGAATTATAATCGGTTTTTGCAAAATAGATGTCTGCCATACGGGGAGAACGGTAAAAATCACGGTAAGTGTACCGGTCAGAATAATGAACAAAATATAGGAGGTATTCAGCCCCGCTGTGAATATCATACCGATAAAAATCGGTATATATACACTTGCCGTTCCCAAATCCGGTTGAGCCAAAATCAACAGTACGGGACCTGCGGTTATAAGAGCACTTATAAAAAAACGCTTTAAGGGTGCGGTTTCTGCGGAACGATTTAAATAACGTGCCAAAAACATAATATAAATGATTTTACCGAATTCGGACGGCTGAACTCCGAAGTTTCCGATACCTATCCAGCTTCTCGCACCGTTTACATAACGTCCGAAAAACTTTGTATATATCAATAATAAAAAAAGGAGTATAAATGCTATAGGTGTAAGCCGTTCAAGTTTTCGATAATCAAATACGGCAAAAAAAATCATAAGCAGAAAACCTGTACAGGCAAAAATAATTTGCTTTATGTACTCGTTTGATACGGATACGGCACTTGAATTTACTCCCGATGAATATACAAACATAATACCGATAAAGACCAAAAGAGAGACTGATATGAGCAACACATAATCGAATATTTCAAAAAAACGGAATTTCATATTATTCCTGCCTTCCCGAAGGTTTGATTAAATAGCGGAAATGTAAAGCATCCAATGATTCATCATAGGTTTGGTTTGCAAATATCCCCTGAAAGATGATGGTAGATGCATAGGGTGCCCACCATTCCCATGGATTTACCGCCTCTACAAGGACGCAGACGACGACCGCATCTTCCGGATCCGCATCATAGGGACCGTAACCGACAAACCATGAGTGCCAGCTTTTATCGATACCGCTTACTTCGGCGGTTCCCGTTTTTCCGGCGATTGCTACAGCTTTATTTTTCATTAAAACACCCTGAGCCGTACCGTCGGTAACCATATAGCGAAGATACTCTTTCATAACCGGCCATACATTTTCCGGAATTTTTGATTTAAAAAGTATTTCAGGTTTTACTCTTTGTATAACTTCGGAACTGACGGGATCCCGTACTTCTTTTAGTAAATGAGGTTTGTAAATAACTCCTTCGTTTACAAACATGGCCATGACATTTGCGATGTGAAGCGGCGTTACAAGGGTATAGCCCTGCCCTATGGACATACTCATTGTATCGCCGCCGAGCCATTTTTCATGGTAAACGCGTTCTTTCCAGCGGGCATTCGGAATCAGACCCTTCTCCGATCCGGGTAAGTCAATCGAAAGATTTTGTCCCAAGCCGAATTCTTTTGAGTAAAAAGCAATGCGGTCTACGCCCAAATAATCGCGTCCTGCCGTCCAAAAATAAATGTTGCAGGATTGGGCAAGGGCATTTTTTAAGTTCATGTATCCGTGCCCGGGTACTCCGATATGGCAGTGAAAGAGACGGTCGCCGTAATCCATTTTTCCCTTACATTCGATTTTTTTATCGGGAGAAAGCGAACCTTCGGCAAGCAAGGCGGCAGTCATAATCGTTTTAAAAGTTGAAGCGGGCGGATATACGGCATTTACGGCTCGGTTTAAAAGCGGTTTAAGAGGATCGTTTGCAAGTTTACTGTAGGCGCCCGAAGTTCCCGTAGAAAAAAGGTTCGGATCAAAATACGGATATGATACCATTGCCAGAATCTCGCCGCTTGCAGGTTTTAAAACAACGACAGCCCCTACCCGCTCTCCCAATGCTTTTTCCGCAAGGGTTTGGATTTTAGTATCGAGGGTTAAAATAAGATCGCGTCCGCTTATCGGAGGCGTTATAACGGGTTCTTCGGATACGAGCCGGCCTTTTACATCAACCGTATGCGATTCGCTTCCGGGTTTACCCTGTAACAGCTCATCGTATTGCTTTTCAATTCCGGTTTTTCCGATTATGCTCGTATTGGTATACCCCTTATTGTACAGTACTTTAAGCTCTTCTTTGGTAATATCGCCGACATAACCTACTATATGTGCAAGAGAACCGGTTTCAACGTAGTTTCGTATGGGCTTTGATCGCCTGCTTACGCCCGGTAAATCGAAGCTGTTTTCGGCAATATTCGAGATAACCTGAAAAGGAACATTTGAGGCAACTTCTATCGCCGTATATGAGTTTTTTTTGTGTCCCGCCGTTTTCGCATCTATTTGAGATTTCGGAATCCCCAAATAAGATGCAAGACGGGCGTATACACCGTCTTTTTTATCCTCGGGAATTTCACCGGGCGTAATATCCACGGCGAATGAATCGTTGTTTACAACCATAGGCAGAGTTGCGTTACGGTCGAAAATTTCACCTCTTTGGGCAGGTATAACCCGTAAGCGCTGCGAGATGGTATGGGATTGTTTTTTATATCTGTTTCCTTCAATTATTTGCATGGAAAAAAGTTTTAAAATGTAAACTGCAAAAGTCAATACAATTAAAAATGAAAAGATAAATAAAATATGCGTTTTTGATTTTCCGCTTCCCGGCTGTTTTTTCAAATCAAAAGAAAAATTCGTAAACTGCATTAATTCAAGCTCTCGGTTTGAAAATCTTTTACAAAAATTGTAAAAAACGACAAAAATCGGAAAACGAGCGGAGCGCATAAAGTATTAAACAGACATTCGTACCATAATACGGATGAAAAAAGCGAATAGGTTAAAATACTTCCCTGATAAAAAAAAGAAATGATACGTATAAGTACGGATTTTATAATTGTGTCGGTAAATCCCGATACGATGGGAATAAGCATCCCGCGCGTTTCAAGGGTTTG
>CAUURR010000258.1:0-2937 GCA_963547555.1 uncultured Treponema sp. | reverse complement strand
CCGCAAACATCAATTTTCTTTCCCCCTTCGCAAAACAAAAAGACTAAAAATCCGTACAATAAAAAACGGCCGCTTTTATTGATTTTTACGGGAATGAAAAAATAATCGCCGATAACAGTGTCGATGGGAACCGATATTATATCCAATCTCGGGTCGGGCAAAAAACCGTATACGTGATTTTTAGCGCGTAAGGAAGGATCAAGGCCGAGTGTCTGTATATAAAAATCTCTGTCGAGATCTTTAAGCAAGGAAACTTTGCCGACAAGCAATACTTGATTTTTTCCGGGTTCTTTTACCTTTTCGGTTGCAAATGTCGCTGCGCACAGGCATAAAAGCGCGGCGGCAATAAATATCGTTTTATTTTTCATTTTTTAATTCCTCCATTCGTGCTTTAAACAAAGGTCCCCAAGCGGTCTTTGCATATACTCTGTAGGCATTTTGCAGCGCTTTTAGTTCGTCGGCTTTGAGCTGCTTTGCAGTTTTATTTTTCGATTGGTTTTTTATTTTTTTCGATTGTAAATTTAAAAGCGAATCGCCGTAATAGTATATTCCCGCTTTTTCGGGGGCGATAAATTCGCTCTCAATGTTCCCGTTGAGTCCGTATACATAGTAGGTCGTTGTAACGGTTCTCCCCATGGTGGTAACGATAACGTTAAAGTATTCTCTGTAGCGTCCGCCGGGAACAAGCGGCGTCGAAACGCTCCAGTCTTTTTCCGTATAAAAAGATGCCGGATTCGGCGCTTTTGAAGTATTCGCTTGGAACATTTTCCCTACGCCGGCCCATCCGCCGTATATTACCACGGAATCTTCAGGGGTTCCTTCAGCGTCTTTCAGCAAAGCATTCCGTTGCGATTGATTTACAATAGCCTCAAACAGTGTTACGCATCCGGTGAAATACACAGCAGACAGCGACACTAAACATAAAACTATAAGCTTTGTTCTTTTTAGTTTCATTTTTATTTCCTCCTTATTATTAAAATACAAGCGTTAAAGACGCCGATAAACTATTCTTTTTCAACGCTGCACTTTTGCCGCTGTCAAACAGCGGTTTTTGCTGCATATGCTTATAGGCAATGCCGAAAAGTACGTTGACATCGGCGCCGAAATCATAACCCACTTTAAGCCCCGTTTCGAAACCTGCGGCAAAACCGCCGGCCGCGCTTTTATCGAAAGAAGCAAATCCGAGAATATTGGGACCTACCGTTCCGGCAATGTACGGGATAAGGTGCGTTTTTCCTATAATCATCGGAACTTGTACGGTAAGTACCGGCCCGATAATGACGCGCGTTACATTAAGCGACGTCACCTTATCGATATTGAGGGCAAATCCTACTCCTATCCAACGTTTATCCAAGCCGGTCATATCAAGAAAATACGAATAAGAAGCACTGAATCCGTGCGTTATGCCGTTTGTGCGGGAAAGGTCGAAACCTATTTGCAATGCCGAAGAATAAGGACTTTCAAAAGAGAAAAAAGGCGCTTCCGAATTTTCTTCTATGTCGGTTTTGGCGGTCTTTGCTTTCTTTTTGCCCTTTTCGGTTTTCGTCTGTGCCGAACCGAACATTTCCAAGCGCCACAAGCCGTGTTCGGAAATCCAGCGCGTTTCTATCGGCTTTTCCCATTTTTCGTTTTGGAGCGGTACGGTGCATGCAACCGCGGACACTTCCGTTACGTCTCCTGCGGAAACAAGCGTGCGCTCGTCGTTTCCGAGTTTTTTCCATACGTCCCACGCGAGAGCGTAGCGCATGCCTTCGAGCGGCGAATAATTGTTAAAGACCGCAATAACAACGGAGCGGACAGCCGAAGGCGCCGATGAAAGCGCTTTTACGAAAACGTCTTTTCCGTCCGAACCGACGTATGCGTAGGAAATATATTTTACGATGTCGGTAAAATCGTTGTCCTGTTTTGCGGCATCGGCGATAAACGATTGAACGCGTTTTTCCATTTGCGTTTTTATTGCCGGAGCGTTTTCGGGGTTCAGCACTTTTGTAATGTATGCCTGAACGGCCGCTGCGGGAATCGAATAGTTCGTGTCCTGACGGCGCACGTATTTCCACGTGTTGACGCCGACAACCGCGTAGCCGGCTTCGCCGGAAGGATCGGCAATCAAAAGCGGGCCGCCGGAGTTTCCTCCGTCGATTTGCGCCGAATGCTGAATAAGCGCCGTGATGTCCGGGTCAACCAAGTCTTTTATGCGTGCAGTGGAATTGGTAACCGAGCCCTTGCCCAACTGCCAAAGCGGGTTGCCTGCCAAACCGGGAAAGCCCGCCGTCCACACTTCCTGACCGTCTTGAACTTTTTTTGTCGCAAAGGTTAAACCTTTTTTAAAAGGTTTAACGCCCTTGGGAAAACTTAAAATCGCCAAATCGATTTCTTCGTCGGCATTTAAAACTTTTAAGTTGTCGTACTTTGTCGTGCCGCCGTCGGCTCCTTCAAATTCAACCGACACGGATTCGGCTTGCGATACGACATGCCGGTTTGTGATGATGTAGTTCGTTCCGTCGGGGGCGACGTACACAAAGCCTGATCCGAAGCCGCCTTTAAGGTAAGAATCGATCGATTGCGCATACGAGGTATACCCTTTCGATTGCAGCGTGTCGCGGTATTCTTCGAGCACGGAAATATTTGCCGAATGGTATTTTTCGCGAACGACACCTACGTAATTTTTTATCTGTGCAAAAACGCCGACAGGAAGCACAAACAAAGGGATTAAAATAAAAAAGAGACGTTTTACACCCGGGGAACGGTGAAGCATATAATCCTCCATAAGAACTTTTGCAGGAAGCGGCGGCGCCATTTCAGACGGCGCTTTTTATCAATCCTCCTGACCCTTTCAGTGTAAACAAAATCCGCTTTTATGTAAAGCGGAAGAGCGGCAAACGGCAGGACGCTGCCGGAATGCGGCTTTTTATACCTTAAATTTTTACGGCTTTTATT
>CAUURR010000257.1:0-2941 GCA_963547555.1 uncultured Treponema sp. | reverse complement strand
TGTTTTAAACCTGTAGATTTTATTACTATAAAATTAGAACCTGTATGGGGAAGCGAAGTTATATATACTTTAAATGCCCGACGCGTTTATGTTACTCATAGAAAAATAAACCCCGATAAAAATTCGGCATTTGTCTTTAAAAAAGTTTCCGCCTCAATTTATTTTTCTTTCTAATTTTCTGTAGAATAAAAACCGTATTTTCACAGCGTATTGAAAATACCTGTAGAATATAGTAAAATCTTTTTCTATAAATTCTACTGTTTTTAAGAGGATAACTATGGCGGAAAAATTAACTGCAATTGAAATGGAAAAATCGTATAACCCGAAAGATTTTGAAGACCGCATTTATGCTGCTTGGGAAAAAAACGGCTGTTTTAAGCCGGTAAAAAAAAGCGGCACTCAAAAATCGTTTACCGTCGTTATTCCGCCGCCTAATGTTACGGGAGTCTTACACATCGGACACGCCCTTGATGAAACCCTCCAAGATGTTATCGTCCGCTATCACCGTATGAAAGGCGATGAAACGCTCTGGATACCGGGAACCGACCATGCCGGTATCGCAACGCAAAATATTGTAGAAAAAAAACTGAAAGAGGAAGGCAAAACGCGCGCCGGCTTGGGGCGGGAGGCTTTTATCGAACGCACTTGGCAGGTAAAAAAAGAACACCATGCCGTTATCACAAAACAGCTCCGAAAAATGGGGGCATCCGTTGATTGGAGCCGCGAGCGTTTTACGCTGGATGAGGGGCTTTCAAAAGCCGTACGCGAGGTGTTTGTTTCTCTGTATGAAAAAGGGCTTATCTATCAGGGGAATTATCTTGTAAACTGGTGCCCCTCGTGCGGTACGGCACTTTCCGATGATGAAGTTGAACATGAAGAAAAAAAAGGGGCGATGTATCACCTCTTTTATGAGCTTGCAGACGGAGCCGCCTTGCCGGATGGTTCTACAAAAATAGAAATTGCCACAACCCGCCCCGAAACGCTTTTGGGCGATACGGCTGTTGCGGTTCATCCTGAAGACTCCCGCTATGCTTCGCTTATCGGCAAATTCGTCAATCTTCCGCTTACCGGAAGAAAAATCCCCATTATTGCAGACTCGTATGTTGACCGCGAATTCGGCACGGGTGTTGTAAAGATTACACCGGCTCACGATCCTAACGACTGGGAAGTCGGTAAGCGGCACAATCTGCCGGTTATAAATATCATCAATCCCGACGGCTCGTTAAATAACAGCGTTCCCGAAAAATACCGTAATCTTTCTATGGAAAAAGCCCGAAAAGCCGTCATTGCCGATTTAACCGAACTCGGTCTTTTTAAAGCGGAAGAAAAAATTAAACATTCGGTCGGCTGCTGTTACCGCTGTAAAACGGCGGTCGAGCAATATCTTTCAAAACAGTGGTTTGTTAAAATGAAACCGCTCGCAGAAAAAGCCCTTGCCGCATGGCAAAAAGGCGAAATTAAATTCTATCCGCAAAAGTGGGAAAATACCTATTCGCATTGGCTGAACAATATCCGCGACTGGTGTATTTCGCGCCAGCTTTGGTGGGGACACCGCATTCCCGTTTGGTACTGTGAAACCTGCGGCAAACAAATTGTCAGCCGCACCGATGTGAGCGAATGCCCTCATTGTCATTCAAAAAATCTTAAACAAGATGAAGATGTGCTTGACACTTGGTTTTCAAGCTGGCTTTGGCCTTTTTCTACGCTCGGCTGGCCTGAAAAAACCGAAGACTTACCGCACTTTTATCCTACAGAAGCTCTGGTAACCGGTTATGACATCATATTTTTTTGGGTTTCCCGAATGATTATGGCGGGATTGGAATTTACCGATACCGTGCCGTTTACAGACATTGTGCTTCACGGACTGGTACGTGATAAGCAGGGCAGAAAAATGAGTAAGTCGCTTGGTAATGGTGTTGATCCGCTTGATATTATAGAAGAATACGGTGCGGATGCTATGAAATTCACCTTGGCGTTTATGTGTGCACAAGGGCAGGATATTTTAATTGACAGCGAAACCTTTAAGTTCGGTTCTAAATTTGCAAATAAAATTTGGAACGCTTCCCGCTATATTTTGATGAATCTGGAGGGAAGAACCGTCGTGCCGGTAAAACGGGAAGATTTAACCGAGCTTGACCGCTGGATTTTCCATGAGCTGAATGAAGCGGCAAAAACCGTTCGCTCGGCTCTTGACGCTTACCGCTACAACGATGCGTCTCAAACAGTTTACGAATTCTTTTGGAATAATTTTTGTGATTGGTATGTTGAAGGAACAAAACTTTCGTTCAAAAACGGTGATGAAGCTGAAAAAGACCGAGCCGCTTCCGTCTTGCTTTCCGTTTTGGAAGAGAGTTTGCGGCTTTTGCATCCTTTCTTGGCATTTGTAACGGAAGAAATTTATTCAAAGCTGCCTGAAAATTGTGCCGAAGGAGCCTTACCGAAAGCAAAGGTTTTAATGACCGCTTCATATCCCAAAGAAAAAGCGGAACGGGTTGACGAAGCTTCTGCAAAACGGTTCCGCACAATGCAGGAAATTGTCCGCAATCTTCGCGCTTTACGGACGGAATGCGGCATCGACCCGCAGCTTAAACTCAAAGCCGCCTTATACCTCGAAACGGGAACTCCGGCAGAAGCTGCCCGCGAAAATGGTGAAATCATCAAAATGCTTTCAGGACTTGCCGAATTGCAGTTTATCCAAAGCCTTGCAGAAAAACCGGGCACTTCAATCGGTACGGCAGGGGCGGGTTTTGAGGCGTTTTTAATTACCGGCGAGGCAATTGATATTGTTCAATTAAAGGCGCGGTTTACCAAAGAGCTTGAAAAAAATTCTTTGAACGCTGCAAAAATTGAAGCCAAACTAAAAAACGAAAATTTTATTAAAAATGCTCCGGCTGAAGTTATTGCAGGCGAAAAAGAAAAACTCGAAGAGCTTTTTAGAATA
>CAUURR010000256.1:0-2944 GCA_963547555.1 uncultured Treponema sp. | reverse complement strand
TTGCGGTACAAGATGTAAACGACATAAGTCAAAAGAATAAGCAAAGTATAGAAACACTGTCCAATGAGGTGAACAAGTTTAAAGTATAAGAGGCGACGAATACCTGAAAGTCTGCATAGACAGGCGGCAATACGCAAAAAATTCTGCACAAGGGTGGAAACGTGCGATACAAATGGTATCACACGTTTCCACGACGAGTTTTTTCAATTACGCTGTCTGCACCTGTAGTCTGCACGGTCTAAAACATCGCGTACTTACAGCTTTTGGCGGCATCCTGCCGAATGTGGGCAGGGGGTAATGAATAATTAGAAATTACACATTACCCATTGATATCTGTTACTCTTCGCCGTACGCTTTTGTTTTTTCTTCCAAAAACCGGCGGTGTGCTTCGTCCAAATAGGGCGAAAGCCGCGTGCGGACTTCTTCGTGGTAAGCATTGAGCCCGTCGATTTCCCGCTGTGACAGGATGCCGGGTACAAGGGGGCGGGTGTCTATCGGACAGAGGGTGATTGTCTTAAAACGGTAAAACTCTCCCGACTCGGTTTTTTGAGCCGGAACCGTTACAATCAGGTTTTCGATACGGATACCGTATTTGCCCGCTGCATAATAGCCCGGTTCGTTAGAGGTAACCATGCCGAGCTTTATCGCTTCGTTGATAGGGCGCTTTGAAATCGACTGAGGACCCTCGTGTACGGGTAAAAGGTAGCCGACCCCGTGTCCCGTTCCGTGATTGTAATCCATGCCGCGCTCCCACAGGGGCTGGCGGGCTATTGTGTCGAGCGAAAGGCCGGTTGTGCCCGCCTTAAATTGAGCGAGGGCAAGACGGATATGCGATTGCAATACGAGGGTGTAGCTTTGTTTTTCTTCGGCACTCAAAGGACCGAGCGGGATTGTGCGTGTAATATCGGTGGTACCGTTTATATAATGGCCGCCGCTGTCCAAAAGCAAAAAGCCTTTCGGTTCCAAAAGCGCGCTTCCGTGTTCGGCGGGGGCATAGTGAACGATTGCCGCATTCGCCCCGTATGCGCTGATGGTTTCAAAACTCGCTTCGATAAAATCCTTGCCTTCGGCTCTGAACTCCAACAGTTTTTTGCTTACATCGTATTCGCTTATGCGGGGGATGTTTGCAGTACCCGCCATACCGGCTGCGGTATTGACGGTTCTCATCGCATTTGCCGAGGCATTGTCTTCAATCCATTTAAGGATTTTTACCATTGCCGCCCCGTCTTTTTCCATCGCTATATCGAAGTTGCGCAATTCCGTTTCGTTCTTTGAGGCCTTTAAAGCCGAACTTATGTTTAAGCCCTGCACAATGCGCGCTTTGATTTTTGAACGAAGATACACATTCGTGCGCGCGCCGTCAAGATAAACCGTTCCCGTCAGTTTTGCGGCTTCGGAAAAAACCGCTTCATAGGGGGCAATCGTAACGCCTTCTTTTTGTAAAAAGGAGCGCACTTGCGCAGTGATTTGTTTTTCGTTTATAAAAAGCAGCGCCCGTGTTTTATCAATCAACGCATACGAAATAAGGACGGGATTGCAGGGAATATCGTTTCCGCGTATGTTAAAAAGATAGCACACGTCTTCGCAGGCTCCGATAAGGGTTGCGTCCGCTCCTTTTTCGCCAAGGGCCTTTTGTACTTCGGCGATTTTTTCCGCCGCGCTTTTTCCCGTGTATTCGGTACCGAGAATGAAAGCTGCGCTTAATGCCGGTTCGGGGCGTTCTTTCCAAATATCGCCTACAAGGTCGTTGTCCGTAACAAGTTCGATGCTTTCAAGCTCTTTTTGCATAGTCTCGTAGTTTTGAAGCGAAACCACTTTTCCGTCCATACCGACCTTTGAGGCGGCCTTTAATTCGGATTTAAGAAAGGCATTCAGCGTCGGAACACCCGGTTCATCCATTTTGAACAGCGTTATGCCGCTTCCTTTAAGCTGATTTTCGGCTTGCAAAAAATAGCGCCCGTCCGTCCACAAACCCGCCTTTTCAGCGGTTACGAGCAGAGTACCTGCGGAACCCGTAAAGCCGGACATAAATTCGCGGGTTTTATACGGCTCCGGCAAATATTCGTTTTGGTGCGGGTCGGACGAGGGAATAATATATGCGTCAATAGCGCATTCTTTCATCTTTTGCCGCAGGGCGGCAATGCGTTCGGGAATATTCATAATGTATCCTCTTTACGGCGTACTTCCTTTTAAAAGCCGCCGGACTTTTTTTGTATGCCTATATACCGGCGAAGCGGCTTTCAACCTTTTCTTTAACGTAGGCGATAAAATCTTCAACTTTCATAAGCTCTTGAGGGCGGCCGTCGCGGAAACGTACGGCAATGCTTGCACTTTCAGCTTCTTTTTCGCCTGCAACCAGCATATACGGAATTTTTTTAAGCTGGGCCGTTTTTATTTTGCCGTTTATGCGGTCGCTTCCGAGATTTATGTCGCAGCGGATACCGGCAGCTTTGATTTTTTCGAATACTTCTTTTGCGTAGGCTTCGGCCGCAGGAGAAACGGGAATAACAACCGCCTGCTCGTATTGAAGCCAAGCCGGAAGGGCTCCCGCGTAGTTTTCAATCAAAATGCCGATAAAGCGTTCCAATGACCCCAAGACCGCGCGGTGAAGCATAACCGGATGGTGCTTTACGTTGTCTTCGCCGACGTATTCGGCATTTAAGCGCTCTTCGGACGGAAGCTGATAATCGACTTGAATCGTTCCGCACTGCCAACCGCGTCCCAAAGCGTCTACGAGGGTAAACTCCAGCTTGGGGCCGTAAAAAGCGCCTTCTCCGGGCTGCAATTCATAGCTTAAACCCGCCGCCTTTGTCGCATCTTCCAAGGCTTTTTCGGCCCTGTCCCATACCTCGTCGGTACCGACGCGCAATTCCGGCCGCGTTGAAAATTTAACCAAAATCTTATCGTCGCCGAATCCGAAATCGCGGTACATATCTTTTAAAAG
>CAUURR010000255.1:0-2949 GCA_963547555.1 uncultured Treponema sp. | reverse complement strand
TTTAAAAATCCGTGCAGCATCTTCAAAAGCAACTACATCCGTTATAATGTCGTTCAGATTTATTCTTCCCGATTCTATAAGGGCAACGGTTCTTGCAAACGTATACGGATTAATAAATGACGATGTGATCTTTAATTCTTTTTTAAAAATAACATCCGGTTTTATTTGCACGGAAACATCGGGCCCCGTTAAGCCGAAAAGCATAACGGTTGCTCCTTTTCCCGCAACGCGAACAGCGCTTTCAACCGTACCTGCAGTACCGGCGCATTCTATAACGGTACTGATATTTTGAGTATGTGCCTTTAAAACAGCTTCAAGGTTTTCGTGTATCGGGTCGATTGTTATATCGGCACCAAGTTTTTCAGCCAAAGTTATTTTTGAAGCAACAGGTTCTGATACTATTATTTTGCAAGCGCCGGACATACGTGCAAGCTGCAGCATAAACATTACGATAGGTCCGCCGCCTATAATAAAGATTTCCGATCCGGCAGTGATTTTACACAAATCAATGCCGTGCAGACAACAAGATACGGGTTCCGTCATCGCAGCAGCTAAAGCCGAAGTTTCTTTTTTTAATTTAAATACTTGTTTTTCGTTTACAGCACAGTATTCGGCAAAACCGCCGTCAACGGTAGTACCGTAACCTCTGTTATGCGTACAAAACTGTTCCTGTGCGTTTTTGCAAAAGTAACAAGAGCCGCACATATCGTTTGGATCTACGGTTACCAAATCTCCCGGTACAACTTTATGTACCTTGCTGCCGATTTTTTCAACAATCCCGGAAAATTCATGTCCCATAACCAAAGGCGGTTTTACGGCAAACGCCCCGCCGTCACCGTTATAAATATGATGGTCGGTACCGCACACACCGCAGTATAAAACTTTAATTAAAACATCGGTATCGCTTACAGCGGGAATTGGTTTTTCGGCAAGACGTACATCCTTAGGCCCGTTATACACAAGCGCTTTCATTTTTGTTCTCACCTCTAAGTTATACAAAACATGTTTATATAATAATTTTACAAATTATATTTATAAACATGTTTTATAAATATATTAAGAGTATACCACAGATATTTCGATTGTCAAGAAAAAAAATACAGGAATTGCAGCGTTGCCTACTAAAAGCAAAGTAGCTTTTAAATCGAATTTAGCTTAAATCATTTAATATCCACACAATCGTATCCACACTTCATATAGATTCGGATTTTCAATTTTAAGCTGGAAAAGGTCTATATATTGACTGCAGAACGGAAACAGTTTTACATTCGTAAACGAAAAGGCGGCAATTTCCCTAAAAACGGGATTTACATGCACACCGTTCGTCTTGCTCAAATATTCGTCGGCGGGAAGCTCCGAATGTTCCTCTATATGGTGAAAGAATTCGTGAGTTAAAACGGCAGCCGCAACCGTATTTTCATCTTTCAGACAGCATCGCGCTTGCACATCTTTAAGCAAATACGCGGGGAAATGAGAATTCCAATGAATTTCTTTTGCGCCCGGATCGTAATACGCTTTATCGCCGTACTTGCGTCTTTCTTCTTCGCTATAGGGAATAATTAAAACGCCGAATTCGCGCGCATTTTCTTCGGTTTTATACGGATTAAAGGAATACTTTAAAGCCAAGCCGGCGCCGTACGCTTCCGCTTGCGCATACAAGGTTTCCAACCGAGTTTGCGGAACTCTTTTAAAAACGGGAGAGGAAAACCGCAAAAGAAAATCGAACTTTTTTATATCGATTTTATCCGCGCTTACACCCATTTTTTCCCCGGAACAGCGCCCTGTTCAAACAGTTTACCTTGCAGTTCTTGAATATCGACATCGGCAAAATCAATATCTTTTCGAACGCACAAGGCGGCAGCCGTTCCCGCCGCTTGCCCGAGTGCCATCGCAGTCGCCGAAATCCGTACCGAAGCCAAAGCTTCATGGGAAGCGGACACACAGCGACCGGTTGCCAAAAGATTTTTGATTTTTACCGGTACCATAACGCCGTACGGAACATCGTAGCAGCAATCTTTTTCTTTGCGCACCCAATTCAATTCTTTGCCGGCAGGATCGTGAATATCGATCGGGAAGGCGCATACGGCAACGCTGTCGGAATGACACGCATTATGAACAACATCGTCGGAAGTAAGCGTTTTTATTCCTTCAATTCGCCTGCTTTCGCGCACCCCGGCTACAGAAGCTATTCGGTTCAAAAAGCAGTGTTCGAATCCGGGGATGTATTTTTTGAAAAAAGAAAAAAGTTCGGTTACCTGTTTATGCGCGGCACATTCGGCAGCGGACAAATCCGCCGCATTTACTCCGGATAGCCCGATGATACGCGTC
Source organism: uncultured Treponema sp. (assembly GCA_963547555.1). GTDB lineage: Bacteria > Spirochaetota > Spirochaetia > Treponematales > Treponemataceae > Treponema_C. Next base: position 621 of record CAUURR010000255.1, on the reverse strand, counting down.
ATATTCACCAACACTTCGTTTTTCCGTATTCCCTGAAAAAACAATACGCGGTCCCTCGGCAAGGTTAAATCGCCGTTGTCGCGGGCTTGGCTGACCGAATCGAAAAAACCGGAAACTGCAAGATATTTTTTTAAATCGCATTGCTGATTTAATATAAACTGTTCGGGGTTTTTGTTTATATAATCGATAACCTTATCCGTATTCACACCGCCGAGTGTAAACATGAGGGTCATCGGCTGCGACAAACCGTCGCGCGGCCGCCCCGAATTGCATTCGACTTTGCTTATTGCAGCCAAATCGGCATCGCCCGTAGCGTCGATAAAAACTTTTCCCGTAAATACGGAGCGGCCGCTTTTATTGACTGCGTTTATGCTTTTTATTCTTCCGTTTTCGGTTTCGGCGGAATCGATAAAGGTATGCAGCAAAAGGTTTATATTTTGCTGTTCGTCCAGCATTTCAAAATAAACGAGGCGGAGCATTTCCGTATCGACGGGCGTAATTGTAGATACTACCCCGATAGGATCGGGAAGATGGCCGAGCGTCGCATTTTTTTGCATAAGCCGGTCTATAATTTCCTGCGCGATGCCCTTAATCACTTGTTTGTCGCCGGCATGAAAGGTC
>CAUURR010000254.1:0-2957 GCA_963547555.1 uncultured Treponema sp. | reverse complement strand
CAAAGACAAAAGCGCATTGCGAACGGAATTCCGTCCTACTTCAAGCTTTAAAGAAAGTTCCCGTTCTGACGGAATTTTGTCTCCGGCTTCCAGATGATTTTTTACAATATAGTTTAAAATCTCGCCTTCAACTTTATCGGGCAGTAAATCCTTTTCGATAGGCTGTATTTTAACTGCCTGTTGTTGTACCACGCGTTTCCCCTTACTCTTTTATCTATTCTTTTACCGCACCCGCCGTTAAGCCTTCAACAACGAATTTTTGCATAACGGCAAACATAATCGCCGTGGGCAATAAGGCTAAAACGCCGCCGGCCATCAAAACGCCCCACTTAACATCATATTTTCCTATTAATGATTTTAACCCGATGGGGATTGTCCAGTAATTGGGCGTATTTATAAAAATGGTTCCCGCAATCAATTCGTTCCATGCGCCTATAAAAGCAAATACAAACACGGCGACAATACCGGGGAACATAACCGGTAAAACGATTTTTCGCAGCGTTTGCAGCTTGGTGCAGCCGTCTACGGTGGCGGCTTCTTCCAGCGTATACGGAATGCGCTCAAAAAAACTGCGCATGGTAATTGCGCAAAACGGAAGGTTTGAAACAAGGTAAAAAATAAACAGGCTTGAAGGCGTGTTAACCAAATTTATTTTCGAAAAAATAACGTATAGCGGAATAATTACCAAAATGCCCGGAATCATTTGGGTTACGAGAAAAAACAGTAAAAACAATGTTTTTGTTTTAAATTGATACCGTGCAAGTCCGTAGCCGCCGAAAATAGAAAGCATCGTTATGCAAAAAGCCGAAGACAGCGATACAATTACGCTGTTTTTCAACATGTTTCCGTAATCGTACATCGAAAACAATTGATTGTAATTTTCCGCGGTAAATTTTTGCGGAAAGTAAGTCAGTTCCTGTGCATTGATTATTTCGCTATTGTATTTAAAAGACGTTATGACCATCCAATAAATAGGAAAAAGCACAAACAGCAAATACAGGCACAAAGCAATAATTCTTCCGCTTTTTAAGAGTGTTTTTGTTACTTGATAATTCATAGCTAAAAATCCCCGGCAGTGTTGTATTTTGTCGCCTTTAGAAAGAATGTTACGTAAAATACCAAAATTATCATAAGAATAACGCCGAGTGCGGATGCCAAGCCGAAATCGTATGCTGCAAACGCCTTTGTGTACATGTATGAGGGCAGGGTTTGCGAATAGTTTGCCGGGCCTCCGTTTGTAATAATTACAATCATATCGAATGAATTAAAGATCCAAATAGTCCGCAAAAGAAGCGTTATTATTATCGTCGGTTTTATATACGGCAGAATAATTTGAAAAAAACGCCTTGTAGCCGAACAGCCGTCCAAATAGGAGGCTTCATAAATATCATAGGGAATGGACTGCAGCGACGCCAATATCATAATGGCAAAAAAAGGAACGCCCATCCAAATCATCGCAAGCGTAACGACGAGTAGCGACAGTCCCGGAGTTCCCAGCCATGCCGTTTTTTCGGGGATTATGCCGATTTTAAGCAGCAGATCGTTTACAACGCCGTATTCTCCGTTAAACGACCAGCGGTACATTAAACCGATAACAAAAGCCGAAAACGCCCATGGAAGAAAAACAATCGATTGATATAAGCCTCTGCCCCTGAACGGTTTTTTTAATGCAAAAGCCAAACCCATGCCGAGTAAAAACTGTCCCGTTACCGAACAAATAACATAAATAAAAGAATTTCTGATTATAAGAGCTATATCGGAATCCGAAAATAGATTTTTAAAATTTTCAAATTTATTAAAATATATTTTATTCGGCTGTGTAAGTTTATAATTTTGAAAAGCCATTATAAGCGTTCGTATTAAAGGGTAGCCGAACATAATCAATAAAAGAATAAAGGTCGGCATAAGGAAGGCAAAGGGTTCCAACTTTTTTGCCGTTCCTATGCGGAATATTATCAAGGTAACCATACTTTATTCCATCTTGCGCTGCGAGGGAGGGACAAAAATCCCTCCCTCATGCGATTTTAGTTAGTTCAGCCCTTTGGGTTTTTCCACTTTCGAGCTGGGATTTTCTTTTAAATATGTTTTCATTCTGCGTTCAAGCTCGTTGCTGACGTTTTTTAAAGACGTTTCGGCGTTTTGTTTGCCTAACAGGTATTTTTGAATTTCTTCGTGCATGGGGCCTTGGTGTAAATCGGTTAAAGAAAAAGGGCCGAAAGCGCAGGGAACAACCATGTCTTTGTCGTTTAACTGTTGAACAAAGGCCGCATAAGGCCCGTTCGGTCCGTAGTACGGATCGTTGCCGACCGCTTTTTTTATGGGAATAAGACCGGTCAGTTTGCAGTAATTGATGTTGTTGTCCGGGCGGGTAAGAAATTCAATTAACTTCCATGCGGCTTTTTTGTGTTTTGAATTTGCGGCGATGGAGTATGCGTAAGGCGAGTTTACCGTGTTGTAGATTTTTCCGTCTTTGTCGCTCTTGGGCATAGGCATAACCATCCATTGATCGGGTTTTAAAGACGCGATGCACGAAGGTGTTACTTCCGAATCGTTAATAAGCGTTCCGGTTAAACCGCCGCAAAAGTTATCCACCATTTCGACAAAACCCCAGTTTATTGCGTCTTTCGGCGCGTAACCGTTCAAATAAGACGAACACCATTTTTTATAGGCTTGAACACATTCGGGGGTATCGAACAAAGCTTCTCCGTCGTCGGCATAAGCGCGCCCGCCGGTAAAGCTTTCAAGGTATACGAACAGCGGATCAAAAGCGCCGCGCGCTCCGCGATAAGAAGTACCGTAGCGCTTTTTTGCGGGGTTTGTCAGCGCTTTTACCGTGTCGAAAAACTCGTTATACGTCCATCCTTTTTTCGGATCAAGATTCAAACCGGCTTCTTTTGCCCAATCTTTTCGTACAAAAACGCCCTTTACCATCATGCCGTCGGGAACGGTGTAAATAT
>CAUURR010000253.1:0-2963 GCA_963547555.1 uncultured Treponema sp. | reverse complement strand
GTAGCCTGTACGGCGTATGACAGAGCCGGATTCAAATTGCGGGGGACAAAATAATGGCAAAAATATTACTTGAAGTTCAAAATCTTACAAAGCATTTTTCAACGCCCGCCGGTCAGCTGCACGCGGTGGACGGAGTCAATTTCAAACTTGAAGAAGGAAAAACGCTGGGTATCGTAGGAGAATCCGGCTGCGGAAAATCCACAACGGGCCGCGTCATTTTAAAGCTCATCGAACCGAGCGGCGGTAAAATCATCTTCGACGGAGAAGATATTACAAAATACAGCCGCCGTAAAATGCGCCCCCTGCGCACACGGATGCAGATGATTTTTCAAGACCCGTTTTCAAGCCTCGACCCGCGGCAAACCGTTTCACAGCTCATCGCCGAACCGATTATCGAACACAAACTCATACGGGGTAAAGCGGCTATTGAAAAACGCACCCTTGAGCTTATGGAAACCGTCGGTTTGGCGCCGCGTCTTATGAACAGCTATCCGCACGAACTCGACGGCGGCAGGCGGCAGAGAATCGGTATAGCGCGCGCCCTTGCGGTAAAACCGAAGCTTATCATCTGCGACGAACCGGTAAGCGCGCTCGATGTTTCCATTCAGGCGCAGATTTTAAACCTGTTGAAAAAACTGCAAAAAGATTTGGGATTGACATATATTTTCATTACGCATAATCTCGCCGTCGTCAAATATTTTTCGGACGATATCGCCGTTATGTATTTGGGGCAGCTTGTGGAAAAAGCCTCGTCGGACGACATCTTTGCGTCTCCCACTCATCCGTATACGAAAGCGCTGCTTTCCGCTATTCCTATTCCGCGAGTAACAAAGGAAAAGGTACAGCGCCGCTTAATCCGCGGAGAAGTTACGAGTCCGGTCAACTTGCCCGATGAATGCCGTTTTTTTAAACGCTGCGATGAATGCGATGAAGCCGTTTGCCGCGCAAAAAATCCGGAACTCAAAGAAACCGCACCGAATCATTTTGTCGCTTGCAGCCGTATTCAGTAAACAATAATTAAAAAAAACGACACCTCTAAAAAGTAATCGATTTTTTAGAGGTGCCCTACAAGTTTCGCTATGTACTGTGGCGCACTTTTTGTATTGTGTGCCGCGCGGCTATTAAAATATATTGACGCGCACACCGCCACAAATATGCGGTACCAGCGATTTTACGTTTACCGAATTTACATCGGTCGGAATAAACCACAGCTGACCTTCCGTAAAGAACGAAAAGGAACTGAAATATTTTTGCTTATACAGTTTTACGCGCGGGAACTCCACCTGCGCCAAAACGGCGGAAAGCACTTGCGGTTTTCCGCTTTGCGTAGAACCGAAAATCGAAAATTGCGCACCGATGGCGACATTCAAATACAGCCAGCGCCAATCGGGACCGAAATAATAACCGAAAGGCTGTTCGGTTATGTTCGCCAGCAATTTTAAAGAACCTACATGACCGCCATAGCGCTGGGGTCTTTTTTCCAATTTTTGAGCACCGGTAATCGCATCAAACTGTTTTTGCGTAAACTGACCGTAATGTATTTGCAATTTTACGTTATCATCAAAAAAGTTTAATCCCAAACCGATATTCCAGAGGGTTGCTCCCCAAACACCCGCTTCAACATGCAGTCCCTGTATAAACTTGGGTAAACCGTAAGCCGATTTGTCTCCTTTTCTTAAAGCAGCCTCTACGCTTTGCAAACCGACATTGTCCGATGTCAAGCCGATAAAGGTCATTTCACCGTTATAGCGACCGCCTTCACCCGGAGAAATCAGAGTAATATTCGGCAATTCTTTATCGATTTTTACAATAGTTCGGCATATGGCAATTTCCTTATTTTCCATAACCGCGCGGACAAGTAAAAAGTGATTACCTTCCGCCATATCTTCCGTTTCGATTCGGAACTTCCATTCTTTTCCCAAACGCGCCGGCACAAATGTTTTACCGTTATCAAAGCTGACTTCTACTTTTTTAACGCGTTTTGCGGCTATAATCCGCTTTTCTTCAGCCGAAACTTTTTTTGAAATAAGCATTTCCTCTTCTTCGTCGGAAAGATTATACGATGCCCGTCCGCGCAAATAGGGGCGTTCAATGGCAAAATCACCCATGTGCAGATTATCAATCGTAATCCACGGACCGGCGGCCGAGTACATAAAAGAATGAGTACCGGAAACCACAACCCGGTTATCCGGCAGAATACCTTTGATTTCTATCGTATGCGAACCGTCGCTCAGAATATCCTTGTTTGCTCTAAAAGCAACATAGTGTGTTTTCGATACATCGACCGTTTCCACTTGAGTGCCGTCTATATATAACGATACCTGTTTTATATTTGACATTTGATCTACACAGCCGTAAATATTGAATTCGCCGCACAGATTTTCACCGTTAAGAGGATACAATAATGCTATTTTATCCTTATGTTCTTTTCTGACGATATCGAAGTTTACCGCAGTCTGGCTCGTATTCCCAGCTTTATCTACACCGCTTATTTCAAGATTATAGCGGCCTGCCGGGAAAGAAGAAATATCCAAGTCTTCGGCGAGCAATAATTCCGTTTTAAGTTTTATTTCGGCAAAACCCGCCGGAACGGTCGTACCCGACAAGCTTCGTATCTTTAGGGTAACACCTTCAAGCTGTATATTATCACGGGTTTGACCGGATACAAATAAATCGGTATCAAGAGCGGAACCGGCAAGCGGATATTCTATTTTTAACGAAGGCGGTGTATTATCAATATTTATCAAACTTGAAGACAGCGACTCCTGACCGTAATTATCGATAGCGCGTATAAATACAACGTGAGTACCGTCTCCGATAACACTCGTGTTCAGTTTATACTCCCAATTCGTTGTACCTTCCGCCGTACAAAATATATTACCGTTATTGACGGATATTCGAACTTCTTTTATGCCGTTTTTATCGGAGGCTGTTCCCGCTATCTTTACTTCACCTTTTACGGT
>CAUURR010000252.1:0-2963 GCA_963547555.1 uncultured Treponema sp. | reverse complement strand
CCCCCCCCCCCCCCATGCCGCGGATGAGGAAAAAGTGTATACACAAGCGCTGAGTAATTCCGATATAAACTGCCTTGTAATTTTGGGACCGACCGCCGTCGGGAAAACAGCCCTTGCGGTTCGCTTGGCAGAATATTTCGGCGGGGAAATTTTGTCGGCTGATTCGCGGCAAGTGTACCGCGGTTTGGACATAGGTTCAGGCAAAGATTTGAACGAATACACCGTTCCCTATCACCTTATCGATATAACCGATTTATCGGTTGAGTATTCCGTGTTCGACTACCAGCGTGATTTTTATAAAGCCTTTGCAGCGGTTCGGCAAAACGGCAAACTGCCGATTCTTGCAGGCGGGACGGGCTTATATTTGGATGCCGTAATCAGAGGCTACGACATGAAGCGTGTTCCCGAAAATCCCGCATTGCGCGAAAAGCTTGCCGGCTTGGATATGGACGAACTTTGTGCGCTTTTATGCGAGTTAAAAAAAGAAGCCGGAACCGAAGCCCATAATACGACCGATACCGAAAACCGTACACGTTTAGTGCGCGCTATAGAAATCGAAACCTATAATGCCGAACATGCACAAGAGAAAAAACATAGCACAGCGGATAAAGACACTGCCGCTTTACGTTCCGAGGTAAAGCCCTTTATTATCGGTACGACTTTTCCGCGCGATATGCTGCGTTCTTTTATCCGCAAGCGCTTAAAAGCGCGTCTTGACAGCGGCATGATAGAAGAGGTTGAAAACCTGCACCGCTGTGCGCCCGGTCTTAAAAAAGGGGCTTCGTGGGAGCGTTTGGAACGCTTGGGGCTTGAATACCGCTTTATAGCCGACTATCTTCAAGGGCGCATAAATTCCCGCGAAGAATTGGAAGCAAAGCTGGGTATTGCCATCGGTCAGTTTGCAAAACGGCAGGAAACGTGGTTTCGCGGTATGCAAAAAAAAGGTGTCGATATTCACTGGCTTGAACACAACGGAAGCCGTGAGGATTGTTCCGTTGATCGCCGCTTTGAAAAAACGCTTTCTCTGTTGAATCCCCTGCACGCATGAAAGACGTCATAGCCCTCTATAATCAAAAGCGTTCGGTATTTGCAAAAAATCAAATGCCCTGTATTATACGCAAACCCGCGGCTTTTTTGCATAAGCCCGTTTACGTTGTTATTCCCGCCTGCGGTGAATATCCCGGTATTTTTTCGGCATTTGAATCGCTTAATGCACTTGAGAAAGCTCCTGCAATTATCTGTGTTGTCAATCACCGTGCATCCGCCTGCACTGAACTGAAAGAAAATAACCGTACCTTGGTACGGGAAGCCGTAAAGTACGGCGTTTGCGTTCTTGACTGCACGGAAGGCGAAAACGAATTTAAAGAAGACGCGGGAGTCGGAACTGCACGCCGTATCGGTATGGATTACGCTTTGCTTTCGGGGGCGAAAGTGATTGCCTGTATGGATGCGGACACCCTTGTAAGTTCCTCCTACGGAAAAGCTTTGTACGATTTTTTTTTACAAGGCGAAGCGCATTGCAGATACGGTAAAAATCCTCCTGCGGGAGCTGTAACGGACTTTACCCATCAGGCGGCGGAAAATTGCGAACTTCAAAAAGCGATAGAAACGTACGAGTTTTTTATAAAAGAACACAGCCGCCGTCTTTTTAAAACGGGAACGCCCTTTTATCCGTATGCGCTGGGACCTTCGATTATATCTTCGGCGTGGGGCTATGCCGCTTCCGGCGGAATGAACCGGCGCATATCGGGCGAAGATTTTTATTTCTTACAGTCGCTGATAAAAATACAGGTACAAAGTACTGCAACGGGTGAGTACGGCACCGGGCTGAAAAAGCGTTTTACCTTCCCCGAACTTGACTGTACCGTGTTTCCGCAGGCACGGCTTTCCGAGCGCACACTGTTCGGAACGGGGCAAAAACTTGCCGCCCTTACGCAAAAAACGGAAGAGCAAAAACAAGCCGAAGCGGTTGAATGTTTTTCTCTGCTTTATCCCGATAAAGTTTATGCCCAAATAACACAAACTATTGCATTGTTTTATGAGATGCAAAACAACCCGCTTGATTTTTTAAGCGAATGTGCCCGGCTTATGCCTAATGTGTACGACTTTTTAGTGCGTGAAAGATTTTCGGATATTTTAGAAAAAATAACGATACAAAACCGCGGCAAGCCTGAAAGATTGGAAGCCGCCTTCCATACATGGTTTGACGGCTTGAAAATCCTGCGGCTGATACATTATCTTATGCGCTGACAACCGCTTTTTGCGGTACTTCCACGCAGGTTAAATAGCCGGTTCTGATACAGCTTTCAAAAAGTATTTTGCTTATAAAATCGGTTACGACTTCTTCAAAACCGTCTTTGTCGCGGACTATACGTACAACGAATCCGTCATCGAGCTCTTTTTCGATAGTCAAATAGTCGTGTAAATTGTGGCTCTTTAATGCATAACACTTAGTCATAGTTCCTCCCGGTTGAATAAGGTATTCTGATATTATTATTTTCGGTTTTTAAAAAAAATATATTAGCTTTTTTTTACCTTTATGTTATAGTAAAGCTATGATTTTTTCCGATGCGCATATACATATTACCGACCTTGATTCATGGCAGCCCATTATAGCCGGGGAAACGGAAGAGGGGAGCATTCCCTCCCCTGTGTGTTCATGCGCGCACTGCGAGAAAGATTGGAAAACTTTAAGCGGTATTGCCGAACAATTTCCGGGTACCGTTGTAAAAGCGGCCGGTATTCATCCGCAGAATCCCGATAAAAAACACGCAGCTTTTTTACTCGCAGCCTTGGAACAAAATCAGGCCGATGCGGTAGGGGAGGCGGGCTTTGATTTATTTACGCCGGAATACGGCGCACTGTTAAAAGAACAGGAAGAAGTGTGGGCGTTACAGCTGGAAGCGGCCCGACGCTATGACAAACCGCTCATTATTCATTGCAGAAAGGCTTTGCATTTGATT
>CAUURR010000251.1:0-2972 GCA_963547555.1 uncultured Treponema sp. | reverse complement strand
GTTTTTTGATGAAGATGAAATATCCCGGACACAGGAAGACGTTTCCACAGACATTATTGTTCTTACAGCCTCGGAACAGGAGCTGGTCAATTCGGTGTTTGAACGATTAAGAACCATATCTCCGGAAACTCTGGTAGTATTGGCGGACAGACTTGCGGATCTTGAAAAATTAACCGTAAACATAGCGCATTTTCCGTCTTTAAAGCAAAGTCAGGAGCAGGGATCGGAAATACGCAATGTGCATACTCTTGTGGATGCTTTGCTTATTCGCCGCGAAGGAGACCGTTCTTTGCACTTACCTTCAAAGGCTGTGCTCGGACGCGGATTCTCGGTTGCGAAGTTTCATACTTTTGCCGCTATGGAAAAAATTGCAACAACATCCGCTTTCCCCGAGGAACTTTTAAAGCGCTTGCGCCGGTGCTGTTTGAATCTTTTATTTACGATTATGGCCGAGGACGTTTATTTAAACCTTTTGGATAATGATACAATCGGCATCGATATACGGCAGGATATAGCATACGAACTTATTATGCTGTGGGAGCACCGCAGTGATGAAACGGTTATCAAAATGGCACCGGTTTTGGAGGCCGTATGGAATGCACGGCGCGGACTTACTCCCGCCTTCGGTACGATGGTCGGTACCAGTGAGCTGCTGCTTTTAACGATGGCTATGGATGACCAATGGTGCCGCTTTATTTCATCGCGAATGGGAAACGAAGGTGCCGCTATGGCTATGGAAGAATTTTTATTCGGTATTTCGTGGGAAGAAATTCAAAAAGTAAAGAAAAATATCAGTGAAAAAAAAGTCAGCGCGGTAGACGGTCAGGAAGCCGCCCATATTTTGGGTCGCCCCTACGATGCGTTTAAACCCAAAACCGATGAGTTTGAACCGCGCGATTTTTACCTCTTATATTCGGTGCGCCGTGATAATGCACGTGCCCGCTTGCGCCTTAATTTGCCCGGCCCTCATTACACCCTTGAAGACCATTATATGCGTTTTATACTTGAAACGAATAAGGAGAAACAGGGCGAAAAAAACGAACCGTAAAAAGGCACTCTGCCGTTTTGATAAAAACGCATACCGTGCCGGGCGCAAGGGGCATACTTAAAAGACGGTGTTGCCGATTTATTCGGCAGGTTTGCAGTTACATTCGGCTTGTCCGACATGCAGGTTTTGCGGACGGATACACTTATTCATATATACCTTTGCATTTGCCGGTACCGATTCGGTGATAAAGGCATTGCCCCCGATAACCGAGTCGGCTCCTATACGCGTATCGCCACCGAGAATTGTAGCTCCCGCATAGATGGTAACGTTATCTTCAACTATGGGATGGCGGCGCACGTTTCTAAGCTGTTGCCCGCCGCGCGTGGAAAGGGCGCCGAGGGTAACGCCCTGATAAATTTTTACGCCTTTTCCTATAACGGCGGTTTCTCCGATAACGATACCCGTGCCGTGGTCTATACAAAAGTATTCGCCTATCTCCGCTCCCGGATTTATATCTATACCGGTTTTACTGTGGGCGTATTCGCTCATAAAGCGGGGAATATAGGGAACTGCGGCTTTGTACAGACGGTTTGCAAGCCGGTGTATGTAGATGGCAAAAAAACCCGGATAGGTTAAAATAACTTCATCAATACTGTATGCTGCAGGATCTCCTTCAAAGGCGGCTTGAGCATCGAGTAAAAGAAGCTGCCGTACATCGTCGATGGAGCCGCAAAAATCTTCGCATATTTTATCCGTTTCGCCTGCTCTGCCGCAGCACTCCAAGGCGATAAAAAGCTGCTTCCTAAGCATTTTTTTCAATTTTTTTATGGAAGTTCCGTGCGGCGGATATTGGCGGGGAAACAAAACCGCTTTTAACTCTTTTACAATATGTATAATAATCTTTTTATCGGGAAACATGCTTATACCTCACATAAACACAATTCAGCACAAAGACAATGTATCATGAATATTATGTTTCAAACAAGAGCGACGACAGATATTTTACACCGCTGTCGGGTAAAAGCACCGTAATGATTTTGCCCTTATGTTCGTTTTTGCGGGCAAGTTCAACAGCGGCGTAGAGAGCCGCCCCCGAAGAAATCCCTGCCAAGATTCCTTCGGTTTTTGCAAGGATGCGCGTACAGGCGGCCGCATCTTCATCGCTTACGGGAATCACGCCGTCATAAGCGGTCTTATCGAGGTTTTTCGGAACAAAGCCCGCCCCGATACCCTGTATACCGTGCACACCCTTGGGCAAACCCGAAATCACGGCGGAAGCGGCGGGTTCAACTGCGTATACTTTTACCGAAGCTTTTTTTTCTTTGAGAAAACGTCCCGTACCGCTTAAGGTTCCGCCCGTACCGACGCCCGCAACAAAAATATCGACGGTTCCGTCGGTATCGCGCCAAATTTCGGGGCCGGTTGTTTTATAGTGGGCGAGCGGGTTTGCAGGATTGTCAAACTGGGAGGGCATAAAAGAGCCGGGATTTTCTTTAAGCAGTTCTTCCGCCTTGGCGATAGAGCCGGTCATTCCCGAAGCGGCATCGGTGAGTACAAGGTTTGCCCCGTAGGCTTTTAAAAGCTGCCGGCGCTCGAGGCTCATGCTTTCGGGCATGGTTAAAATCAGTTTATAGCCCCGTAATGCCGCAAAGGCTGCAAGGCCTATACCGGTGTTGCCGCTGGTAGGTTCTATAATAAGGCTGCCCGGTTTTAAAGCACCGGAGTTTTCGGCTTCGTCGAGCATGTAGAGGGCGGCGCGGTCTTTTACACTCCCGCTCGGATTAAGGTATTCGAGTTTTGCATAAATAGAGGTACCAAGACCGTAGTGTGCGCCGATACGCTGTAATTCGACCAAGGGCGTATTGCCCGTTACGGAAGCAATGTTTTTATGAATGTTCATATATTACTTCCTTTGCTCAATTCCACTTCAATCGATTTAAATCCCATAGCCGACAAAAGGCGGCGGATTACCAATACCGATTGA
>CAUURR010000250.1:0-2995 GCA_963547555.1 uncultured Treponema sp. | reverse complement strand
CAAAGAACTTATCCAAAAACAACGCTTGTCTAAAACTCAAATCGCAATACCGGTTATTGCATAAAAAAACAGTGAAAAACTGTTTTTATATACGTAGCAAACAGCCGGGCGGCATGGGGCCGACAGCGCAAAGTAAGTGCTTCCCATTTTTACTTTGCGACTAACTGCGAAACGGTAAGCCGTCATTTTTTTTAAGGAGGAAAAACATGAATCTGCAAAACGGTAAAAAAAGACAGTTGTATATAAACGGCATTTTGTACCGCAGCTCTTTTTTTGCCTGCCTTGAATCAGGTATTTCAAACGTCAGCGTTTGGAAAAGTTTCAAAAAATCGGGCGGCACCCCTGTATCCGTGCGGCACAACTTTATAACATCAGCCGAATGGATACAAACCCGCGCCGCTTTCTTAAAATTGGAGTATGGACTGTGAACGAAAAAGAGTATCATTTTCAAGTGCTTGATTTAAAAATATCCCAAGCCATAGCCCTTATAAAAGAAAACCGCGAAATCGAAAAAAAAAGAGATTTTGCCGATAAACTCCCCGAATGGATAACCCTCGAAACGGCCGTAAAACTGAAAGGGGGAGGGGCACTTGAAACTTATAACACCCCCCTTTTTTTACAACCCTGTTGCGGAACCAATTCCGAATCCGTATGCGGCCGAAAATCATGGAAAAAAAGCGACGTTATCGAATGGCTTGAAATAACAGACCATACCTTAAAAACTTACGCCGACCGCTTCGGCGTAACAATACCGGCGCATTACGCCAAAAGGAGTAAATAATGACGGATTTAAATTCATTTACAGCCACCGGCCGATTAACCGGCAACGCCGAATTAAAATACACCACAAACGGCACCGCCTGCACCAAATTCGGACTCGCTGTTAATAAGTCATATAAAAAAGAGGGCTCTTGGGAAGACAAAGCACATTTTTTTAATTGCGTTATCTGGGGCAAATACGGCGAATCGATGCACAAACACTTAACCAAAGGCAAACAAATAGCCATAGAAGCCGAACTGAACCACAATCCGTGGAAAGACAACAACGACAACCTTCATAACGACGTTGTTATAAATGTTAAAAACATAACGCTGCTCAGCTCCCCGAAAAATCAGGCAAAACTCGAACCCGAAAACATTTCCGCCCCTGCGGAAATGCCCGCACCCCCCGAAGACATTCCGTTTTAATAGGAGTACAACATGGCAAAAATAATCGTTCCGTCCAGCTACAAGGGCGGGGTAGGAAAAACCACAATAATTACCGTTATCGGCGAAACACTTGCAAGCCGCGGTTTTAAAGTACTTGCAATCGACCTTGACAGCAACTGCACCTTAACAAAATGCTACAACAAACTTTTTCAAGATATTACTTCTAAAAATTTATTATCCGAAACGGTAAACGACTTCAAAGGCATTTATCCGGCAAAACAAAATATCGACATAATCCCGTCCTGCCTTGAAAACAATTTGTTAAACAACATTATGGATATACAATTAAAAATCAACTTACAAAAAACGGGCATAAAAGATACATACGATTATATTTTAATCGACCCGCCGGGCTACTGGTGCGCACATACGCGGAATGCCGTTTTTTGTGCCGATATTTTAATTTTGCCCGGAACATGCTCCTCGCTTGATTTTTCGGCGATACAACTTTATTTTGACATATTAAAAAACTGCAACATCGAAGCCGATACATACGTTGCCGTAAACAAATCAAACACAAAAACAAACGAACCGGGCATCCTCGAAAAATATCAAAATACCTTCGGAGACTTCTTAATCCCCGGCACAATTCCCGACATTCCCTCGCTCAAACGCTTAACGGAAAACGTAAGCTATCCGATTCATGCTGCAGTAAAAAAACGCATAGAAAGCTACCTCGACTATTTTTTACAAGGAGAAAACAATGCCTAAAATCGAACCGGCGGGATTAACGCAAAAAATAAGCCTTTCCCAAATAATCGAAACCGGCAACGTCCGCGAGGACTACCGGGACATAGAAGAACTTGCACAATCGATAAAAGACAACGGGCTTATGCAGCCGATTGTCGTAAAAAGGGCGGGGTTAAGTCCCGACGGAATTCCCCAATACGAGCTTATAGCCGGAAACCGCCGTAAGCGGGCATTTGAATACTTATGCTCAAAAGGCGATGACTTTTCGATGATAGACGCCGTAATCAAAACGGGCGACAAATTATCATTACAGCTTATCGAAAATATTCAACGCAGCGACTTAACCGCTGCCGAACGCGAAAACGGCGTTGCCGAAATGCTGAAAACGGGAATCACCCAACGCGAAATTGCCGCCAAACTGGCAAAAAGCGAACAGTGGGTATCAAAACACCTCGCTTCACATAAAATAAGAACGTTTTTAGCGCAAAAAAATATAAATACCGAATGCGAAACAAATATCTTAAATATGTTCCGCACAATTCCCGAAAACGACCTCCCCGCACTGATAGCGGAAACGGAACAGCAAGGGGGTACAAGAACGGCCGCGGAAAAAGTGTTATCCGCATACAAACAAAACCGCAATCCGCAGGAAAAAGCCGAACAACCGCCGCCTGCCGAAGACTACCCCCTAAAGGAATCCGCGCCGTACCCTCTTGCTTCCGAACCCGACCGGCAAGATACCGCCGTGCATAATAATCCGGCACAAAATAAAACATCGGCCGATCTGCACAAAGCACCGGAAACGGAACGGATAATCGAACCGAATAAAACCCTGAACGCAAAAGACGTATTTTACGAAATAAACGCATACATACTTTCGATTAAAAATAAAATTGAAAGCATCAGCGACATCGAAGCTTGTACGCTCCAAAATGCAAAAATCGAAGCGGCATACGACATAATCGCATTATTGCACACAAAGCTGTAATGGAAACAACAAAAAAGCCCGGCTGGGAATATATATACAGCGAAACCCTCGAACAACGTGTTGCATACCACCTTGCAACCGGCTGGCTTTTTTGCTCCGACGGAACAA
>CAUURR010000249.1:0-3013 GCA_963547555.1 uncultured Treponema sp. | reverse complement strand
AAAAAAACGGCTTATTCGTATAAAAAAAATCGAAAAAAATACTTAAGTTTTTTTACAATACACCGATACTGTATATGAGAGCATAAAAGTAACGGTGGGTCATAAGACATCCAGACATCGTTGCAGCTCGCTTTATAAAGCTGAAAAACGATGTGCAGTTTTTCAGCTTTTTTTTTACCGCACAAAGGTTTTTCGACTTGATATAATGGAATTTTAATATATAATAGACAATATAAAATAGTATAAAATAACTGTTACGGCGGGAAAACAATGAATTCTTTCAATATAGCTGATTTAAAAGAGGGAATATATTTCAGTTCGGACGTAATGCTCGATAAAAATTTTATCCTCATGAACAGCATGACCCCTTTAACCGACTCCCTTATAAAAGCTTTAATCGATTGGAATTTCAAACAGATTTTTTCGACGGGAAACATAACCGTTCAGGAAACCGCCGACGGAAAGGTAACCGATACGCTTTCTCTTGCCGGAGCGAGCAATTGGAGCGAAGAAATCAAAGCCGAAACGCAAACGCCCGTTTTAACGCAAGACATTCAATCCATTATCGAATCGGTCGCCGCGGAAAAAGAAAATACGCGCGAAATGGAAGCGGAACGGCTCAGGCTTGTCGAAAAAGTGTATGTACAGTATATAGATTATATAAACGCGGTGTATACGCGCTTTGCAACCCATAAAGAACTCGATTTTAAAGCGCTTTCAAAAAACATGCAGGACATGTGCGTGTTCATTAAAGAAAACGACCGCTACATTTTGCGCATCATTCAAACAATGCCCTCGCGCGACAAAAATTTCATCGTTATGCATTCGCTGCGTTCGACGGTTATCGCAATCGCAGTCGGTTTGCAGCTGAAACTCTCGTTGAGCAAGCTCACCGAGCTGGGGATGTCCTGCATGATGCACGAAATAGGTTTGCTGCGTCTTTCTCCGCAGCTGTATATGACCGACAAACCCCTCACTATAAGCGAAAAAAAAGCATTGCTGTCGCACCCGATTGCCGCGTACAATATTTTAAAAAGCTATAATTTTCCCTTAAGCATTTGTTTGGGCGCATTGGAGCATCACGAACGCGAAAACGGTTCGGGGTACCCGCAAAAAGAAGACGGCTCGAAAATATCGCTGTACGCGAAAATCATCGCGGTCGTCTGTTCTTATGAAACGATGACATCGGGCCGTCAATACCGGGAATCGCAAAACGGCAATGCCGCAATGATAGAGTTATTGAAAAATACCGGCAATCAATACGACGAAGCGGTCATCAAAGCGCTTTTATACACCGTATCGCTGTTTCCCTTGGGAACTTATGTGTATCTTTCGGACGGAAAAATCGGCATGAGCGTCGACGTAAATCCTTTGGATCCGAAAAATCCGGTTATTGAATTGATAAACGAAACGGACAAAAACGGATATCCGAAAACGGTTCAGCCGGGCGGCCGCGATTTGAGCATAACGCGCGCTTTAACCGAAAACGAATTGAACGACATACTTAAATCGATGACAAAAGAAAAAGCGGCGTACGCGTCATAATCACACGCGTCACAATCTTCCGTTATATCCCCCTTGACACAAAACGCATAAACGGCGACACTTTCTCAAAATTTGTTCAAATATAATTTATAATTGTCCGAGGAGAATGTATGAGCGATTCCGAAACAAAACATACTATGCTGTTATCCGTTTTTACGGCTCTTTTTGCCGCTCTTATCGCGGTAAGCGGTTTTATCGCCGTCCCGCTCCCCGGCTCGCCCGTTCCCATAGTACTGCAAAACATGATGCCGATTTTGGCGGCGGCGCTTTTGGGCGGCATTCAGGGAGCCGGAGCTGCGGGGCTTTTTTTGCTTGCCGGCATAGCCGGTTTGCCGGTGTTCTCCGGCGGCCACAGCGGCATGGCGCGGCTCCTCGGCCCTACCGGCGGTTTTTTAATCGGCTATTTTATCGCCGCCGCCGTTACGGGTTTTTACATCGGACGGCCGTCGGTCGAGCGCAAAACGCCGTTGATAAAAATCATAAGCGGCTGTCTTTTGGGCTTCGTTATTTTGTACGTTCCCGGCATAGCCCACTTTATGAAAGTTAC
The DNA here is from genome assembly GCA_963547555.1 of uncultured Treponema sp. Taxonomy (GTDB): domain Bacteria; phylum Spirochaetota; class Spirochaetia; order Treponematales; family Treponemataceae; genus Treponema_C. The sequence continues at coordinate 921 of CAUURR010000249.1, read as the reverse complement.
GGGCAAAACGCTCGGACAATCGCTTACGGTTGCCTGCATTCCCTTTTTGCCCGGCGACGCGCTCAAAGCCGCACTCACTGTCTTTTTGGCGGTCAAGCTGCGTCCGGTGATCGCGCGCTATTTGCATAAAGAGCCGACTGCCGCCGAATGAGTGCCGAAAAAAACGGAAAGCAAAGCCGGCCGGTTATACAATTGCATCACATTGTAAAACGCTTTGTGCAAGTGCCCGCAGACAGTACGCCGAAAAAACAAGCGCCCTCGTATTTTACCGCCTTGGACGACATTTCTTTCGACGTGTTCGAATCGGAATGCGTCCTCATTGCCGGGGCGAACGGTTCGGGCAAAAGCATGCTTATGTCGATTATTGCCGGATTGAATAATCCGACCGAGGGCAGCGTTTTAACACGGGGACGCTGCGGCTTGGTTTTTCAGGATGCGGACACGCAGATTTTGGGCGAAACGCCCGTCGAAGACGTTATGTTCGGCTTAAAAAACCTTAAAGTTCCCGACAAAGAAGCAAAAGAGAGAACCCTTGCCGCATTGGAAAAAACGGGCCTTGCCGAACGGAGCTTTTTCCCTGCACGTTTTTTGTCCGGCGGGGAAAAACGGCGCCTTGCGGTTGCCGGCATTCTTGCGATGAACTGCCCCATCGTCATTTTCGACGAACCGTATGCAAACTTGGATTACACCGGCGTCGTTCAAGTGAACGATCTGATCCGCCTTTTAAAAAAAGACGGCCGCACCGTTTTGCTTTTAACGCATGAATTGGAAAAATGCTACGCGCTGACCGACCGCTTAATCGTCCTGTACAAGGGCAAAACGGTTTTTGACGGGAATGCCGCCGAGGGCTTAAAACAAAACCTTGCTAAGCCAGGTTGTTCAGGGCAAGGAGCAGGATGGGGCGAAGTTCACCGACTATTT
>CAUURR010000248.1:0-3048 GCA_963547555.1 uncultured Treponema sp. | reverse complement strand
TGTGCATCCAAAATAGCGGCCTCCGTTTCGATGGCCCTGCTCAGTTTGGAAATGAGCATTAAAAACAGAGTGTTTTTACCCGGCGAAGGCTTGGTAGAAGACAGTTTGGAAAAAACAATCGAAAGCGTCGGCCGCATGGGACGTGAAGGCATGAAAAGCACCGACCTTGAGATTTTGAATATCATGCTCGAAAAATAAAACGGACCTTAGCCGAAAAACCGCTTGTTTTGTGGCCAAGTCCGATATAAAGGAGGAATACAATGTTCAGTACCCGAGCAAAGGAGTATGTAGAGGCACTTTATGCCTCGCGCTCACATGTGGAGCTGACCGTAGGCGTGCTCAAGGACGGGCTTACACAGGTAAAGCACTTCGGGCCTGACGGCAAAGAACAGGAAAAAAAACTTATTTATCCGGTGGGCTCTATCGGCAAAACAATCACCGCCGCTCTTTTAGCTAAAAGGGTGGAAGAGAGAAGAATAGATTTACACAAAAGCCTGCGCGACTATATTCCCGAACTGCCGAAAGGGTATTACCCGAACCTGCTTAAACTTGCGACGCATCATTCAGGCTATTTTATTCAACCTCTCAGTTTTACGGAAATACTCAAAAGTCAGCTCAGGCAGCATAAAGAAGACGGTATGTTCCGCAAAAATCCCTATCACGGACACACTATGGATAAGGAATTTATTCCGCTGCTTACGCAGACAAAGCTTAAAGATAAACCATATAAGTACCGGTATTCAAACTTCGGCTTTGCAGTGCTTGCCTATATTTTAGGACGGATTGAGGGAAGCGACTACTACAGCGTTATAGAACCGTATATCCGAAAAGAGTTCGGACTTTCGGATACCGGCTACAACGAAGCCGAGCTGACCGGTTACGACAAAAAAGACCGCCCCTGCCGTCCGTGGCAGTGGGATAAAAACGATATTATCACGCCGGCCGGCGGCATATATGCATCTATAGAAGATTTACTTGCATATGCACAAAAGCATTTGGACGGAACGCTGCCTTATTTGGCGCAGTGTCATAAGCGTTGGGCGCCCGGGCAAAAAGACTTTAGTCAGGGACTCGCTTGGCACCTTAAAAACGGCAGCGAAATCTCTTATCACGAAGGACTGGCCGGGACCTTTAGCAGCGTCTTGGCGATTGACAGGAAAAAAAATTGCGCCGTTGCCGCCGCTCTTAACTACGGTATGGTATTTTTGGAAAAACTGGCATTTATTATGATAGAAGATATGCACTTATAATTTTTTTAAGATATGGAGGTTCTTATGAAGTATTTTCCCATCGGTCTTATGGCCCCGATGTTTTTCGGCAAAACCGTGTATGCGTATACGGCTTCGGCCGTACCGGAACTGGACATTAAAGCGTTCAAAAAAGAACATTTAAAAGAGTATAAGGCGATGATTAAGCGCACGCCTTCGATCGGGTCGCCTAAAGAGAACATATTCGCCCCCGTTATGTATTTAGCCTGCTATTTGTTCAGCTATTACAAGGCGGATCCTAAAAAAATTACGATGGATGTATTTGACGGTATGGTGAACGCGGTATGTTACAACGAGCGTATGAAAAAGATGTACAAAAACAAAAGCTGCTTTGATTCCAAAAAAATGGAACGGTACCGACAAGGGGCGCTGCGTTCTCAAAAAAAAGAATATCCTATGGACTGGGTATTCGAATTCAGCTTTAATCCCGATGTACCGGAATACTATATTACACACCGTCAGTGCGGCGTTTGTATGATAGGCAAACAGGAAAACCTTTCTTTTTTGCTTCCGCACATGTGCGTTATGGATTATCCGACCATAGAATTTTCGGGCGGAAAGCTGCTGCGCACCAAAACGCTGGGAAACGGAGACGATTGCTGCGATTTTCATGTCGTTAAAGCCGAATAAAATTGTAAAGTGTTTCCCCTTGCGCTTGCAAGACACTGTGCCTTAGAGATTCAAACCGCTACATCCTGAATTCTTCGCCTAGGTAGAGCTTGCGGGCGACGGGGGATTCGAGGATTTCTTGCGGGACGCCTTGCACGACGATTTGGCCGCTGCTTATGATGATGGAGCGGTCGGTGATTTCGAGCGTGTCGCGGACGTTGTGGTCGGTGATCAGCACGCCGATGCCGCGCCGGGCAAGAAGGCGTACCATGGCTTTTATGTCGGCGACGGCAATGGGATCGATACCGGCAAAGGGTTCGTCCAAAAGCAAAATCTGCGGTTCGGTTGCCAAGGCGCGTGCGATTTCCGTTCGGCGTCGCTCGCCGCCCGAGAGCGTGTAGGCCGGCTGTTTCCGTATGCGGCCGATCGCAAACTCTTCTATAAGTTCTTCGAGCAGAGCGTGTTTTTGCGCTTCGGACAGGTCGCGCCGCGTTTCTATAATCGCCCATATGTTTTCTTCGACGGTGAGTTTGCGGAACACGGACGTTTCCTGCGGCAAATACGAAATGCCCAGCCGCGCCCGTTTGTACATGGGAAGGCGGGTGATACAGCTGTCGTTTAAAAACACGTCGCCGGCGGTCGGCCGGTAAAAGCCGACAATCATGTAAAACGTAGTGGTTTTTCCCGCGCCGTTCGGCCCCAACAGGCCGAGCACTTCGCCGCTTGTCATCGAAAAATCGATGCCGCGCACAACTTCTTTTTTCCCGAAACTTTTATACAAGCCCGATACCGTCAATTTGCTCATGTGCCGCTCTCCGAAGATGTTCCGCCGTTTTCTTTTTTGTCGATAACCGTGCCGCTGACTTTGCCGTCAAGTGTAATTTCTTTAGTATCCAAATTAAAGACGATTTCCTGCGCGCGGAAAACATTATCGCTTTCCGTTACCCGCGGCGAACCGCTCAGTTCCAACATTTGTATTTTTTTGCGGTAGACGGCAAAGGCCGAAGTGCACACGGAATTTTCCTGCGTAATTTCAACATTGATTTGAATGAGGGCGGTTTCGGTTGCCTGGTTGTATTCGACATATTCGGCTTTTACATGCACGTCGTTTTTGGTGTCGTGCATCGCAACCGCGCCTTCCAAAACGGTGATTTTCGTTTCCCGGTCGTAG
>CAUURR010000247.1:0-3050 GCA_963547555.1 uncultured Treponema sp. | reverse complement strand
GTCGCTTACAAATTTATCAAGGTCGGTTTCCTGCTCTTTGACGTAGTTTTGTTTATAGTTTTTACATTCTTCGGATAAGGGGATTGCGCCTTCGTGGTTATACTTCAGATCAATATATGTTTCGGCAAAGTATTTTATGATTGCCGGGTATTCTTCTTTTATTGATTTTAGAATTGTTGATAATGATTTAGTGCCTTTTTCGCCTTTTTTATGTTGTACGGAAAAAGGGATGACTACCATACGGTCAATGGTTGCTTCGTCGTGTGCGTCAAAACGGGGACTGTGGTTTGTGCACATTATGATTTGCGCAGTCGGTAAAAAGTCGTGCGGCTCTTTATAAAGTCCGCGGGCGGTTAAGGTGTCGCCGCCGGTTAATTCTTTCCAGAGCGCATTATTTAAATAACCGTTGCGTTCCGTTTCTTGAGCTATTGCGGCACCCTTCCCTTCGAGGCGGGCTATATATGGTGTTGCTTCGTTTCCCGATAGGCGGCGGCGGTTTTGCGAAACGATAACATCGGACGGGAGACGTTCAAGCATATTTGTGTATATATCTTTTAAAAGTTCGATTGTGGTTGTTTTTCCCGTATGTGTTTTACCGATAAAAATGCCGCCGTATTTATATTGGGTGTTTCGCGACGGAATAAGGGATAAATAGTAGATTAAGGTTTTTAGGGTGTCTTCGTTTTTAAAGTTTGACTTCATAAAGGATAAAAACTTTTCAGGCTGCACGGCTTTTTCAACGCTTTCGGTTTTATACGGCAGCAATTCACGGCGGTACTCTTCGGGTTCCGATTTTCGGAATACAATTTTATTCCCTGAAAAGTCCATAACGCCGTCGAGAAGCGTAAGCGATTCTTTTACCATGGGGCCGTCGAACAAAACGGATTCACGGAATACTTCCGGCTTCAATCCTGAAAGGTCTTGTACCAATTCAACGCGGAAACGCCTACCCTCTATTTTTTGCAAGAGTTCATATATTTCCCCTTTGGAGCCTATATGGCGGCTTAAAAAGTGCCGGAGAATGTTTGATAGAATTGTATACGAAATTCCCGCAACATCCGGTTCGCGTGTCCAGACGTGCCCGTCAAAAAAATAATGTTTTTTCTCGGATTCGACATAAATCAATTTACCTTTTAAAACATCGGCAATGAGTTGAGCGGCGGAGCGCACTCCTTTTGTGGTTAAAAATTGTAAGGCGTTTGCATTTTCTTCCATTGCACGGTAATCGATTTGTACGATAGTTTTTTGTTCTTTGATTTTTTGTAAGATTTCGCTTTCGGGTACGAGAGCTTTTTCTATTTCTTTTCGCAGGTATTTTGACGCGCCGTATTTTTCACAGGCTTCGATTAAAAAATAGGGGCTGCAGTCCGTTTTTTTTTCTATTTGTTCGGTTGAAGCCCCCCACTTTGCAAGCTCTGTTTTTGCCTGTGAGTGGCCGCAAGCTTTTAAACAAGCCGAAATAAAGGGCTGAATATCTTTGTCGTCGAGGTCTTCGTATTTGATTTTTTTTAGGAGGCTTTGGATTCGTTTTATACTTACGGTATCGTAGGCTTCCCACAGGGTGCCGTTTGTGCTGCGTTTTTTTTGAGGAGGTGTATATTCTTTTGCCTCTGTAATTGCTTTTTTTACCGCTTCGATTTTACCCGCTATAATTGCGGCGTCTTGATCTTTGTATGGAAAGTCATCGGGAAAGGAAGCGGTTTTTATTTTTCCTTTGAATCCCGCTTTTATAATTGTTTCGGGGATATTGGTTTGACGTTTATCGTTTTTATTCAAGGCGAGTAATCCCGATGCTTTTTTACCGGCGGTATCGTTGTCAAAAAATAAAATAATTTCGGGAACGTTAAGCAGATGTTGTTTGATTTTCGGGCCGGTTAAACCGTTGGTGCCGCCCGCGGAAAATACGTTTTCTATACCGGCTGCAGCACAAGCGAGTGCGTCCATTTCGCCCTCGACAAGGATAACGGGTTTTGCGGTATCGATTGTACCCGGCATGGGGAATGTGGCGCATGATTTGGTTCCGCGTTTTTCACATAATTCATTTTGGTAATAATGTAATTTATAGCCGGTACCGAGTTTTATAATTACGCCGGAGTGCTCCCAGCTTGAAAGTCCCGTTTTAGGGTTGGTAAGCGGTACGCCCGCGCGCTTCAGCACGTCGCTGCCAAGGTCGGCGCGGGCTATGTCGATGCCGGGCCAGTAAAAAAAATATTTTACCAAGTTGTCTTTTATGCCGGGAGGATAAGAGGCTTGCATTCCACCGCTTATATTTGCCCGCTGAGTGAGAAAATACCGGATCATTCTTTCGGATTCACGGTACTGCGCAAGGTATTTTTCAAATTTTGCACATGCGCCTTTGTCGGGTGTAAATTTTTCTTTTTCAACCAGCGAATTGGGCGGCGGAATATAGCCGTCTCCAAAGGCTTTTTCTACAGCTTTGTATTGTTCGGCTTTATCGGTTATGCCTTCGAGAATTTCAACGGCATCGTAAATGTCGCCGTGTATACCGCAATTTCCGGAATAGCACACAAAGCGGTCTTCAAATATTTCGCATGACGGATTTTTGTCTTCGTGGTTCGGAGAAAAACAGTTGATAAGTCCTTTGTCGGCCTTTACGCCTTTTTGCCGTAAATATTCTATAAGGCGTTTTTTGTATTTATCGTAGTTCATTTTGCCGTCCTGCTTGTAGGCGATAGTGTTCCTTTATGCATTCAAAAAGAAAATGTGTTATTGCCGGTATAACTGCGTTTCCCAGTGCGATTATTCTGTTTTTGTCCAGTTCAGCGGAAAACCCATTATACATTCGTACACTGCTATAGTCTGATTCGGCGTTAAACCGTTTAATTGGCATTGGTATAAGAGTTTGTCTTGATGTTTGTTTTGATAATATTTTTTGTAACCGCTTATGGCTGAAAGTATTATGATAGCATCGCAAGCACTTGGCGTAACATACAACATAGAGCCGTTCTCTTTTGTGCGGGAAATTAAAGTCCCTTGCTTGTATACAATGCCATTCTGCATCATACCCTGCTTCGGAAAGGCTTTGTAAT
>CAUURR010000246.1:0-3053 GCA_963547555.1 uncultured Treponema sp. | reverse complement strand
GCCCCTTTAAGATGTTTCATCTTCCCCTTTTTGTGCTTTCGGGGGCTCTCGGTTTCGGTGTGTATTTGATTTTTTTTAATTTGGGATTAAAGAGCATCACGGCGGCAACTGCAAGCATTATTATTTCGACAACGCCGATTATGACCGCTTTTGCGGCTTCTTTTTTTTTACGGTGAAAAATTAAGTAAAATAGGAGTGCTTTCGATAATCGGTGCCTTTGCCGGTGTTTTGATAATTCTTTTATGGAAGGGTTTTTTTTCGATTAATACGGGTGCTTTGTGGATGCTGGCCGCGGCGGTATTTTTTTGCGCATATAATATTTTGAGTAAACGGTTTATCAAAATGGGGTATACCTCGATAGACGTGGTAACTTACAGCATTTTTACCGGCGCCCTGATGTTATCATTTTTGCTCCCTCAGGCTTATAGAGAATTACAATCTGCGGAACTGAAGCATATTGCCGTTTTTGTGTATCTGAGTATTTTTACGACAGCAGGCGGTTATTTTTTGCTGGGAAAGGGCTTGCAGGTTGCCGAAAAAACAAGCGATCTTACAAACTATATGTTTGTGATTCCGCTTATGGCGAGCATTCTCGGTTATCTGCTTTTAGGCGAAACCTTGACGGCGGGAACGGCGATAGGCGGTTTTTTAATCGCAGTGAGTATCGTTGTTTTTGCGCTTAAAGGGAAACCGATATAAAACCGGTAAAAACCTGCATAAAAGCGGTTTAACAGCCGGTATAATGTCTGTGTAATGCCGGATAATGCCTGCGGGTTAAAAGCTGCTTTCTTATATAGAACCCGCAACTTTTCAAATTTTTGCGTGTCATATTTTATATGACACTTTCTCCTCATAACCGCTTTGTTTAAGACCTAAGCCTTGACAAAAAGGTTTAAAGTGTCATATCCTGTGCGCAGGAAAAGGTGTAAATATGAAGTATGTGTTTTTATTTTCAGGACAGGGTTCTCAGTTTAAGGGGATGGCCGAAGATATTTGTAAGGCTCATCCTCAAGCCCGCGCCGTTATAGATGAGATGAGTTCAATTACGGGCGAAGACATAGCGGAACTTTTGTGGCACACCGAAAAAGAAGAACTTTCACGAAGCGATAAAAGTCAGCTTGCCATCATTGCGGTTGAATGCGCCGTTTTGGCGGTTTTAAAAGACAAGGGAATTACTCCTTCCGCTGCTGCGGGATTCAGTTTGGGAGAGTTTCCCGCCCTCTATGCATCGGGTGTTTTGGATTTTGAATCGACGGTGCGTATTGTGCAAAAACGCGGGCGCATTATGCAAAAATCTTGCGAAAAAATCGCTGCAGCTTCGGAAGGAAAACCCTGCGGCATGGCGGCCGTTATACGGCTTGAAGCGGAAAAAATAACCGAGCTTTTAGCGCCCTATTCAAATCCCGAAACGGGAAACGTATTTGCCGCAAATATGAACAGCCCCGCGCAAACCGTTGTGTCGGGAACCGCAGAGGGTTTGGATAGGGCAGAAGCATTGTGTAAAGAAGCGGGTGCCAAGCGTTTTATCCGCCTTGCGGTTGCAGGCCCTTTCCATTCGCCCCTTATGAAAAATGCGGCTGCGGAATTCGAAACGGCTTTGAAAGACTTTACCTTTTCCGACCCGAAAATTCCGCTTTTTTCAAATGTAACGGGAAAGCGGCTTTTATCAGGTTCGGAAGCGAAAAAAAACGCCGTATTGCATATCACTCATCCGGTATTGTGGACGGCCGAAGAAAAAGAAATCGTCTCTTTGATGAATACGGAACAAATCGGTTCGGTATTGGAAATCGGACCGGGAAACACGCTGTGCAATTTATGGCGCGACGGAGGTTTTGCATCGGCTGAACTCGTATGTTCGCCGACAGGCACCTTGGAACAGCTAAATAAGATTATCGAATAGAAGATAAAATTTTTTACCGGAGGATGGATAAACATTTCGGCTTGAAATGCCGGTCTGCATGTTTATCTTCGAGTTTTGTGCCAAAGCACAAAATATCGCTTATGGAGGTATTATGTTATTAAAAGGAAAAAAAGCATTGATAACGGGTTCGTCCCGCGGTATCGGAAAAGAAACGGTAAAACGCTTTCTGGAAGAGGGTGCCGAAGTATGGGGGCTTTGTACAAAACCTTCCGCTTCAAAGGCCGAGCTTGAAGCCTTTGCCGCCGAAAAGGGAAGCGCTTTTCACGAAATATACGCCGATTGCGGCGATGCGGCCGCTTTGTCGGATACTGTAAAAAAAGCCCTTGAAGAATCGGGCGGCTTCGACGTATTGGTAAACAACGCCGGCATTACCCGCGACGGTCTTTCGTTCCGCATGAAATTGGAAGACTGGGAAAACGTTTTGCGCGTAAACCTTACCGGTGTTTTTGTCGCCTCTCAAATCGTGTCTTCGGATATGATACGCAAACGAAGCGGCTCGATCATCAATATGTCGAGCATTGTCGGTTTACACGGTCAAGGCGGCCAGGTAAACTATTCTGCCAGCAAGGCGGGACTTATCGGCTTTACCAAAAGCCTTGCAAAAGAAACCGCCGGCCGCGGCGTACGCGTCAATGCGATTGCTCCCGGTTATATTGAAACCGATATGACGGCGGCCGTAAACGAAGAAATGCGTAAAGCATGGGTTGACGGCATTCCGCTTAAACGGGCCGGAAAGCCTGCGGATATTGCAAACGCTGCCGTCTTTTTGGCTTCCGATTTGTCGCAGTACATTACCGCCCAGGTTCTCGGCGTTGACGGCGGACTGGGTGCATAAACGGGGTTGTCTAAAAAGTCGGTTACTTTTTAGACAACCCGACGAGTTTAAAATTAAGTCTCTATATCGAGTGACTTAATTTTAAACATCGCATTCGAAAGTAAGGAAGCTGTCAAAAAACTGAAGCTTTTTGACAGCCCATCGAGTTAATGAAGCAAATGTAAAACTTTGACGCAAGGAAGTTTTGCTTTTGTTTTTTATAGGAGACATGATAAAAAGTTCCGGCTGAGATAGCGCCGGCCCTTTTTATCTCGAGTTTGCCGAGGCGGCAAACTCGCATATTTTATGCCGTTTCTC
>CAUURR010000245.1:0-3058 GCA_963547555.1 uncultured Treponema sp. | reverse complement strand
ACGGGAAAAAATCCTTTGATTCGGTTATCGTAAACCGCATATCCGTAAAAGAAACGGAAGCTTTTCCCGACGGCTCTGCGGATATTGAAGCCCGCTTTATGACAAGTGAAAATTCATCCCGCGTTGGGGAAGCGCCGCATTATGTGTGGGGCGAAGAATACGAAAGTTTTTTTAACAGGGGTAAATTCGGACATTATACAATCGGGGAGGACGCCTTTATGCCCGTTGTGCGCGATGTGCCGATTTTTCCCGGGAAGGATGTACGTGCCGGAGATACGTGGACGGCTTCGGGCGAGGAGGCCCACGATTTACGTGTAAACTTCAATTTGCAAAAACCTTTTAAAGTCCCCTTTACCGCTTCTTACACGTATAAGGGTGTTGAAAATACGGATGGAAAAAAACTGCACGTAATTTCGGTAAAATACAATCTTTTTTTTGAGTCGCCCGTTCCTGCGGGCAATACGAAAAATCTTCCGCTTACGACCATGGGGTATTCCGACCAAACCCTTTACTGGGATAACGAACGCGGTTTTTTGGATCACTATCACGAGCGGTTCCGTATTGTTATAGAAACGACTTCGGGTACAAAGCTTGAGTTCAAAGGTGCAGCCCGTGCCGAAGTGAGCGGTCTTGAAAACTTAAAAGAAGGCAATGCGCTGGAGCGTGTACAAAATCAAATTCGGGAAATGGGCATAGAAAATGCAACGGCCCATGCGGACGAAAAGGGTATTACCATCAGCGTGGAAAATATTCAATTTGAAGCCGAGTCCGCCGTATTGACGGAAAGCGAGCTGCTTAAACTGCGCAAAATTGGAGAAATTCTTAAGGATTTTCCGGACTATGATTTGCTTATAAGCGGACATACCGCCCTTGCAGGAACGCCGGCCGGAAGGCAGAGGCTTTCGGAAGAACGTGCGTGGGCGGTTGCCGACTATCTTGCCGAGCTGGGGATAAAAAAGCACGAGCAGCTTTTTACCAAGGGCCTCGGTGCGGAAGTTCCGATTGCACCGAACACAACCGAAGCCGGTAAAGCGCGCAACAGACGGGTTGAAATTACCATTTTGGATAAATAACCGCAAATAAAAATTTCTTTTTTGCGGTTATTCAACTTCCTTTCCGATGATGTACTTGCAGCGTTAAGTTTTATGTTTTGAATTTACCTACTTCGATGACAAGACCGTCTATGCTTTTTTTGTTTTTTACGGCAATTTCAAGCGATTCCTGTGCGGCATCGTTTATTAATCCTGCTTGAACAGCTATGTCGTCCATGTTTTCACGCAGTACGCGGGTTAATTCATCGAGTAAGGACGTTTCGGAAATAATTTTTTCGCCGCCTGCAAGCATTTCGCCGGAGCTGTGTTTTACTTCTTCGGTTAAATTGCTGACATCTTTTATCATATTCCAAATGCTTGTGCCGTTGCGTTCCTGGTCGTCCATTGCGTGAACGACACTTTCGATTGATGTATTAACTTCGCCCAAGCTGCCCGAAATAAAATTGAATTTTTCAACGGCGCTTCCCGCAAAACCTGCGAGTGCTGTAATTTCATCGGTTATGTTTTTTAGCGTTGCGGAAATCTTTTTTCCCTGATTGGAAGATTCTTCGGCAAGTTTTCTGATTTCGGCAGCGACGACGGCAAAGCCTTTTCCCGCTTCGCCTGCGTGGGAAGCTTCAATAGCGGCATTCATTGCCAAAAGATTTGTCTGACTTGCGATGTTTTCTATTACGGCACTCGTTTCAATTAAGTCTCCCGATGCTTCGGAAATGCGCTGAGATATTTCGTTTGCTTTTGCAAGAGTTTCGCGTCCGTCATCGGTAGCCGTCGACAAATTGCGAATCGCGCTGCGGGTTTCGCTTATATTGCTGCCGACCGTTCCTATACTGAGCGTCATTGTGTCGAAAGAAGAGGACGACTGCGCAATCATGGCGATTTGTTTTCCGATACGTTCATCTAAAAGACGTACGGTTTTAATTATTTGTTCTATGGCCGAAGCGGTACTCGAAACGCTTTGTTCCTGTTCGGTAAAACGTTCTTTTAATTTTTCGATAGAATCGGTAATTTTTGTTACGAATTCTCTTGCCGAAAGCATATTGCTTTCCAAGTCGGAACCGACCATTTCCATGCCGCGCGAATCCTGTCCGACTTTTTTAATCGAGTTTCTCAATTTGGAAATTGTTTGGTTGAAATACGCAGACAATAAGCTTGTTTCGTCTTTACCGCCTGCCGGAAGTTCTATCGTAAGGTCTCCTTCTCCCTGCGCTATATTTTTAAGTGCTTTTATTACATTGTTGATGGGTTTGGTAATATTTTGTGCTATAAAAAATCCGAAAACGATAGCTACAATCAATTGTACCAGTGCAATTACGATAAAGGTGCTTACCAAGTTCGATATATTTTGAGCGATAAATTCGGAAGCCGGTGCGCTTATAAGCAATGTCCAGCCGGTGTATCGCATGGAAGCGGAAGCCGCAATATGTTTTACGCCGTCTATGTCGGCGGTGTATACGGTGTGTTTGCGGCCGGTCAACGCTTTTTTTAAGTGAAGTGCAAAGGCTGTTTTGTCGCTACCGAGTATTTCGGTAAAAATACTTTTGTATAGAATTTCGGGCCGGCGGTTTCCCAAGACGGTTCCTTCGCTGCTTATCAAATATGCTGTTCCCGTTTCTCCTACGATAATGTCGCTTATTAAATTCGACAAAGAATCTCCCAGCAAAGTAAGGCTTATAGCGCCGACGATTTTTCCCTGCAAATCGCGTATGGGGATTGCTGCCGTACAGGTATATTTTGTTCCGGAAGAAGACAAAGCCGGTTCGGTAAGTACGTAGTTTCCTTTGAGCGCCGATTTAAACCACTCGGCATTTGCAACGTTTTCGATTTTGTTATCGGTACGGTATAATATGCCGTTGAGCGAACAAATGCCGAAATTAATCCAGCCGCGCTGTTTTTGCATTTGAATTTCATTTTTAAATAAAGCGATTTTATTTTTATATGAGATGGCATCGTCTTGTATTTCGGGCATATTGGAAAAAGCTTCCAGTTTTCCGAAAACGGCGAGCGCG
>CAUURR010000244.1:0-3068 GCA_963547555.1 uncultured Treponema sp. | reverse complement strand
ATATGGACGAATATCTCATAGGTATCGATGTCGGAACAACAGGTGTAAAAGCGGCGGTTTTTTCTTCCGACGGGAATTGTCTGGGACGTGCCTATCAAACTTATCCGACGATTCATTCGGTCTTGCATGCGGCCGAACAGCTTCCTTCCGATTGGTGGAATGCGCTGGTTGTAACCGTACGCAGTGCATGCGGAAACCGTGAAACGGCCGGCCGCGTAGCGGCGCTTTCTCTTTCGACCCAAGGCGGCACGATTGTTCCGACGGACGCTTCCGGAAAACCGCTGTGTCCCGCATTTGTATGGAATGACGGCCGGTGCGGTATGCAGCGTTTGCAATACGAAAAGACCTTCGGCAGCGAGCGAATGTATCTTACAAGCGGCTGGCATGCCGTCGACGGACTGCCGGCGTTTCAAATTAAGCGATTGAGCGACGAAACACCGGAGTTGTTTCATAAAGCGGCATTGTTTCTTTCGGTTGCCGATTACCTGCTTATGAAGCTTACCGGAAAAGCATGTGTGGATTTTTCCAACGCCGGCATCAATCAGCTGATCGACGTAAAAAAAAGCGAATACGATTCCGATACGCTTTCTTGGCTCGGTATTACCGAAAAACAATTACCCGCGCTTGTTCAATCGGGGCAAAAGATCGGCTGTTTGCAAAAAGAAGCCGCACGTGAACTGGGGCTGGATGAAAATGTTTGTGTTGTCGCCGGCGCACACGATCAATATGCGGCTATGCTCGGTGCGGGTGCGGTATCCGAAGGAACGGTTTTAATAGGAGCAGGAACCGCATGGGCCGCCTGCACTTTGTTCCGCGAACCGCATTTTGAAACCGGTTTTGCGCAGTCACGAGCAGCTTCGGGTTCGCAGTGGGGTTCTCTCGCTTCGCTTTCAAACGGCGGCGTGTGTTTGTCGTGGCTGAACGAAAAGGTTTTCGGCGGCATTCCGTATGAACAAATAGACCGAAATGCCGCGCAAAAGCCTGTCGGAAGCGGCGGTTTGTGTTTTTATCCGCAAAATGCCGATATCGGCTCTCTTAATGTTTTTTTTACCGGTATGCATTTGGGGCATGACCGTTACGATATGGCAAGGGCCGTTATGGAAGGGGTATCGTTTCAGATGTCGCGGATATTGCAACGGTTTGCGCTGCGAACGGATATAAAAAAAGTCGTTTTTTCGGGCGGCGCGGCAAAAAGCCGTTTTTGGAGTCAACTGACTTGTAATATGTTTGGACTTCCCTTATCGGTTCCTGCAATGCCCGATCTTCCCGTATCGGGAGCGGCCGTATTGGCCGGAGCGGGCTGCGGAATATTCGCTTCCGTAAAAGAAGGTATAAAAAAAATAAGTCCTGCGTACGATACGTATATTCCGGAAGAAGATAAAAAAGAACTGTTTGCAAATCTTTGCCGGCAGTATCAAAAAAATGAGCATATAATAATTAAATGAGGAGTATAATATGAGTTTATTTGAAATGAAGCCTTTGGATCGTCGGATATACGAAGAAGAACTTAAAGATTTTCTTCCGCCGAAAATGATAGACATTCACTGCCATGTGTGGCTGTACGAGCTTTCCAGCGTAGGAAAGCCTCGGCCGGGAGAACCGGTGCGTACTGTTGCATGGCCTTATTTGATCGCTAAAGACAACAGCATTGAAGATTTGCAGGAAAGTTACCGTTTGTTTTTTCCCGGGAAACAAGTAACACCTTTGTTTTTTGCAAGTACCAACCGGGATACCGCGGATGCATGTAATAACTATTGCCGCGAGTGCGTCGAAAAAACGGGATATCCTGCCTTATACTATTCCATGCCGGAACAAAGCGGAGAAGAGGTCGAGCGGAAAATCACCGAAGGGCATTTTTACGGCTTAAAGTCATATCTTAATCTTGCCCCGAATTATATTCCCGTAGAGGAAATCAGGGTGTTTGATTTTTTCCCGAAGCATCAGCTTAAAAAGCTGAATGAAATGGGCGCTCTTATGATGCTTCATATTCCGCGTTCGGGGCGATTAAAAGACCCGGTAAATATAGCGCAAATACTCGAAATTAAACGGGAGTTTCCCCGTATCAGATTGATGATAGCTCATATCGGCCGGGCCTACTGCAAAGACGATGTAGGAGATGCCTTTGAACGCCTTGCCGAAGCGGATGATTTAATGTTCGAGTTTACCGCCAATACAAACGAGCATGTTATGACTAAGCTTTTGGAAGCGGTAGGACCTAAACGCGTAATGTTCGGAAGCGATTTGCCCGTGCTGCGCATGAGAATGCACCGTATCGAAGAAAACGGTACGTACATCAATTTGGTACCTCCCGGTTTATACGGAGATCCGAGCTTGGACCCGCATCTGAGAGAAGTTTCGGTGGAAGAAGGCGAAAAACTCACGTATTTTATGTATGAAGAAATCTTGGCTTTTAAAAAAGCGGCGCAAAACGTCGGGCTTTCAGCCGCCGATGTCGAACGCGTGTTTTACGGAAATGCAAAAGAATTAATCGACGGCGCTTCAATGGATATATACGGGGAAAAACATAGATGGGAATAAGAGAAGAAGACGCCGTTTTGCGCTATGCGGACAAGCATAAAGAAGAACTGTTCGATGTGCTTTCCCGCTTGGTTAAAATCAATACGGAAAATTACGGGACTCACTGTAATGAAGCCGAGGGGCAAGCCTTTATACGCGAGTGGTGCGAACGCAAAGGATTCGAATATGAAATCTATTGTCCCGACTCCGTAGAAGGCATAAAAAATCATCCCGAATACCTTGCCGGCCGCGGAACGGACAAACGGCCGAATCTAACCTGCACGTATAAAAAAGGAAAGGGGCTTATGCTTGCCGCCCATATGGATACGGTTTTAATCGGCGAACGTTCGGCGTGGAGCGTCGACCCTTTGGGAGGAACCGTAAAAGACGGTAAACTGTTCGGCCGCGGTGCCGGAGACGATAAATGCGGCATTGCCGTAAGTATGTTTGCGTTTCAAGCCCTTCAAGACTTGGGCATACAAATCGATAAACCCCTTGCCTTTACCTCGTATGTAGATGAAGAAGACGGCGGCGGCGACGGCGCTCTTGCA
>CAUURR010000243.1:0-3107 GCA_963547555.1 uncultured Treponema sp. | reverse complement strand
CCGTTTTGCGTTTTGAAAACGACGGTTCGTTCATCGACTATTTGGGACAGGAAGGGCCGGGCGGTACGCCGTTTCCGCACATAAAAAATATTTATACGACAAAGCAAAACGAATTGGTCGTCGTCTGTTTGATCGAAAACGGTTATTCGGTATTTTGGTTTTCGCGCGACGGCCATTTAAAATACAGGGTTCCCATTCAGCCTTCTTCGTTTCCGCCCTACGAAGCGGATAACGGCGAAAGTGTATTTGCGTCTTTGGAGCAGGTGATTCCCGATTATACACAGCCCGTGCTGTATTTGAAAATCGATTATTATCCGGCCGAAATAGACGCTTCCACGAGGGTACAGTCGGGCATGAAATTCGACAAAACGCTTTTATATCCTTTGAATTTGGAAACAGGTTTATACGGCGAGCCTATCGCGGTGCCCGACTTTGAGCAAACGGTAACGTACGGATACACAAAAGAAGTTTTTTCGATGTCGTACGATTTTTTGGGTCTTACCGAAATGCAGTGGTTTTTCTTTATTACGGCCGATGAAAGCGGGTTTTCGATTTTGATGCTCAAAGAAAACGGTCAAAAAATTATCCGCCGCCATTTGGACATGGACATGGAATCGGTCGTGTATCACAATTTTTCTCTTTCGCCTTCGGGAATTATTTCCGCCCTTATTGCGCGGGAAGACAAAGCGTCGGTTATGTGGTGGAGAACCGACACGCTTATAGCGGCGATTATAAAATGAACGATAAAGATATTTGCGAAACAAAGCCCGAAACGGTTCGGGAAGAAGAACTCGTTTTTTATTATAACCGCGCCGAACGGCTCGAAAGGGCGGGCGAAAATGTCCGCCGCTATTATGACGGAACGGCTCCCAAGCCGCCCAAAGGTTTATTTAAAGCTTTGGTGCATACCAAACAATCGCGCGTTATGCTCTTTGCCGTCGTCCTTTCCGCTTTAGTCGTACTTGCCGTTGCGTTTTTAACGGGAAAAACCGATTCGCAAAGCGCAAACGGAGTGCGTTTTAACCTGTCGGCTTTTTCGTTCGAAGATTCGGTGTATGTGAGCGTTAAATTGTCGCCGGAAAAAAACGCAGCTTCGGAGAACCTGCCTTTTAAAAATATTGTTTTTTCCGCTTTGGATACGGACAAAAAAACGCTTGTTTCCCAAAAAATCGCACTTATTTACGACGGAAACGAAACTTACGGCAGGACAATTTTTGCCGATTATGATATAGTATATGTGCAGGCCGACATTGAAGCCGAGGATAAAAAATTGACGCTGCTTACAAAAGTTGTGCAAAAATAACGGCTTTGTCGGCCGCTGTGTAGGGGGATATATGATACAGTTTTATTTGCTGTCGGTTGTGCTGAACGCCGCTTCGGGACTGTTGCTTGTGTTTTCCAAACAAGTGCCCGAAGACGCGGCGGAAGTGAGCGCTGCGGGGTTGAGCTTTTTTGAAACGAAGAATTTCCGGCTCGTGCTGGGACTTTTGACGGCTCTTACCGGTATCATGAAATTTTTAAGCGTCGTTCAAGGCGATATTCCCGTTATAGGCGATTTGATTCCCGCGATTGCCGGCATAAGCGCCGGCGTGTGCCTGTTGTATGAATATTATAAGGCGTCCTCTTCAGTGTCTTTTTCGCTGCCGCCGTTTTTTGAAAAACTTTTTATCGCGGGGCGCAAATATATGGGGATTTTTTGCATTTTGGCCGCAACGCTGCATTTTATTTTTCCCCGCGTACTTTTTTTATAGAACGGTCGAGTCGTGAAAGCGAAAATTCTCCGCACGGCATGCATTTTTATGGCGCTGCCGGTTTTTCTTTTTATTTTTACCTCCTGTACGCGCGATAAAGACGCATATACGGTCGATATGGAGAACACAGACCGCATCGTACTCGGCGAGCGCTGGGCGCTTATTACCGAAGCATACGCTTCGTACCGCATAAAGCCTTCGCATAACGCATCCGTCGCCGCGCACGGCAGGCAGGGCGACATTATTAAAGTCGGCGGAACTTACATCGACGATTCTTCCGGTGCGCAAAAAAGAACCGTATGGTACCGCTTTCAGGCGGGCTGGCTTCCCGAAAATGCGGTAAACGTGTATGCGAATAAATTACAGGCGGAAGACGCCGCAGGAAAAATCAAATGAAAGATGTTTTGGTTATCGGCTCGACGGTTGCCGATGTTGTCATTCACATAGAAGAACTCCCTCAAGAATCGCAGGCCGTACACATTTCGAGCCAAACGATTCAGCTCGGCGGCTGCGCTTACAATGTTTCGGCAGCTCTTGCGCGTGCAGGCGTTCCGTACACGCTGTGTTCTCCCGTCGGCACGGGCATATACGGCGATTTTGTACGCAAATCGCTTAAAGAAAAAAATATTCCGATTTTCGCCGACATAAAAGATTCGGATAACGGTTGTTGCTATTGCCTTATCGATAAGACGGGCGAACGGACTTTTATGTCGCGGCACGGCGCCGAATATGTGTTTTATCCTGAACGGATGAATGATGTTGACCTTGCCCGCGCGGATAGCATTTACGTGTGCGGCCTTGAAATTGAAGAACCGTCCGGAGAAGATTTGGTGCGCTGGCTTGAAAATACGTTTGAACCGGGAAGCGTCGGCCGTCATGCCGTAAAAAAGCGGCTGTATTTTGCACCGAGTCCGCGCATATGCCGCATTCCTTTGGAACGCATGGAACGCGTTTTTGCGCTCAATCCGATTTTACATCTGAATAAAGAAGAAGCCCTGTCGTTTACGGGTGAAGCCGATGCCGAGCTTGCCGCAAAAAGCCTTTTTAACGCGACGAAAAACGCCGTTGTCATTACGCTCGGAAAAGACGGCGCTTTGTGCCGCGAAAGCGAAGACCTGTGTTATACGGTTCCCGTTCCGTTATTGCAAACGCGCTCGGAAAATACAAACGGCGCGGGAGACGCTCACATGGGCGCCCTTATCGCGGCAATCAAAAAAGGAAAACCGCTGAACGAAGCCGTAAAAGACGCAAACGAAGCGGCCTGCGCCCTCGTGTGCACTTAGTCAACCCTGCCGCTTTTATGCCGATTTTATGTTCCGCAATGAGCTTTTATCTTTGCGGCTGCTTCGTGTACCG
>CAUURR010000242.1:0-3115 GCA_963547555.1 uncultured Treponema sp. | reverse complement strand
GCTTGTCCTACCTATCCCAAAAGTCTGCTGTTTTTCAATTTTTCTTCTTCAAGCTGAACCAGGGCTACAAGGCCGTCATCGTCTTCAACTACAAGGGATTCGACAACATCGGGATGCTGATTTAACACAAACTCAATGTCTTCGGGGTAAATGTTTTCGCCGCCTGAGCCTAAAATCATATTTTTTAAGCGCCCCTTTAATGCGAGCCATATACCGTTATGCAATACTCCAAGATCGCCGGTTTTAAACCAGCCTGCGCCGCATTCGTCCTCATCGGTGGTAAAAACGGCGGCGGTTAATTCGGGTTCTTAATAGTAACCTTTCATAACGTTGTCGCCGCGCGCAATAACTTCGCCGACTCCCGTTTCAGGATCGGGGTTCAAAATACTCAGCTCTATACCTTGCATGACAGGACCTATGGTACCGGGTACCGTATTTGACGGACCGGAGCCCGCAAGCAGAGGCGATGTTTCCGTCAAACCGTAGCCGACCGCATAGGGAAAGCGCGCGTCCTTCATAAAAATTTCGGCAGAGGGGTCTATCTTTGCCCCGCCGATACCGAAAAACTTGATTCTTCCGCCGAACAGTTTTTTAAGCGAAATACCTGCAATGCGGTGAAACAGCTTTTGATAAAAACGTTTGCGGTACAGCTTTTTCAGCGTGTCCGATTTTGTAAAGGCCGGAATGATTTTGTTTTTATAAATCTTTTCCATTATCATCGGAACGCTCAATACGATTGTAGGACGTATCTTTTTAAAAGCGGGAAGGAGGGTCGATACGGTCGGAGCGCGCTCCAAATAGTAGACGCACGAACCGTTTAAAAACTGCATAACAAAGCCGATGGTAAATTCATACACGTGCGACAGGGGCAAAAAAGACAAACATTTGTCGAATTTATTGACGCGGTGTACGGTTTGGCACTGAATCGCTGTAAACACAAGGTTTTTATGCGACAGTTCCACTCCTTTCGAGCGGCCGGTTGTTCCCGACGTATAAATAATCGATGCCGTATCTTCTTCTTTTATGTCGGCTTTAGGCGGAATCTCAAGACCGCTTGTGTGCATGTCTATCGAGGAATCGTCGGCCGGAATATCCTTTCCGTTTTCGCGCAGTACGCGGTAATCTTCCATGCGTATAATCGATTTTAAAACCGAAGAGGAAATCTTATCCAAGCGGCTTTTAAGTTTTTCGGAAACGATAATCACCGAAGCGCCGGCATGACAGATGATATTTTCAACTTCGTCAGCGGTAAAATCGGGCAAGAGGGGAACGGCAATCGCTCCCGAATTGACAATGCCGAAATAAGCGGCTCCCCAATTCGGAGCGCCGGTTCCGTATATTGCAACTTTATCGCCGGCTTCGACTCCGAGCCTAAATAAAATGCGCGATGCCTGAGTGCTGCGCTCTGCAACCTGTGCATAGGTAAGCGGCGTTGAATTGACAAAAGACAGGGCCGGCCGGTCTTTAAAGCATTCAATCGAGTGCTCAAAAAGCGCGGGAAAGGTATAAGAACCTAAATCATATACCGTTACCATGTGCCGCTCCGCGCTTAAAGGGATCGAGTCGCATAAAGGTGTCGGAGCGTTCGTAGCCGACAGATATAATTGTTACGGGGGTGCCGCAATAGTCTTCTATAAATTCTATATACGAGCGCGCCTGTTCGGGAAGGCCGGTGTAAGAGCGGCAATTTTTCAAAGGGGTTTTCCATCCTTTAAAATGTTCGAGAACGGGCTTTGCTTTGTTTAGCGCTCCGATGTCGGCGGGAAAGTCGGTTACAATTTTTCCGTCTACGTCGTAGGCAACGCAAGCTTCTATGTTATCCAGTTCATCGTAGATATCCAAGTGTGTCAGTACGAGGTCGGAAATGGAGTTTGTGCGGCATGCGTAACGTAATGCAACCAAATCCAAATAGCCGCAGCGGCGCGGCCTTCCGGTGGTAACTCCGTATTCGCGTCCGGTTTCGCGCACGTAATGATACAGTTCGCTTTGGGTTTCCGTATCGAATTCGGTGGGCATCGGGCCGTTTCCGACACGGGTCGAATAGGCTTTAAAGACGCCCAATACGCGGTCTATATCACGCGGACCCATTCCCGCACCGACGGCAGCCCCCGAAGCGCAGGACATTCCCGACGATACATAGGGATAGGTTCCCGCGTCCAAATCGAGCAGGGCTCCCTGTGCGCCTTCAAGCAGGATTTTTTTATCTTTGAGCCGAAACATTTCGGCTGTTATGTCGACTTTCATCTTTGCCAATCGTTCAATATAAGGTTCGATAAAGGCACGGTCTGCTTCATCGAGTTCGGCCATCTTTTCTTTCCAAAACAGGTCGGCTATGCGGATGCCGTCGCGTTCGGACTTCATGGAATAGGCGGTACCGATTCCGCGTCCGGTCGTTCCGATGGGATGCTTGCGCTCGCTGTCGCGCTTTTTATCGATTTCGCGGTAGCGCGGGAACACGAGATGAGCGCGGTCGGAAATAAATACGCGGCCTTCCCAGTCTATGCCGTTTTCTTTAAGCATGGCAAGCTCGGCAAAAAGGGCTTCAGGGTCTATAACCATTCCCATTCCCAAATAAACCGTTTTGTTCGGATATAAGATTCCCGAAGGAACCAAATGCAGGGCGTACTGTTTGCCGCCGGTAACGATGGTATGACCGGCGTTTGCACCGCCTGAATAACGGACAATCACGTCTGCGGAAGAAGCAAGGTAATCCACGATTTTTCCCTTGCCCTCATCGCCCCACTGGGCACCGATAACTACTGTGTTCATAAAACCAGTATAGCACAGGATGACTTTTCTGCATAGACCGGAAACTCAGTTCAGGAATTCAGACCGGGAATACGGCAAGCTTGACCGGCTGAATTAATATCCTGTTTTTTATTCTGCATTATCTTTTCAAATTTCAACTTCATAAATTCCATATGGGGAAAAACATATCGACATCCTCATCAATTTTACTCTGATTTAAAAGAAGATAAAGATAATCGATTCTCTATCGCTGAAATTTTTGCTTCTTTATTTGAATTCATTTTTTCATCCTATTTCAAATTCTCATAGTGAGACCACATTCTAATAATTTTTACTGTGCCCTCATATTCAATATTATCTTCTACCA
>CAUURR010000241.1:0-3129 GCA_963547555.1 uncultured Treponema sp. | reverse complement strand
TCTTAAACTTTCGGCAAGAGCTTCTTCGTCGATAACAGTGCCTCGAGCGGTATTAACGATGACCGCAGTCGGTTTCATCAACTTTAGCGTATCTTTGTTAACCATATGGTGCGTTGTTTCCGAATAATTAACATGAATACTGACGGCATCGGCCGTTTTAAACAATTCTTCAAGAGGAACCAAAGTAACTCCGTCTTCTTTGATTACATCCGGTTTCGGATACGGATCGTAGATAATAATTTTGCAATCAAAGCCTTTGAGCAGTTTTGCCAATCTGCGACCGACTGCCCCGTACCCGATAATACCGACGGTAGCGCCTATAAGTTCATGTCCTACGTCTTTTACCCATATTCCTTCGCGCAATTGTTTTTGTGCGTTGTTTATACGCCGCTTACACATAAGCATCATCATCAGCGCCATTTCCGCAACCGCATTCATATTTGCGCCCGTCGTCCGCGCAACGGCAATACCGAAACGACGTGCGGCTTTTAAATCCACTTGATCAAAACCGACTCCGAAACGGACAAGGAGCTTTGTTTTATCGGCAATTCGGCTGAATATCGATTCGCCGTAGGGTTCAATATCGATTATGCCCGCATCGGAGTTTTGCAGTGCATCGATAACCTCAGCTTCCGAAAAGCTCTTCATAGGATGCCAGCAGTATTCAAAGTTGTGCGACAGTGCGTACTCCGACGCTTTTTTGTTTAACATTTGAAAAAGCGCTGAATCTTTTTCGCCGAAGAAAGATACGATTCGTTTCATTACAGTTCCTTGTACATAATTTTTTAAGAAAAATAAACGCGATACGCGGTATTATAATATATATCTTCCAATTCCCGATCGGTAAACGTCGGTTTTTTTTCCAAATAATCGGCTAAGTGTTCGTAACTGTCCAACACGGCGGCAAAGGGAGCGTCCGTTCCCCACATCATGCGGTCGGCGCCGACAATTTCTTTAGCTTCTTTAAGAAGCTCGTGTACTTTAGGATACGGGTAACTGTCCGTACCGATAATTTTAGGCAATGCCGCCAAATCAAACCAAATATTTTCCCGACAGAGCAAATGTAAACTTGCACGCCAGTGTTCCAAACGGTTTTCCATCGGCGCAAGCAAATGGCATACAACTACTTTCAGTTTAGGGAATGCTTGGGCAATGCGCAGTACGTTATCGACTTGATGGGAATCCATCGTTACATCGCCGATATCGAGGGCAAGAACGCCTGCTTTTTTTTCTATCAAATCGTATATGCGCATCATGCGATCGCTTGCCAACGAAAACGACTCATGACAGCCCATTAAACCGCCGCCGGAGCTGATTTCAAATTTTACCAAACGGAATTTTTTTTCTTCAAAAAAATACTTGAGCGTTTCATAGTGATTGCTCATAAAAGGATCTATAGTGCAGGACGGACAAAATCGATCGGGGTACGTTTGCATAAGCTGTGCATGATATTGATTTTGAAATCCGTATAAACTTCCCTGCATAAGAACGGCGCGTTCCACTTCGTTTTTATCCATCAATTCAATCGCTTTTTCCGCAAGAAAATTTCGGCTGTCGCCGTAAGCTTCGGGTATAAGCTGCATAACTTCGCCGTTACCCCACATGATTTTTCCTTGTCCGATTGCCCGCGATTCTCCTCTGCGGCAATAGCCTGCAATAACGTGCGCAACATGTAAGTGTGCATCGATTTTTTTCATTTGGTACGCTCCTTATTTTGCATGATTTCCAAAGCGACTGCGCTGATAATAACCAAACCTTTTACCAAACCTTGATTGGTGGAAGGCACGTTCATCAAATTCATTCCGTTATTTAAAAGACCGACAAGCATAGCGCCTATAACGGCGCCCTGAGTGGAGCCCGCACCGCCTGCCAAACTGACGCCGCCGATAACGGCTGCCGTAATTACTTCGGTTTCATAGCCGGCACCCGTACTTGCCATTCCCTGCTGCGTCATTGACGCGAGTACAACGCCTCCGACGGCAGCGGTAAAGCCGGAAATCATATACGAAAGCACGGTTATCCCTTTTACCGAAACGCCTGAAATGCGGGCGGCTTCGGGATTTCCTCCTACCGCATACACATAACGGCCGAATACCGTTTTATTTAAAACAAAATAACCGACAAGTGCGATAAGAGTCATAAAATAAATGGGAAAGGTAAAAAAGCCGATGCGTCCCAATCCTATGGCGGTAAACAAAGGCGGGTTTAAACAGCTTATAATCCTATTGTTTGTAATTACCATCGAAATACCGAGAAAAATACTTTGCGTTGCAAAGGTGACCAAAAAAGCGGGAACGCGGAATACCGTTACAAAAAAACCGTGCAGCGCTCCGGCGCCGATACCTACACAAATTGCCGTTATAATCCCCAGTACCGTTCCTGCAGTACTGTAGTCAAAATGACGGATAATAAGGACGGTAACGCATGCCGACAAGCCCATTAAAGAACCGACCGACAAATCGATTCCGCCCAAAAGCATAACAAAAATGGAACCCGAAACCAAAATGCCGACAACGGAAATTGCCCACAGCACATTGGAAAGGTTGTTCATCGTCGGGAAACTGTTCGGTCGTATAAGCGCCAACAGCGCGGCGAACAACAATAAAATAATGATCCTGCTGTAGCGGTGTATTCCAAAGCGCTTTTTCACGATGCCGTTTCCTCCCGCTCTCCGATACCGGATGCGGCTTCCAGTATATCCGCCTGAGTAAGCGGACCTTCATCAAATTCGCGTACGATCCGTCCCTTTTTCATTACCAAAATTCTATGCGATACGCGCAGCAATTCCTGTAAATCGGAAGACACTAAAATAATAATAACCCCGCTTTGGGCAAGCTCATCGAGTATTCGGTATATTTCGTCTTTTGCACCGACATCGACTCCTGCCGTCGGTTCGTCGATAATAAGTATTTTCAAATTGCGCATTAACCATTTTCCGATCACCACTTTTTGCTGATTACCGCCGGACAACAAACCGACCGGTTTATCCGGATCGTTCGGACGGATAGCCAGTTTTTTTATAACGGTATCGCACATCGAAAGTTCTTCTTTTGATGAAACCGCATGTAAAATCTTTTTAATGATATCGTAATTGGTAAGCGCATTGTTTTTATTTATTGAAAGCAACGG
>CAUURR010000240.1:0-3148 GCA_963547555.1 uncultured Treponema sp. | reverse complement strand
AAAAACCTTGGAAAAACAGCTTGATGCGGCAAGCCGCTTTAGCCTTATTCCCTGCCGACGAATTGCGCAAAAATGCCGCGGTACCGGCAAAAAGCCTGATACTGCCCCTGAACGACTACCCCGAAATTTACGGCCGCGAAGAATATACCCCCGATGAAGCTGCGGATTTATTTACCGAAGCACTGGAAGAATTAAACGAGGCTGATCGAAAAAAAAGGCCGCTTTTACATTTTGCAATCCCCGATTATGATTATGCGAAAAAGCAGGCGGAATTGATTGCGGATGCGCTGAAAAAAGGCGGCATAGATGTTTTTATCGAAACATCGCCTCCACAGCGTTATTTGGAAAGTTTGCAGGACAGCGGCGCGGATATGTTTACATACACGTGGATAGGCGACTTTGCCGACCCGCTCGCGTTTTTGGAATTGTTCAGAAGTTCATCATCTCTTCGCGAAACCGAATGGACATCGCAGATTTTTGATGCCCTGCTTGATGAAGCTTCCGTTACAACAACTCCGAAAGAACGTTATAAAAAGCTTGCCGAAGCCGAACAATTGCTTTTGGATGAAGCGGTGATTTTTCCCGTATCGCACCCGATTTCGTTCAATGCGGTAGATATGGAAATTTTAGGCGGCTGGTTTATCAATCCCCAAAATATACACCCTTTTAAATATCTTTTCTTTAAGGAAAATCAAAAGAGCGAAGAACTCCGCGAAGGTTTTATTCGTGCGGAGGGTTTAACACCCCGACACTTGCGTCGGGGTTGTTGATTTAAGTGTCCGCTTTTTGAGGCGGACAAACCCTCTCCCTTTACAAAAAAAGCAAACCGAATACCGCTCCGAACAAAATATATATAATTGCGGGCAATTTTGTCTTAAAAAGCAAAGTTGAAAATATAAGCCAAGCGGCAATACGCGGGAACTCAACAACATCGTACCAAACCGCGCCGCTTTCCGCCTTATTCATCAGTACAACGGAAATTTTAAACACATTCCATGCGGCAATACACACAAGACCTGCCGCAACGGGGCGCAGTACCGAAAAAAGACTTTTTACCGCCAAACCGTCCTGCATACGTGAAAAAAAACGTGCAATAATAAGGATAACAATAACTGAAGGAGAAACCGTACCCAGTGTCGTGATAATTCCGCCTGCAACACCGAACATCTCGGTTCCCAAATAGGTTGCCATGTTTATACCGATCGGACCGGGTGTGGATTCGGAAACGGCAAGCATATTGTAAAAAAGATCGGCACTGATAATGCCGCTTTCAACCAGTTCCTGATACATAAGGGTTATTGCAACCTGACCGCCGCCTATGGTAAATAAGCCTATAAAGAAAAAACGCCAAAACAAAGCCCAAAGCGTCATTTTATTTTCTCCTCATCATTGCCGGAAACCGGCGTTTTGCGGCGCATTTTGCAAAGTTCATATAAATAAACGGACAAGCCCGTTACAAGGCCGGCGGTAATTATCCATACAGTGTGAACACGAAAAAAAACAACCGATACAAAGGCGGCCGCCGTAATCAGTGCATGAAACACATTGTGAACCGCCTTTTTTATGAACGTAACCACAACCTTCGTTAAAAGGGCGGCAACCGCTATATTTATGCCGGAAAAAGCTTTTTTTACCGACGGCGCATCCGCAAAATTTGAAAAAAACAGGGCTAAAACGGTAATTACCAAAATTGAAGGAATTATCATCCCCAGCGTTGCGCATACGGCACCGATAACCGACTGTTTTTTATAACCGACAAAGGTTGCAACATTTACCGCAATGATTCCCGGTGTACACTGCCCGATTGCAAAATAGTCGAGAAGTTCGTCCCTGCTTACCCACTGCCGTTTTACGGACAATTCCTCCGTCAACATCGGAAGCATGGCAAGACCGCCCCCGAACGTAAATAAACCGATTTTAAAAAATACCGCACATAATCGAAGCAGAAGTTTGAAGGACAGTTTTTCCCGTCCCGTGTCCGTTTGAATATTCTCCATAAATAAAAATTATACCGAAAAAATCAAAAAAACGGAAGTGTCGTAAAAAAATCTTGTTGTTAAAAAATCTATTTGGGGGTAAATGGAAACCAGCAATACTTTTCCGTCAATTTCTTTCCGTCAGCGAAAATGACAAGTCATCTTCATTTAGTCGTACTTCAACCCATGAACCGTAGTCGATAAAACTCCTGAGTACCGCTTCCGAAAAATTGCCGTAATTATATACCGGCCTGCCTCGATGAAAATGCCCGCTGAACATCATTTTAACATTATTGCGCGTAAAGGTATCGATAAGAACAGCCCGTTCTTTCGGATCCGAAAGTACAAAATACGGAATACGTCCGCCGTACAAAGGATAATGCGAAAACACGAATTTGGGATTGGAATCCTTTTCCATTTCTTTGACCAGATTTTTTAGCTGAGGTTCACCGAGGGTGCCGTTTCCCGTATCAATAAAGTACCACGAAAAACGGTTTGTTTTAAAGCGGTAATAAGAAGACTTCGGGCGCACATAGGTTCGCCAATGCTTCCAGCCTGAATTATATAAATCGTGGTTTCCGACCACACCGTATACTTCCGAAACTCCAAAAGTTTTAATTTTTTTCACGAATGCAGCGTATTGTTTGAATTCATCCTCTTCACCGTGTTCGGCAATATCACCCAATACAATCACAAAGGCCGGACGCTGCCCGGGAACATCCAATTCCCTAAGACGTGCCCAAAAATTTTCATCAAGGCGTTTTTTATCCGATCCGAAATGAACATCCGTTACAACTATAAAGGTAAAAGGTGAGGTCGGACAGGGGGAAAGCGTTTCATCTTTGATTTTTTTACTGCGCTCGTCAACACCGGTGCCGCGATACAAAAACTCGTTTAAACCGTAAGCACATGAAAAAAACAAAAATAAGGATAAAAAAAGCGTTGTAAAAAGTAAAAAAAATGCAGCCGTTTTTTTATAATTCATCATTGCCTCCCCGACGGCATAATTTTACACTCAAGGCTCAACCCCGCAAAAAATCGTGCAGGATAAGCGGTAAGCGTAAACATGTCGGAATACTGTGCGCCTAAAAAGCCTCTAAGCTGAAAATCGGAATTTAAAAGCCAAGTTCCTTCGATTTCATAATACGGATTAAAAAACAATGGGTAATAAA
>CAUURR010000239.1:0-3153 GCA_963547555.1 uncultured Treponema sp. | reverse complement strand
CTTTGCCGAAAAGTATTCTTATGAAAAAGTAAATGCGCCCGTAACGGATCCGCTGTGTGATGAAAATAATTCCGTAAAGGAATATGTAATCCGCAATGACATAGGCGTTTTGAATTGCAAAGAAACTCCGCTTGAAAATTATCTGTATGATTCGTGCGCCTATGATTCCGATTTGGAACGAAGCAATATTACGCACGATATAAAATCAAGTATTGCATCGGTTGAAGTGTACGGGAAGATTCCGCGCAGGACAGTACGAATTCCGACTTATGCGGACGGCACATACAGCCCGGATTTTATGTACGTGATTAATAGGCAAAACGGTAAACAACAATTAAATCTTGTAGTTGAAACAAAGGATAAAACTAAAGACCATATTGATCCGGAAGAAAGACGAAAAATCACCGCAGCAAAAAAATTATTTGAAAAATTACGAAAAGAAGTGCCGGACGTATATTACCGCCCGCAAATTTCAAAACAGGACATGACGGAAATAATCGAAAGCGTTATAAAAGGCGACGATATAAACAACGATTTGTATTTGTGAAAACCGGAATGGATACCTTCAGTATGGAAGGATGTATCTATGATGATTGCTTTAGAGATGAAATCCTTTTTTATATTAAGGCCCTGTAAACTTCTTTCCGTTCTATTGACAACTCTATTATAGTTAGGATATACTAATTTGATTAAACAATCGGGAGGTCTGTTATGCCGCTGGCTATGGTCAACCTCGGTGAAACCAGGACGATTCAAAGTTTTCACGGTTCCGATGAAATCAGACAGCATTTGTTGGATATGGGATTGATTCCCGGCGAAAAAGTTGAAGTCATAGGTGAAAATGCATCCGGTCTTATTTTGAAAGTGAAGGGTGTTCGTCTGGCGCTTAACCGCGGTCTTGCGCAAAAAATCAGTGTATATTAATTTTCACCCGCTCCCTGTTATGAGTGCGTGTGCCGAACAGTGTATTTTACCGGATGTTATATCCGTTGGTATTTATGGAGGTTATATGACAGTACTTGATATGAAGCCGGGGCAAAAGGCTGCGGTTGTATCCGTCAGTACAAAAGATGAGCTGCTTAAACGCAGAATTTTGGACATGGGAATCACTCCCGGCGTTGAAATTACTATGATAAAAGAAGCTCCGCTCGGTGATCCTTTGGAGGTAATGCTCCGCGGTTATCAATTAAGTTTGCGCAAAAACGAAGCGCGTCAAATTGAAGTTCAATAATTATTTCAGAGATTGATAAAAAGCGCCGTCCGTAATACCGCTGCCGCTTTTTATTACGAGTTTGCTTTGCGCAAATATCGTTTTATTTACTGCGCTTTCTCAACTGTCGTTTGCGAAGGCGCTGAAAAAACTTTTTCGAAAGCTGAAGCTTCCTGCAAAAGTTTTTATAGGAGGTATATATGAGTTATACAATTGCCCTTGCGGGAAATCCCAACTGCGGAAAAACATCGCTTTTTAATGCCCTTACCGGTTCCCGCCAGCATGTGGGAAACTGGCCCGGCGTTACCGTCGATAAAAAAGAAGGCGAATATAAAAAAGACCGCACGGTAACCGTTTTGGACCTTCCGGGTACCTATTCGCTTTCTCCCTATTCGGAAGAAGAAAAAATCGCCCGGGATTATATCGTAAAAGAACGCCCGGCTGCCGTTATCGATATCGTTGACGGAACGAGTATCGAGCGCAACCTGTACTTGACTTTGCAGATTTTGGAAACCGGCGTTCCCGTCGTCATCGCTCTTAACATGATTGATGAAGTTGAAAAGCGCGGCGATAAAATCGATGCAAAAAAACTGTCGGAACTGCTCGGCGTGCCGGTTATTCCCACTTGCGCACGTAACGGAAAAGGTACCGATGAATTGATGAAAGCTGCGATTGAAGCGGCAAAAAATGCAAAAGCTTCAAAGCTCGAAAAAATCTACGATGCGGGCGATTCGGAAGAAACGATTGCCGACAAACGCTATAAATACATTGCCGGCATTGTACAGCAGTCTGTTGTAAAAGCCTCAAAGGCGGGAGCTGTCCGGCAGGAAACGACAAGCGATAAAATCGATAAGATTCTTACCAACCGCTTTTTGGCCTTGCCGCTTTTCGCCCTTATTATGTACTTGATGTTTGCCTGTGCATTGAGCGAAAACTTCCTCTTTTTGGGCATAAACGGTCCCGGACGCTGGCTTGAAGGCGCGGTCGGAACCGTATGGGAATATCTTACCGGTTTGGTTGAAAGCGGTCTTGAAGCCGCAGGAGCTGCCGACTGGGCAATGGGCTTGGTTATAGACGGTATTTTCGGCGGTATCGGTGCTATCTTGGGCTTTATGCCCCTCGTTTTGGTTTTGTACGTGTTGATGGCCTTCCTTGAAGACAGCGGCTATATGGCACGTGTCGCCTTCGTTATGGACCGCATTTTCCGCAAGTTCGGACTTTCCGGCCGCTCCTTTATCCCGATTTTAATGGGCTTCGGATGCAGTGTTCCGGCTATTATGGCAACCCGTACCCTCGAAAGCGAAAAAGACAGACGCATTACCGCAATTATTACCGGTATGGTTCCCTGCGGTGCAAAACTGCCGATTTTCGCAATGTTTTGTGCAATCTTTTTCCCCGAAAACACAACTCTGGTTATGTTTTCAATCTATATGACGAGCATTGTCGTTGCCATCATCGTTTCGCTTTTAATGAACAAATTGATGTTCAAATCGGCCGTTTCCAACTTTATTATGGAACTGCCTCAATACCGCTGGCCCACGATAAAGAGCGTTCTTATGCTCGGCTGGGAAAAGGTAAAAGGCTTCGGTGTAAAAGCCGGTACGGTTATTTTATTGTCAACGATTTTGATTTGGGTACTTTCCAACTTCAACCTCGGCTCTCTTAACGGTAAAAATCTTGAAGAAAGCGCAGGCGAAGAAGCTTCGGTTATGTGCGAAATGGACGACAGTTTTATGGCAAGTATCGGTAATTTTGTTGCTCCCATCTTCAAACCCCTCGGCTTCGGCGAATGGAGACCGGCTGTCGGTATTGTTACCGGATGGATTGCAAAAGAAAACGTAGTCGTTACCTTTGCACAGTTGTACAGCGATGATACATCGGAAGAATACCTTGCCGAATTCTTCGGTAAAATGAGCGCGGAAGAATTGGAAGAACTCGGATTT
>CAUURR010000238.1:0-3153 GCA_963547555.1 uncultured Treponema sp. | reverse complement strand
ATCTTGTTACCGTTAAGGTCATATTCATACCACGCTTCCCGACCGTCGGAATCCTTTTTATGTATGAGCTTACCGTTGCGGTCGTATTCATACCACACTTCCCAACCGTCGGAATCCTTTTTATGTATGCAATTTCCGTTGCGGTCATATTCATCCCACGATTCGATTATGTCCCCGTCAGAGTCGGCCCTCTTATGATATATTTCTTTTCCGTCGGGATTGTATTCCCAATGATTGCAAAACTCCATCCACTTTCCGAGCATTTCGCCGTCAATTTCTATTTCGATATATGCTTTATCGCCGGCATGTAAGGGGTTGGGCACGAGGCCGATGATAAGGGCCGTCAGTGCAAGTTTAAGAATCTGCAAAAGTGTTACTCGTGTACTCATTGTATTTCCTCCTTTGCGTTTATGCCCGCCGGCACATGTAAGCTATAAACACTGTACCACAACTTCGGTAATTTGGTAAGGGTATAAATAACCGCAAGCAGGGCAAAGAATTTTTAATGTGTAATGGCTATGTTCGGTTTTATAAAAAAAGGACTGGTATTTTAAGGATTTTTGCATTATACTGTATAAGCCGAATGTCCATAATCGAATGATTTTTGAGGCAGTTCCGGCTTCGGAGGATGTGATGAAAAAGATTTTATATGTGTTGATTATTCTCATGTTCGGCTGCGTAATGCTTTTCGCTTTGGAAGTTGACAGGGCGGAAATAGAATCGGCGGGTGCCGCTTCTTCGGTTGTATTTATAAACTATTCGGGGCCGCATAAAATCATCAATACTGCCGACGAAATCCGCAGTATCGGAAGCGGTTTGGCGGGAACGGTTGCGCAAAATCGCGCCGAGCAAAGCAGGGCCGGTCAAGCAAATCGCTACTATATTATCCATGCAGTCGATTCGTCCGTAAAGGAAAAACGCGATGCCGACATATTGATTTTGGGTGAGCGGGCGATTGTCGATCACGTGGATAATATCAGGCGCATTATAGCCGCTTATTTGGAAGCGGCCTACGGCTACAGCCGAAAAGATGCCGACACATTGGCGGTTTTTGTTACCGTGTACAATGCTGTCTATCGCGGCAATATGGATGTTTTTAATCAAAAATATAAAACGGTTGTTACTTCAAACTTGAGTGCCGATAAGGCGGGCTTGTCGCTTAATTATGAAGAATGGCCGGGAAAAACGCAGATTGTCATTCCCCTTTCCGATGTGCTTGCAGGAGGTACGGGAACCGTCGATACGTCGGTTATTTCCGATACGAAAGTTATCGAATCACTCAAAGATGAAAGCGGTAAGGGAATCGACGAGCGCAAAAATATGGTTTCGATAAAGGAAAAAGAAGCCGAAAAATCTCAGGAAAAGGCCGAACAAGCGCAAAAAAAAGCCTCGGAAGCTAAAAAAGAAGCCGCCGTTGAAAAAGCAAAAACGGAAGAATTGAAAAAAGAAGCGGCACAGGCCCAAAAAGAAGCCGATGCAAACCCCGGCGATAAGGAAGCGCAAAAAAAGGCCGATGAAGCAAAACAGGCGGCCGAAAAGCAGGAAGAAAAAACCGCCGAAACGATAAAAACGGTCGAAGTCTATGAAAAACAGGCGGAAGAAGCACAGCAAACCGCCGATAAAAAGCAAACCGAAGCTCAAAAAGAGCGCATCGATATTGCCAAAGACCAACAGCAGCTTATCCGTGAAACGGCCGATTTGGAACCCGTTATTACCGCCGCTTACGGTCTTAAAATTACCGATCAAAAAGAAAAACTTTCGGCTGTGGTATTGGTCGACACAAAAACCGGCCGCACGGTAAAGGAATCGCCGGTCAGTGTTATCCGTAACCGCGTTGTCTATCTTTCGGGAAAAGACTATATAGCGGTTGCCGGAAAAACCGGCGGCAATGCGGCGGTAAAACTGGTTAAACTCGACGCAAAAAATATGGAAATAATCGCTCAGAGCGAAGAAGAATTGGCCTCCGATTCGGTACTTGTGAAAGAAGGCGAGTTTTACTATGTCATCGTTCTTGACGGTAAAAAATACCGCGCAGCGAAATACGACGCAAATTTAAAGCAGACGGCAAAATCCGATGTTGATGTGCTTTCCGGAACACCGATTACGGTAACGCCTGAAGGTGTTATGGTAACCGATACCTACGGTTTTGCAAAACTGCTTAAAACCGAAGATTTGCAAGCTGTAGAATAATCGGGAAAGCGTAACGGAACTAAAATGGATTTAAAAAAGCCTGAATGGTTGAAAATAAAGTACCGCGAAACCGATTTGTCGGAAGTCGCCTTGTTGATGAAAGAGCTTTCGCTGAATACGGTATGCAAGGAGGCCGCCTGCCCCAACCTTTGCGAGTGCTATAAAAAGGGTACGGCGACCTTTATGATTTTAGGCCGGCAGTGTACGAGAAACTGCCGCTTTTGCAATGTGGAGTGCGCTCCCCCCTCGCCCGTCGATAAAAGCGAGCCGCTTCACGTTGCCGAGGCGGTACAAAAGCTGCACCTTAAATACGCGGTTATTACAAGCGTTACGCGCGACGATTTACCCGATGAGGGAGCCGATCATTTTGCACAAACGATTGAAGCGATTCATTCTTTATGTCCCGGTGTAAAAGTCGAAGTGCTTATTCCCGATATGCACGCAAAAGAAGAGCTTTTGGACAGGGTGCTGCAGGCGCGCCCCGATGTATTGAATCACAATGTCGAAACGATTGAAAGACTCTACCCTGCAGTCCGTCCCCAAGCCCGCTACGAGCGTTCGTTAAAAGTTTTGGAATATGCAAAGCAAAATTATTCGGATATTTTTACAAAAACGGGGATTATGGTCGGCTTGGGCGAAACTCGCGATGAGGTTTTAAAGCTTATGGACGATGTGCGTGAAGCCGGCTGCGATATTATGACAATCGGGCAATATTTACGACCTTCTTGCGCCCATATCGAAGTTGCAGAATACATAAGGCCCGAACAATTTGCCGAATACAAAAAAATCGGTCTTGAAAAGGGCTTCCGCTACGTTGCAAGCGCCCCTTTTGTACGCAGTTCCTACAACGCTTCCGAAGCCTTATGTGAAAACGTATGACCTACATCGATCACGACAATACCGACCCGTGTTTTAACTTTGCCGCCGAAGAATATTTTATGGACGAAAAAGACGTCGGCGACG
>CAUURR010000237.1:0-3164 GCA_963547555.1 uncultured Treponema sp. | reverse complement strand
CTTGAAACGTTTTCGTATCATCGGGATTTTTATAGCGTATATAATAACTTGCGACACTGCCTTTGCCCTTTAGTTCCCGCAACGGTCTTTTGAATAATGAATACCGGCTGTCTATAAGGACTGCCGTTTTTTCGGATACCGTACATGCCATGGGAGCCGTTACCGCCTGAAGTCTAAAGGTTGTATTGACCGTATCACCGAAAACATCGAATATGTATTTATGAACGCCGACAATACCGCCCGTTATTTCGCCCGAATCGATACCGATTTTGACTGCAAACCGGCTGTTGTTTTGTTTGTTCATAGTTTCAATCTCGGCGAACATTTCTACGGCGGCATTCGCTAAACGAAGCGCATGATCCGTTTCTCCTCTCAGACCGCAGCATGCCATGTAACCGTCACCCAATGTTTTTATCCGTTCACAGCCGAATTTATCCATAATGCGGTCAAAGCGGGTAAAGATATTATTCAATTCGGCTATAACCGTTTCCGGTGTGTTATTGCTTGACCATTTTGTAAAGCTGACCAAGTCCGCAAATAAAACGCTGACTGCAGGATAGAGTCTCGGTTTTGATGTGCCTGTAGTGATAAGTTCATCGATAATCGGAAGGGGCAGGGTGTTTTTTAAAAGTTTATCGCTTTTTTCTTTTTCGGCCGCCAATTCCTTTGTTTTTTCTTTTACCATTTTATCAAGTTTTTCGGCTCTACGGTGTAAAGCTCTAAACCTGATTCGTACGCCGAAAAAGACGAGGCCGGCTGTAAACAGGGTTAAGGCAAAGTAAAACCATATTGTTTGATGGAAAAACGGCTGTTTATAAAATCCGATACGTGCGCCGCTTTCATTTGTAATATTGTTGCCATCCGATACCCGCACCTTAAAAACATAGTTTCCGGGTGCAAGGTTCGTATACGCGATTTCGCGGGTTGTACCGCAGGACTTCCATTCTTTTTCGTAGCCTTCAAGCTTGTATTCAAAACGTACCCGCTCCGGTACGGTAAAGCTGAGCGCGGTGAATTTAAACAGGATACGCTTTGTCGATGCGCTTATTTTGAATTTTTTTCCGTTCGGGTCGAAATTCCGTCCGTCTAAAACAACATTTTCGATTACAACAGGCGGCGTCTGATGATGCGTAACGTAATAAGACGGATCACATACGGCAACTCCTTTTAAGGTCGGAATATAAACCGTGTTGTTCGGTGTTATATGAGACCAGGCATTTGCCGTCAGCTGACCGGTAAGACCGTCCAGCCGGTTGTAGTGAATAAGTTCTTCGGCGGGGCGCTGTTCTACTGCCGCATGTAGAAAATCTTCCGTTTTACCCAAAATCAATTCCTTGGGCGTTATAATCCACAGGTTATCCTGTAAATCGTGCAAAAGATTGTACACGGTAATATTTGTTTGACCGATTGCCGTATTTCCGTTATAAAAACGATTGTCTTTGTAAAGACTTAAACCGTCTCCGGTACAAAACCACAAATTACCGGCCGAATCTTCTGCGATACGGAAAACGATATCGCCGTTTAAACCGTCTTCTTTTGAAAATACCCGTTCCGCCTTTATTTTGGGGATGTTTTTATCGGAAACGGAAACACTTACTTCGGCAACACCGCTTCCGTCCATACCGAACCAGATATTTCCTTCCCGGCTTTCCACGGCACAGAGGGTAAATAAATTGGGCAAACCGTCTTCCGCACTGAAGTTTGTGATTATGCCTTTGTAGTAAACGGCAGGTCCTGCGGTAGTGCCTATCCATAAAAGTCCCCGCGAGTCGCGCAGGGTATAGCGCACTCTGTTGCCCGGAAGTCCGTCTTTTTTTGAAAGAGTTTCAATCCTGCCGTCTTTTGAAAAAATAACCACTCCCTTATCCGAATAAGTCGCAACATATAAAGAACCGTCTGCGTCTTCACGTATTTGTCTTATACGGTGTCCTTCCATCAGTTTAATAAGGGCATCTATGTCTTCGGAACGCTTTTTGTCGAGTGCCGAATTTTTTAAACATACAAGACTGTCGTCTTTTGCTATCCAAATATTTTTATCCGCGTCTTCCAAAACCGAATTTGAAGCGGCGGGGGGTAAGGATTCGGCACTGGCAAGGTCGACAAAACGCCCCTTACTGAATTTTACCAAACCGCCGCGTTCCATACCTGCCCACAGGTTTTCTTCAAAATCGACACAGAGGCAGGATACCATATTGGTGGGTAAACCGTTTGCTTCCGAGAAAAAATCCGGTTTTTGCTGCTTAGTGAGTGTGATAATCCCTTTATTCGTAGCGATGTGCATTATACCGTTTGCGGTACGTAAAAAGCGGTTTATACTCGTACCGTCAAGGCTTTCGATATTGATACTGTCTTCTATTTTATTGTTTTTTACTTTAATGATTTTTCCGTCGCGCGTACCGAACCAAAGACTGCCGTCGATATCTTCGTAGCCGGCCGAAAAAGTATAGGATTGAATATCTTTCAAATAGGGCGGATTTATAACTTTACCGTTTTTGATAAGAGTCAACCCTTTTCTGTTGGAACCTACAAAAATAGTGTTTCCGGCGGGCAGAATAAAAGATACGATACCGCTGTCTTTTCCGTTTATGATTGTTTCAAATTTGCCGTCCGCCGTGCGCCGTGCCAGACCGTCAGCGGTACCGATCCACATAGTAGTGTTTTTGTCGAATGCAATAGCGCGTACCGACAAGTTGGTTAAACCGTCGTCAAGTCCGTACACGGTAAATTGCTTGTCTTTATAGGCATATAAGCCGGTTGAGTTTGTGCCTATCCAAAGCGTACCTTCCGCATCTTCCCGGAGCACTCTCGGCGATACACCGGTAAAGCCGTGTTCTTCGGCGGTAAACTCGGTATAAGCGGTTCCGTCAAATCTTATAAGTCCGTCATAAGATGCCATCCATATATAGCCTGTGCGGTCCTGTACAATATCCATTATATTGTTTGAAGGTAAGCCGTTCTCATCCGACCAAAATGTTTGTACCGAAGAGGCAAGCTTGTTAAAGGATATTTCCGCATTCATTGAAATGAATATAAAAACGGCCGCAAGCATACATACTGATTTTTTCATTTAAAGACCCCGCAATAAGTGTAGCATAAATTATAGCACGGAAATTATTGTTGTGCAACTTATTCGCTTACTTGATTTTTG
Source organism: uncultured Treponema sp. (assembly GCA_963547555.1). GTDB lineage: Bacteria > Spirochaetota > Spirochaetia > Treponematales > Treponemataceae > Treponema_C. The sequence continues at coordinate 16 of CAUURR010000237.1, read as the reverse complement.
CACACGCCCATACTAT
>CAUURR010000236.1:0-3196 GCA_963547555.1 uncultured Treponema sp. | reverse complement strand
GCACAGGTATTTCCGAGCAGGGTACCGCGGACAAAACATCCGAACAAAAAACGGAAGTTCCTCAAAATAACCCTTTTGCCGATTTTATCGCATCAATGACGCTCGAAGAAAAAATCTGTCAACTTTTTATTGTCGGCGTTGACGGAACCGAGGCGCACACTTCCGCGATTATGTACGATATTCCTCCGGGCGGCTATATTTTATTTGCCCGCAATTTTACCGGTTCGGCTGAACAGATTATAAAACTCACCGGTGATGTGCAAACTTTTTATGCCGAGTTACGTTCAAATCCCGCCGAATCGTCTTTACCGTGTACTTACGGAGATTGTCCTGCCGCTGCCCGCCGTATTCCGCTCTTTTTTGCGATAGACCATGAGGGAGGTGAGGTGAACCGTTTGCGCGGTATTGCAAGCCCGCTGCCTTCGGCTCAATCGGTTGCCCGTTTTCTAACACCGGAAGAAGCCGAAAAACTCTATGCGTGTGCGGCCGAACAAATCGCCGCCCTCGGCATTCATGTTAATTTTGCACCTCTTGCCGAAACCTTAGGTTCTCATAATGCCGAATTTTTGGGACGGCGCAGTTTCGGCTCTTTTGAGCAGACAAAAACTTATGCTGCCGCTTTTATACGCTCTTTTGCGAAAAACAACGTATTTTGCGTTTTAAAGCATTTTCCCGGCAATACGAATGACGACCCCCATGCCGTTCAGCCGGTTTTAAAAGGTTCGGCAGCCGAGATTGAGAATCTGTATTTTTCCCCCTTTTCTTCCGTCTTGACCTTTTTGCGCTTGTCATGTTATGGGGAGTTTTCAGGCTTATTTCCTTTTCCTACAGCCGGGGTTCTTATGAGCCATGCCCGTGTACAAGCCTTTGACGAAAAAAATCCCGCCTGCTTTTCGCCGGTTCTTATACGGGAGATTTTGCAAAATAAGCTTGATTTTGACGGTTTGATTTTTTCCGATGACTTATATATGGGAGCTCTTGCTTCTCATGACTTTTCGCCTGCGGAAGCGGCGGAAAAAGCTTTGCGTGCGGGAGTTCATATTTTTATGCTGTCGCGTTCCGTCTACCGTGATTTTATTCCCGCTCTTGCCGCAAAAGCTGCCTCCGACCCCGATTTAAGTTCACTGATAGATAATGCCGTTACAAAGATTGTGCGCGCAAAAATTTTTATGGGGCTTATACGATTGAAACCGGCGGTATATACTGAAGGTTTTCCGCTTGATTCAAACAGCCGGAGCTTAGAGTCTATAAGCTTCGAGGCGGTCCCCTTGGACAACCTGTATAATCCTCAAAAGCAAATACAGCGTTTTAATGAGGCAAAACAAAAAGGAGAAGCCTTATATAATGAATATTAGGCAAAATGAAAGCAGCGAAAGCCGCATTCTATATATGGATGACCATCTTGCCGTTTTTAATAAGGCGGCAGGAGATATCTGCGCCGAAGGCGGCGCAGAGCGGGGGGCGGAACATTCCGTATCGTGCGTCGAAGACTGCGGCACAAACGGGCAGAGCGGCGAAAATGAGAGGGATATCCCCTATCTTCCCGAAGTATTTTGTGAAAACTTAAAAAAAAATTCAGCGTTTAAAGGACGGCTTCCTCCTTTTATCCACTGCTTTAACCGCCTCGACCGTCCCGTTTCCGGCTGTGTTTTACTTGTTTTTAACCGCTCTCTTATACCTCTGCTTCAAAATCAGTTCACGCAGCGGCATACAAAAAATAATTGTATAAAAAAACGCTATGCAGCTTTGTTGGAGGGAAGTATACCTTGTGCCGATGATTTTGAACTTTTGGAACACTATATACGTTTTGACGCAAAAAAACAAAAAGCCGTTGTTTATGATACCGAAGAACGTAAAACAAAAAAAGCCCGCCTTTTGTGGCGTCCCGTTTTTTGTACCGACCGTTACACCCTTGCCGAAATTGAGCTTTTAACCGGGCGTACCCACCAAATACGTGCCCAGTTGGCACACAAGGGCTTTCATATTAAGGGGGACGTTAAATACGGTGCGCGGCGTAATGACCTTTTAGGCGGTATACGCTTGCATGCCGTTCAGCTTTGTTTTCGCCATCCGCTTAGCGGAACCCTTATCGATATTCATGCTCCGCTTTTAAAAACGGACGCGCTTTGGGATGTCGTCCGTCCGTATCTGAATATACAAGAAAATCGGGGAAGCTGAAACGTGGCAAAAAAAAATGCAAAAGTATCTACAACCGTTAAAAAGACTGTAAGTGCCGGCAAAATTCTTAAAGGGGCAGAGGGCTTTGAAGCCTATTATGCCGCCTTATACAAAGAACGCTGGAGCGCTTTGCGTGAATCCCTGTTTTTGCCTTCCCGCTATATAGGCTTACCGTCTGAAAATCCGTTGGAAACGCGTGAATATTTTCTCGATGCTGCAAGTGTAGCGGCCGCCCTTGCCGTACCGATTGAAGAAGACTGTCGTATTTTGGATATGTGCGCCGCACCGGGCGGAAAAAGCCTGATTTTAGCGTCGCGCATTGCATCCGTGAACGGTACATCCCTTGTGTGCAACGAAATATCGGGTGCGCGCCGTAACCGCCTTGTTTCCGTGTTGGATACCTATGTGCCGCCTTCCGTTCGGGAACGTATTTCGGTAAGCGGTTATGACGGAGCCCGTCTTTGTTTGCGTGAAAGCGAATCTTTTGACCGTATTCTTCTTGATGCCCCCTGTTCATCGGAGCGCCATGTAGTGCAGGATCCGAAATATCTTGCGCAGTGGTCGCCTGCGCGTATAAAGCATCTTGCACAAACGCAATGGGCGCTTCTTTCTTCGGCATTCAGGCTGTTAAAGGGCGGCGGTTATCTTGTATATGCCACTTGTGCGTTGTCCGTATGTGAAAATGATGAAATTATACAGCGGCTTTTAAAAAAGTTTGACAACGCATCTTCCGTTCCGGCCGATTTACCCGAAAAATTCGCTCAAAATGTGTTGCCTCGGGCCGAAAAAACCGCTTATGGCTTTCATATTTTGCCCGATACGCAAAAAGGAGCCGGTCCCCTGTATTTTTCTTTAATAAATAAGATTCCCTAAGGTTACTGTTTTTGAAACTTGCCGGTATCGATCCGAACATATCAATCTGGACACTATTTTGTTTTTGAAGTATACTGTATTCGGTTATTAATAGCCTTTTACTTATGCGGATGAGTTATGAGGATGCGTAACGATGGAAGAAGTG
>CAUURR010000235.1:0-3247 GCA_963547555.1 uncultured Treponema sp. | reverse complement strand
GGTGATAATTTCCTTCAAGCACTTCCGGAGCTTGCATATCGGGAATACCCGGTTCCATACAAACCAGATCGCCGATATTAAGATTTTTTACTTTTTCCCCTTTTTCTATGATGATGCCGGCAGCTTCATGACCGAGTATCATCGGCTCTTTAACGATAAAATCGCCGATAGCGCCTTCCATATAATAATGTACATCGCTTCCGCAAATACCGCACGCTTTAATCCGTATTTTAACATCATATGGTCCGACGGTTTCCGTAATGGGAAAATCTCTTAAACTGAGTTTTTTTGTCGATTCAAGTACGAGCGCTTTCATAATGTCTCCCTAAAATAAATATGACAACACAGGCGAAGGGGCTGTCGAAAAAGTAACCGCTTTTGAAACGGCCCCTTCGTCTTCCGCTTACTTCAAAGACCCGGCTGCTTTATGAGCGTCTATTAAATCTTTAACGTTATCTTTTGTAATCAACGGACAATCGATATCAAAATCCACGAGTTTCGTTACCTTTCCCGTCAAAATTTGATCGGCAAGCTCCATATTCTTTACAGCCAAAGCATAGGCATTTTGGAACGATGTCGACGTCATGCGTCCTTCTTGAATTAAAAGCGCAGCTTCCGCCGTACCGTCAACTCCGTATGCAAGCAATTTTTTATATTTCGGATTATCCTTTACGACTTCAAGCGCGCCCGCACACATATTGTCGTTCATCGAAATAACCGCGTCGATTTGATCGTTTGCCTGCACCCAGTCTTCCATCAATTTCATCGCTTCGTCTTTATTCCAATTCGCGATTTGCTCACCGACGATTTTTATATCGGAGCGTTTGGCGAAGAATTCCTGCCGCCATGCTTTTCGCCGTGCCGTCGAATGCATATTGCCTGCAGGCCCGTTGAGGACAACGACTTTTGCGTTGCGCGGGATCTGCTTCAGCGCCAAGCGAGCATTAACGGCACCCTGTTCATAGGGATCGGCGTCGACGCTGTTCGTACCAGCAAGACCGGGAATGCGCGGATTGGTCAAAATAACGGTAATGCCTGCTGCAACAACCTTTTTTACATACGGCGTTTGCGCTTCTCCGTTGTTCGGCTGCAAAATAATAAGATCGTATTTATTTGTTATACAGTTTTCAATCAGCATATTCTCTTTTGCATCGTTCGCTTCGCCGTCCATTATATCGAGTTTGATATACGGATATTTTTTCGCTTCCTTTCTGATGGAGTTCGCCAACCACGCTGCAAACGAATCTCCTTGCGCTCTGGCAATATACACAACTTTTTTTTTGCTTTCGCCGCCGGAATCGGACTGTCCGTTTGCAAAAAGCGTCATCGGTATCAACGCTGCCGCAAACACCATCGCCGTCAAAACCTTTTTCATATTTAACCTCCTAAATATGATGCCTATATTTTTATCACAGGAACCTCCTGCAATAATTATACTTGGTTTTCCGTCGCTCTTTCTTTTATGGCGAGCTCTTTCGGACTCAATCGTTTGTTTTTTGCAACCGTATCCATAATAACGGCGAGCGCGATGATTAAGCCGCGTATTATCTGCTGCAAATACGAATTTATTCCGAGCAGATTCATTATGTTGTTAAGAAATCCGACTATAAATGCGCCTGCAAGCGTTCCCGTCGCCGTCCCGATACCGCCGGAAAAACTGGTGCCTCCGATGATCGTCGCGGTCATAGCTTCAAATTCGTAACCGGCCGCCGCATTCGGTAAACCCGCATTGACGCGGGACATAAACAAAACGCCGGCCAAACCGACGAGAACGCCGTTTATGACAAAGCAGATAAATTTTACATTCGATACTTTAATGCCCGATGCGTTCGCGGCTTCGGCATTCCCTCCTATCGCGTACAAAGATCGGCCGAAGCGCGTATGATTGAGGATATACCACGTCAGGACGAGCATCAAAATCATAAAAATAATGGGAATCGGAATATATAACAGCGAACCTTGTCCGAATACGGTATACTTATCGATTTGATAGATATTTTGCCCTCTTGTAAACAAAAGTGCCGCGCCGCGCGCTATCTGCGTCAACGCCAATGTCGCGATAAACGGCGGCATCTTATATGCGCTTACAAATATCCCGCTCACGATATTGCAAAGTACGCCGATCAAAACGCCGATACAAAACGCAAGCAGCAAAGAACCGGTCATTTTAAAAACATATACCGATATGACTCCCGCAAGAGCGAGCACCGCACCGGACGAAAGATCTATCAATCCCGTGATGATCAGCATCGTTTCGCCGAACGCCAATATAGTTGTAACGGAAATTTGCCGCATGATATTCGTTAAATTCGCGACCGTAAAAAAATTTTCATTTAAAAATGAGCTTATGATAAGCATGATGACAAGGATCGCAAAAATACTGTACTTTCTGACGACATTCGAAATCTTTTTTGTAGTGTTTATCATCCCGTTACTCCTTTACTTCTTTTTTCAAACCGGTTGCATATTCCATAATCAGCTCCTGAGAAAAATCGGATCGTTTAATTTCCCCCGTCAAATGCCCCTCCCACATAACATAGATTCTGTCGCACATACCGATCAGCTCCGGCAGTTCGGATGAAATCATAATAATCCCCTTGCCTTTTTCCTTAACGATTTGCGACATAAATTTATAGATTTCATACTTTGCACCGACGTCTATACCTCTCGTCGGTTCGTCCAAAATCAATACGGCGGAATCTTTGAGCAACCATTTTCCCAATACGACCTTTTGCTGATTTCCGCCGCTCAAATGCGCAACCGGCGAATCGATATCGGGAGTTTTAATTTTTAATAAATCGCACTGATCATTTATAGCTTTATTTTCAATTTTTTTATGGAGTCGAAATTTAAAAATAAATTTTTTGAGGTTCGGCAAACTGATGTTCTCCCGCACATTTCTCACAAGCACGAGTCCGTACCGCCGGCGGTCTTCGGTGCACATGGCGATACCGTTTTCAATGCTGTCGCTGACATTGCGTATGGCAACCTCTTTACCGTCGCGTTCTATCGTACCCGAATCTATCGGATCGAAACCGCATATCGCACGTACGACTTCCGTTCGCCCTGCGCCGACAAGGCCGGCAAATCCGACGATTTCGCCTTCATCGAGATGAAAATCGATATCATAAAAGACGCCTTTCCTCGTCAAATGCTTGACGGTGAGCAGCCGCCTGCCGATTTCCACCGTCTCTTTCGGATAATTATTTGAAAGCTTGCGTCCGACCATCAGTGTGATGACTTCATC
>CAUURR010000234.1:0-3260 GCA_963547555.1 uncultured Treponema sp. | reverse complement strand
CGCCCCCCCCGCCGCCGCCGCCGCCCCCCCGCCCCCGCCCCCCGCCCCCCCCCCCCCCCAAATATATACCGATTTGTCTTTCATGTCAAGTACTTCCTTTTTATGTCTAACCGCAAAGATTTTTTTAACACTGTCTTGACAACGGATTCTTCAATTTACCTTTTACCTTTGCGTTTTTTGCGCCCTCGGCGGTTTCACTCAATATAACTATAATACACCCGCATGTAAAATAATGCAAGGGTTTATGCAAGCGTTTAAAGAGAACGGTGCAAACAGCGAACGATTATTTTAAACTTTTATTCACGGCAATTTCCAAAAGCTTTTCTTTCGTATTACACGCGGGGTCGTCCAAAACGGTTTGCAAAAGTTCTTCCAAAAGAAGGCCCAAGCCCCGTCCGGCAGGAATGCCCGCTGCGATTAAATCCTTACCGCTTACCGCCAAATCTTTTAGACCCACGGCGTTTTTTTGCGCGCTTTCTTTATCTATGCGCTCCTTTAATTCCAAAAGGTCGGCACTCCACGCTCCCGTATGCAAAATCGGCGGCGAGTTTGTCATACCGGCGGCATCGGCAATCCTCAAGTCGAACAAATCGCTTAAAGCCTGTTCAAGGGTTCCCAAACCGGCAGGAGGCGTAATGCGCGCCATAAATCGGCGGACTGCGGCATCGGTCCACGATGATTCGTAGTGAAACATGTGGTGCAAGACCAAAAAACTTACATAACGCACTGTTTTTGACGGAAAGCGCAAATGCTCCAAAATACGGGTACACAGGGCCGCTCCCTCTTTTTCGTGCGAATAAAAGGTAATACAGCCGATATTGTTTTTTGTTACTTCGTTTTTTACCGGCGGCTTTCCGATGTCGTGAAAAAGGGCGGCAAGCCGTACCGTAAGCAGGTTATCTTCTGTTTGCGAGCGCGAAAGTGCATGGTCGCAAGCATAAAAAAGGTGGTCGAGTACGTCGAAGCGGTGATGGCCGCGCTCGTCCGCTTGATTTACACCGCGGCAGGATACAAGTTCGGGGATAAAGATGTTTAAAATACCCGTTTGTTCAAGCAGGGATAAACCGTAGGAAGGTTTATCGGATAAGAGGATTTTTATAAACTCGTCACGGAAACGCTCAAGGCTTACCCCGGCAATTTTTTCGAGAGCGCCGGAAATTGCACGCAAGGTTTTTTCTTCTATATTAAAGTTCAAAGTCGATGCAAAGCGGATTGCACGTACCGGACGCAGGCCGTCTTCATCGAAGCGTTGAGAAGGCTCCCCTACACAGCGGATGATTTTAGCTTTGATGTCTTTTTGGCCGTCAAAGGGATCGAAGATACGGCCGTCTTTTAAAGAAACGGCGATTGCATTCATCGTAAAATCACGGCGCGCCAAATCCTCTTCTATGCCGCCCACATATTGTACCGCGTCGGGGTGCCGTCCGTCGGAATAGCCTTTTTCGGTTCTGAATGTGGTAACTTCGATATGATGTTCCATAAAGATAACCGTTACCGTTCCGTGTTCGATACCCGTCGGAATGACGCGCTTAAAAAGGGCGCATACTTGTTCGGGCTGCGCGTCGGTTGCAAGATCCCAGTCGGAAGCTTTTTTCCCGCGCACAATATCGCGCACGGCTCCGCCGACAAGATAGGCTTCAAAGCCCGCAGCGCAAAAAATGCGGTTTATTTTTTGTAATACGGCTGGTACAGATACGCTTTTTATCATACAATGAGTATATCTTATTGCGTCCGTTTGTAAAAGCGCCCGCTTATAAAAGCGGCTGTCCAAAAGCCGAAGTTTTCGGCCGGTCGCAATAGGATGACTCCCTGAATTGATTTATAGGACGGTTTTATTGTGAATCCTCTTTTGATTTTTACCGGCGCACTGCATCCCGAAAAGGCAGTGTTCGAGCGCTTTATGCATGATTTTGATAAGCCCTGCTTTGTAATTGCCGCTGATTCGGGGCTTGTTTGCGCCGAAGAATTCGGTTATACACCCGATTTGATTGTCGGCGATATGGACAGTTTGACGGATAAAAGCCTTTTATCAAGCTATCCTAAAGATAAAATCCGCATATTCGAGCGCGACAAAGCCGAAAGCGATACCGTCCTTGCCCTCGAAGAAGCTTTTGCAAAACGCTCGGAGCTTTTGTCGTGCAGTTACGACATTACAGTACAGGCTCAAAAAAACGGCTCGACTGCCGAACGGCCGGCGGCGTACAATATGCCGATAATCCTGTGCGGAGGCGACGGCGGAAGAATCGACCACTTACTCGGCATTGTAAAACAGTTCGAGCGCGCCCTTTTCCCCGATATATGGCTGTGCCGCGAACAGGCGGTGTACAGCCTCCGCCCCGACATGGACGGAAGTCCCGCCGTTTTGCAGCTTAATGCCGAACGCTGTACCGAGCACATTTCGGTTTTTTCCGTTCCCTGCAAGGGCGGCGAATATAAACTGCGCTCGGAAGGTTTACAGTGGCCATTGGACAATCTGGATTGGAAAAACGAAGCTTTCAGTTTAAGCAACAGGGTGTGCGCAGATTATCTTGCACAAAAAAAACGGGTGGTACTGCGCGCCGAAAAAGGCGCCTTTATCGCAATAGTTCCGTATTAACCCGATAAATCAACACCCCCGACGCAGAGCGGTGCCGAGAAACGGCGGGTATTAAACCCTCCGCACGAATCAACTGTGCATACAGCTCATGACTATAAAAATCGTTATGTTATAAGCACTGTGAACCGCACAGAGAACCGCTATGTGCATTTTTTTATACAGGGCAAAGCGCAAAATAACTGCGGCACAGAGGGCATTGCATACTGCGTAAATTCCCAGATAACGGTGGGCAAAGGCAAACAAAACAATCGGGATAAGTTCGGCGGCAATAACAGCAACAGGCTGTTCCGGTTTTTTGTAAGCGGCGGCAATACTTTTAACAATCGCAAGACCGCGTTCGGGTAAAAAAAAGCGGAAAAGCATTTCTTCATAAGAGGCAAGAACAAATGCCGAAGCAAACAATAGAAGACGTTTATTAAATGTTGTCGGAAGATTAAAAGGCGGAAGCTCGGTTTTACCCGTAATCTTTGCGATATAATTCCAAAACAGGGCCGAAACAATCAGAGCGCAATAACAGACAACCATCTTGTATACAAGACTCAAAATTCTTTTAAAAGAAAACGCTTCGGAAATGCCGAAAATCTTGGAACGGCGTTCGGTACGAAGATATAAAAAAACGGCTACGGCGGCATAAAACGTCAAAGCACCGAGCGGTAAAAAGGCC
>CAUURR010000233.1:0-3263 GCA_963547555.1 uncultured Treponema sp. | reverse complement strand
TTAAAATACGCGATAAACATTTCGGGATTATTCGGTTCAGCTTTTTCCCACTGAGGGAGTAAAACCTCAAGCTTTTTCATATTTTCGCTTTTAATATATTTTTCGTAATCCGATTGAAAATCGGCAAACAGGGATACCGAACATAAAAGCGTAACAAATAACAAAATTATTTTCTTTATCATAGGAAGATTATAATATTAAAAGCCGTATAATGCAAGATTTTTTTATAATGATTTTTTTATACTATGCTTGACCGCTTGACCTATTCCGTTTATAATTACTTTGCCCTTGTATGCATGAAGCCTGCAAGTTTTCCGAGAAAGGATCAGATCGGCACACATTCCAAATCCATAATTCTACACAATCTTAGCATGGAGCTATAGGCGAAAGATGAATCGGCCGCCATTAATGTATTTTTTTATTTTCAACGGAGGCCGTTATGAAAAAAATTTTCAGTATTATTATTTTAGTCGTTACTTTTGCCTGTCTTAATGCAAAAGATATCATCGTAACCGATATGCGCGGTGTAAACGTTTCCGTTCCGGATAATCTTGAACGTATTGCGACCATAAGCGACGGTTTTGTTGAAGGAGTTATGACTCACTTAGGCGTCATAAACAAGGTGACGGTTATCGGGTCATGGTCGATGAAGCGCGACTATAAATACAGTTTTACAACGGTCGGCGGAGAAGAATATACGCTGCGCGGTTGGAATACGATGAAATATCTGCACCCGTGGCTGAACGATTTACCCTGCATAAATTCGCCCCAGGGCAATATTATAAATTACGAAACGCTTGCAAGTGCAAATCCCCAGCTGGTTATCCTTCGTGTCGGTGATTGTACCTTGCGCGGCGCAAATCCCGAATCCGTTGAAAAAACGATCGGTACGATTGAAGCATTGGGAATTCCGCTTGTAGTGATTTTTTCACCGAATTATTACAATAAAGCCGAGCTTTCTTCGATGAGGGAAGAAATGCGGGTTCTCGGCGATATATTCGGTCAAAGAGAAAAAGCGTTAAAATTATTTGATTATTTGGACGCAACCGAAAAAATGATCCGCAAACGAACCGCCTCTATAAAAGAAAAAAACAAAGTCAGTATGCTTTATTTGGGATTAAATCCGAATGTAAGAAAAAAAGGCGCAGCCGGTTCCGTTTCCGGAGTCAACACACCCGAATCATATATAATCGAAGGGATCGCAAATGCAAAAAACGCCTTTACCGGCAAGGGCTCAGGCGTCATCATGAGTGCCGAACAATTATACTCATTGAATCCGGATGTAATCGTGCTTCCTACATCAAACGGTTATCACCCTCCGCGCGAATTATATGAATCACCCGATTTTCAAATTTTGCAGGAATTAAAAGCCGTAAAAAACAAACGGGTTTACGCAATGCCCTGGTCGCCGATGAATTGTGCCCGCCGCGTTGAATACCCTATAGACATGCTGATTATTGCAAAAGCGGCGTATCCCGATAAATTTAAAGACATTAAAGTTCATACATTTGTTTTACAGTTTTATAAAGACGTATATAACGTAAGCGATAAAGATGCCGAGGCATTGCGAAGCGAACAGATATTGGACTGGACTGTAGAATATGATTTTTAACTCGGCTGCAATAAAGCAAAAAAAACTTTTTATTGCTTTATTGCTTCTTATGCTTATTGTATGCATTGTTTATGCACTGACAGCCGGAAATTATGCCATTTCTCTAAAAAAAATCGGAGAAATCCTGCTTTTTAAATTTTTCGGCCGAAAAAGCGATACTATAACGAAGATGGATGAAATCGTTTTTTGGACAATACGTTTTCCCCGCGTTTTAAATGCAATGTTCATAGGCTTTGCTCTTTCGGCTGCAGGAACCGCATATCAGGGTTGTTTTCGCAATCCTCTTGTAGAGCCCTTTATTTTGGGAGCTTCGTCGGGAGCAGCCTTCGGTGCCGCAGTCGGCATTGTTTTTAATACATTCTTTTTAAGTATTTCGGTCAGTGCATTTATTTTTTCGCTTGCAGCGGTAGCGATTTCTTATTTGCTTGCGCGAAATAAAAACGGAGTACCGGTTGTAGCCCTTATTTTGTCGGGTGTTATAGTCGGTTCGATATTTTCAGCCTTTGTTTCGCTTATCAAATATGTAAGTGAAGATACGCAATTGCGTGAAATAACATTTTGGATGATGGGCGGATTATATTATTCAACATGGAATGATATACGATTAAATGCGCCCATCATATCGGCAGGCTTTTTTTTAATTTGGATTCTTTCGTGGAAACTCAACCTTTTATCTTTAGGCGACCGCGATGCGCAAAGTTTGGGCATTCATCCGGAACGCTATAAATTTATTTTTATTGTTCTAGCGACCCTGCTTACTTCCGTATCCGTTTCGGGGGCGGGAATTATCGCATGGATAGGTTTAATGATGCCTCACGCGGCACGGCTTTTGATGGGACCGGACAATCGCTTTGTCGTCCCCGTGTCGGCAATATTGGGCGCCTTGTATTTAATCCTTTGCGATACGGCCGCACGGACCATTACAACGGCTGAAGTTCCCGTCGGAATCATCACATCAATCGCGGGAGCCCCTTTTTTGTTATTCCTTTTGCGCTCGAACCGTAAAGAGTTGTTAAAATGAACGAATTTATGCTTCAATCTTCCGAACTGGAATTTTCATACACAAATGTCCCTATTCTTCAAAAAGTAAGCTTAAATGTACGCAGAGGCGCTTTATGCGGTTTTTTAGGACCGAACGGCAGCGGAAAAACCACTTTTTTTAAATGCTGTTTGAATTTTTTAAAACCCCATGCCGGAGAAATCTTTATCGATGATCACAATTCTTTAGAACTGAAACCGGCTCAGATGGCCCGCTGCGTATCATACGTTCCGCAGGATACTGCCGTTTCCTTTGCTTTCAGCGTTTTGGAACTGGTGTTAATGGGGCGCACGCCCCACATGGGCGGGATATTCGGAGTCGCAAAAAAAGATTACGATGCGGCATACGAAGCTATTGAAGCGGTCGGCTTAAAAGCATTCATACATACACCCGTTACCGAATTAAGCGGCGGTCAGCGGCAGCTTGTTTTTATAGCACGTGCATTGGCGCAAAAAACGCCGCTTATGATTTTGGATGAACCGGCATCCGCTCTTGACTTTAAAAATCAAATCCTCCTGTGGAGACTGCTCACGGATATAGTAAAAACCGGAAGAACCGTTATCGTCTGTACTCATGACCCGAACCATATTTTATGGTTTTGTACCGATGTCG
>CAUURR010000232.1:0-3292 GCA_963547555.1 uncultured Treponema sp. | reverse complement strand
TATGTTCAAATAGGGGTCGAATTTTTGATTGATAACCCGTAAGCCCCTGCTTTTTAAAATCAATCCGATTGAAGCGGCCGCAATACCCTTGCCCAAGCCCGAAACGACACCGCCTGTAATAAAAATATATTTTGTCATACCCTCTCCGTAAGCACAGCATAAAAACCGAATTTAAAACTCAAAGGCTTGTCGAAAAGCGCTTTTCGGTTGAAAAGCGTCCGCCTTTTGACTCGGTCTTGTTTATGGCGATTATATCACAAAAACCGCCGGTTCTGCAACAGAACCGAGTTCTGCAACAGAGCGGACAAGCTGCTTCCGTAGTGATGAGCTTGCAGCAAAGCAAATTTTCAAAAAAACTTCATTGCATGAAAAGCTTGAACGGCAGTTTGAAAGCTGAATCTCAACTGTTCAATTTTAAGGAAGAAATTAAGCCGATAGCTTTACGGACGGCTTCGGGACTGCATTCCAACAGTTCCGTAAAAGTATGCGCATCGATTTTTAAAAGTTCCGAGTCGGTTAGGGCTCGTGCATCGGCATTTCGCGGTTCGTTGAGTAAAAAACTCAATTCTCCGAAAAAACTTCCGGCTTCGATATGGGTAATTTTGTTTGTACCGATCAATTCTACCGAACCCTGTGCAAGATAATAGATGTCCGTATCCGATGTTCCTTTTGCATAAATCAGGGTGCCGGCTTTGCATTTTTGAAATACAACGGGTTCTTCCGTATGTCCCCGCTTTAAAAAGCGGCCGGGACGAATAAAAAGCATGCGGCGGATTCTTTGAAAAAAGCTTGTTTCGACCCGTGCCGGCAGTAAATACAGTTCGGCAAGTAAAAGCGAATCGAAAAACTGCAAAACATAGATATATTGGGCAAAAAACAAAAACAGCGAAAAAAATACCGACACTTCCAAGAGCATCACCATCAGGCTGCCTAAAAAACCGTAAATCAAATTGTATTTTGCCGTATCTATAAAAAGAGAAAAGATATACTGTACCGCAGCGAATAAGCTTGAACAAAGAAGGGCTGAAAAAAAACATAACTTAAAAGAAGGTTTTGTTCCCGAAGCAAAGCGGAAAGCAAGGGCTGTAAAAATCCATATTAAAAAATAGGGTACGGTATTAAGCAAAATCGGCAGAACGGCGGCAAGACCCGTACCGATAAGGGGGAAAATCCCCTGTTCCCCTCCTTCAGGCCAAAAGGGGCGCGCTCCTCCGTGATATACGCCGTAAAAAAAAGATTTTGCCGCGGTTAAAAGCAGTGTGGTGACTGCCGTTATAATAACCAAAAGTACTTCGCCTGCAACAATGATAAGCTGAGCTATAAGGGGACGGCTTTCGGCACGGCTGTGAAAAATTTTTTGAACCGACTGCATTACGGTATAAAAAAATCGGCGCGCCAAAAAAAAGACCGTAATACCCGTGATAACTTCAAAGAGGGCGGGGCGGCCCGATGTTACAAAATAATTCGACATGGCATAGAGATTGTCGGCATCTATCCATTTTTCCGCGCTTGCCAAAAGGGCGTAAAGCAATTCCGGGGATGTGTGTAAAAAGCGCGTAAGGACTGCGGTTATCATAATTACGGTCGGAATAAGCGAGTATAAAAAACCGAATGCGCAAGCCGGCGCATACAGGTATAAATTGTTTTGAAAATACAAAGAAAATGCGAAAAAAAACGACTGCACGGCCGTAAGTAAAGAGTATTTTTTCGGTTTCACACTTTAAGTATAGCGCAGGCGTCTTTGTTGTCAAGCGTTTTTTTATGGAAAAAAGAGTTTGACAGCACGGTTTTTATACTATATAATTATTGCATAAAATAATTTTTTAGGAGGCCTTGAGTATGGCTAAAGTAGAGCTCAAAGGTATCGGAAAAGTATACGACGGTAACGTCCGCGCGGTAGACAACGCGAACATCGTCGTAGAAGACAAAGAATTCGTTGTTTTCGTCGGCCCTTCCGGCTGCGGTAAATCAACAACGCTTCGTATGGTTGCCGGTTTGGAAGACATCACCGAAGGTGAATTGTACATCGACGGCGAATTGATGAACGACGTTCCCCCGAAGGACAGAAACATTGCGATGGTTTTCCAAAACTACGCACTGTATCCCCACATGTCCGTATACGACAACATGGCATTCGGACTGAAGATCCGCAAAACCGACAAGGCCGAAATCGACCGCCGCGTCCACGAAGCCGCCCGTATTTTGGATATAGAAAAACTTCTCGACCGCAAGCCCAAAGCTCTTTCAGGCGGTCAGCGCCAGCGTGTTGCCGTAGGCCGCGCTATTGTGCGTAACCCCAAGGTATTCCTTTTTGACGAACCCTTGTCGAACTTGGATGCCAAGCTCCGCGTTCAGATGCGCGCCGAAATCTCCGACCTGCACCACCGCTTAAATGCGACGATGATTTACGTTACTCACGACCAAATTGAAGCTATGACGATGTCGGACAAAATCGTTGTTATGAAAGACGGTAAGGTTCAGCAAATCGGTTCTCCCTTGTACCTGTACAATCACCCCATCAATAAATTTGTTGCCGGCTTTATCGGTTCGCCGCCCATGAACTTTTTAAGTGTAAAAATTGCTGAAAAAGGCGGAAAAATTGTTGCCGAAGAAGGTGCTTTTGAGCTGACTGTTACCGATGATCAGGCAAAGGTTCTTAAAAACTATGTCGGAAAAGAAGTATTTTTCGGTATCCGTCCCGAAGATATGCAGTACAGCGCATCTCCTGCAGCTCAAAACAATATGCAGATGAAGGTATCGGTTATCGAGCCGTTGGGAGCCGAAACCCACTTGTTCCTGAATACCGGAAGCCAGTCTTTGGTTGTACGCACAACGCCCGACATCACTTTCCAAATAGGCGATACGGCCAACTTTGTACCCGATATGAAAAAGGCCAAATTCTTCGATAAGGAAAGCGAGCTGAGCATTTGCGACGACGTAAAAGCACAGTAAGTTTTAGGATTTTTTAGATACGGCTGCCCGAATCCTTATCGGATTTTACGGCAGCTCCGACACCCTTTTAAGAGTCGTGTATAGGATTTTACATTTTATACGATTTCTTAAAAGGGTTTTTTATTTTTACGACAGCTTATAAAGGGCGTATTGATTGAGCGATACCCCTTCTTTTTCGGCGGCCAATGCAAGTTTTTTGTGCAGTGTTTTGGGGATGCGTAAGACAAATTTACCGCTGAAGTTATTTTCTTCCAAGGGCTCGGGAACTTCAAATCCGTTTTCAAGCTTTGTTTCTATCCAGCCTTCCATTGCTTCATAAATGTTTGTATAGGCTTCTTCA
>CAUURR010000231.1:0-3293 GCA_963547555.1 uncultured Treponema sp. | reverse complement strand
ACCGGTAATGGCTATTTTAATGCTTTTAGCTATTTATTGCGGAGGAACATACGGCGGATCAATAACCGCTATTTTGATAAACACGCCCGGAACTTCGGCTAATGCGGCAACCTTATTCGACGGTTATCCCATGACTCAAAAAGGTGAAGCCTATAAGGCCTTATCTATGGCACTCTATGCTTCTACAATAGGCGGCCTCATAAGCGCCCTGGTACTCTTGTTTGCCGCCCCTCAAATTGCAAAAGTAACCCTTCTGTTCGGCCCGGCTGAATATCTTGCCTTATCGATTTTCGGTTTATCGGTTATCGCGGGCGTATCCAATAAAAGTATTTTCAAAGGACTGATAGGCGCATGTATCGGTATCTTTGTATCCACAATCGGTATGGACAACATCAGCGGAACGCCGCGCTTTACCTTCGATAATATCAACCTTTTACGCGGAGTTGATTTAATTATAGCCCTCATCGGTCTTTTCGCGATTTCCGAAATTCTGATGAAGTCGCAATACAATCCGAAAACGGATCATAAAACGATTTCGGCAAAAAGCGTTACAAAATGTAAAATAACAAAAGAAGAATACCGCCGCTGCCGCAAGCCTATCTCTATCGGTTCTTTAATCGGTGTTATTATAGGAGCCACCCCCGGAACGGGAGGAGGATTGGCAGCCTTTATTGCATATAATCAAGTGAAGCAAAGTTCAAAACACCCCGAAACATTCGGCTCAGGAGAAATAGAAGGTGTTGCAGCATCCGAATCGGCAAATAACGGCGCATGCGGAGCAACCATGATTCCGATGCTTACATTGGGAGTTCCGGGCGACGGTGCAACAGCCATTTTGATGGGTGCATTTATGGTACACGGCATGATTCCCGGCCCGAGACTCTTTCGGGATCAGGGAGATATTCTGTATGCCATTATGCTGGGCTTAATTGTTGTCAATATTCTTATGTATATTGCCGGCAATGTGTTTATAAAATTCTATGCTCACATAACCCGTATTCCGTATGAAATACTTGCGTGTATCGTATTGACTTTTTGTCTTGCCGGTTCTTATTCGACAAACAACAGCATTTATGATATGTATATCATTATTACTTTCGGAATAATATCGTATTTTTTACGCCGGATGGATTTCCAGTTGGTACCGATTTTATTGGGTATTGTACTCGGGCCGCTTGCCGAAGCAAACTTCAGACGGGCTTTGATTTTATCCGACGGTTCGTTGATGATTTTTATTACACGTCCCATAAGTTTGGCCTTTTTACTGATTGCAGCCGGCTCTATTATCGTATTCGGCATAAAAAGCAGAAAAAATAGGATTAGTGTCTCCGATTAAAACTCCCGATTTCGCAAGGGAAAAAATCATCGGATACTTCGGACTGTTGTGAGACGGAGCTGTCCAAAACTTCGGGTTTTGGACAGTTTCTTTGATTTTGATTGCAATGTTGCGGGATTAAACTTAAGTCGTTACATTATCACCCCGCAATCTTAGCTAGAAGGCTTTGTACCTGTTCAAGCTTTGTGCGAAGTTCGCGTACTTGATTTAAGCTCGACATAATTTTTGACTGCATATATACATCGGTAAAGATACCGTCAAAAAGAATATCGGCAAAGGTGGAAAACGTTCCCGTATTCATACGGTAATCGGTCGGGATGGAAATCTCTTTTATAATACTTTGCAGATTTTCCAATAAGGTTTGGATACGGTTCATCGTTTCCGAAACGGAACCGAGTTTATAATGCTTTATCATATCGACAATAAAACCGCCGCCGAATATATCTATAAAGCCCCAGTTGCGCGCACTTTTAAACTGTTTTTCCGCCTTATCCAAAAGAAAAAACAATTCATTCAGTATCGTCTGCGCACTGCGCATTTTTTCAATATCCTGTTGATTAGCCATAATGTATCAATATTAACATAAATATGATAAAAGGGACAGTGTTTTCACTTTCTGTTTTTACTTTTTCCGTTCCGGTATAAGCCGGGCGGAAAAAGTAATCATACTGCCGTCAAGGCCTCGCTTATCAACAAGACCGCCTGTCGAAAGGTAGGCTTTAAGACCTATTCCTGCCGCAATGCCGCTCGGAAAAATGTAGTCCCATGATAAGTGGAGCGAGGGATAAAAAAAACGGCCGTTTTGCCAAAACCATTCATTCATTAAACGAATGTTATTGTCTTCCGATGAAGGAACCTTGATAGCGCGGGCTGCAAAACGTACCAAAAATGAAGGACCGATTCCTGCAGCAAAAACGGATTTTTTTACCGGAAAATGGAAGAGAACAGGGGAATCAACCATTATTGCAGGCACATAAGCGATGCGCTGTTCCGGTTCCGCCGGTAAAACAAGCTTACGCGATTTATCCCAAAAATAAAAAGAGGAAAAAAATTGTCCGTGCGGAGCAACCGATAAAATCATATTTTTGTTTGTATAAACAGGGAACTGTCCGCCTGCGCCCACGGTAAAAAGAACGGGGGACGGAGCGCTGTTTTTATCGGTATTCAAAATACCTGCGGCACCTAACGTAAACACAAGGCGGCCGATAGCAGGGCGAGCCGCCGCCGAATCGTTTTCCGGTAACGCCTCATCCGTACTGCCGTCTTCAATGTTAAGTTCCGAATCGCTTTGTCCTTCCTGCACTTGATTTTGTGCATCCTGTTCTGCAGACACGGTTTGTTCACCGGCTATTTCTTCCGCATAGAGACTGCCGACACCTTTCAAAAAAAACAAGCTGAAAAGCATCAGGCTGTATATTGTATAATTTTTTTTCATCTGTTAATCCTCACTTTCATATAAAACTTCTTCAAGATTCACGGCAACAAAACCGCTTCTTCCCGTTTCAAAAAAAGCCGTTTCTTCCCATGCGGCAAACAGGGTGGAGCCGGCAATCAATGCGTACGAATAGGTATAACCCGCCGAAAGGCGCGGCAGTTTAAAAGCCGTTGTTTTTCCTTCATTTACAACGTGCTTCATCGGCAAAGTGCCGGCGAAAAAAAACGTTCCGTCTTCAAAAAATGCAGCCGAATACGGTTCTTCGGATACCGCATAAGCTTGCCGCGGATTCGGGGCATGTTCGCGCCGGACAAAACGGCGGGGTGAGACGGAACAGTCCGAGCGATACTCAAGATACCAAGGCACCGCAGACGGAACAGGCTCAAGCAAAGCTTTAAGACGGCCGGGCAAAAAAGAAGCATCGAGGGGGCGTATTTTTTGCCGAAATTCATGTACACCGATTTCTTTAAAAATAAGCGTAGGGCGTACCTGCTCCGTGCCGGCGGCAATCCGATTTTTCCG
>CAUURR010000230.1:0-3303 GCA_963547555.1 uncultured Treponema sp. | reverse complement strand
CTCATACTCATAAAGCCAGTATATATCATGGATTCATTTTTGTACACCTTTTGGGTAGTTATTGCATATATCGGTATTTAAAATCTCGATTTATAATATATGCATTCAGTATAGGAGGTTCCGATGAGGAAGATCAAAAAAATTATCTTAGCTGCTGCAATACTGGGTTTGTTATTTACACCGGTTTTTGCACAAACAAAGACGGTCATAGGCGTAACGCTTATGTCTTTACGTCACCCCTTTTTTCAGGAAATGAAAACAACGCTTGAAAAAGACGCACAGGAACTTGGAGTTGTTATCCGCTTAACGGATGCCGACTTTGATGCGGGTAAACAGGTTCGCCAAGTTGAAGACTATATTCAACAAAAAGTGAACGGTATTTTAATTACTCCTTGTGATTCAAAGGCTTTGGCTCCTGTTTTGAAAAAAGCCCTCGCGGCAGGTATTCCGGTTGTTACGGTTGACGTTGCCGCAGAAGGTGTTGATGTAGTCAGTCACTGCGCTTCCGATAACGTATTGGGCGGAAAATTGGCTGCGGATATGCTCATCAAAAAATTGAATGAGCGCAAAGTATCCAAGGGAACGGTTTTGATTGTAGATCACTCCGGTGTTACTTCAACACAGGCGCGCATTGAAGGATTTAAACCCGCTATGGCAAAGGCTTTGCCGGATATTAAAATGGTTATTATGAATGCTGTAGGTCAGCGCGATAAAGCCATGTCCGTAACCGAAGATGCTATCCAAAAGTATGGAAAAAACCTTATCGGTATCTTCGCTATTAATGATGACTGTACGCTCGGTGCTCTTTCCGCTGTTGAACGCCGCAATAAGCTTAATACGATTTCCATTGTCGGTTACGATTTCGGTGACGAATCGAAGGCAGCTATCGATGCGGGAAAAATTATCGGTGATACTGTACAATTTCCCTCGAAGATGGGGTTACAAGCTTTCCATACTCTGCTTGATTATATTTCCGGCAAAAATAAAAATCCGCCGAAAAATCAACCGGTTGAAGTAGGTACCTATCAAAAAGACGGTTTTAGAGATTCAAACGGAAACCGCATGAATTAATTTAATAAAGCGGGACGAGGGATACGCGTTCCGCTTTTCTTTTATGCTTTGGCCGGATATAAAATCATAAAAATAAGCGAGGATCTCAATAATGCCTGAAACAAAAGGTGTAAAACGTTTTTTTTCTTCGGTGCACATACAGTCTAAATCGGTACTGCTTATCTTGGGTGCGCTGGTTGTTTTTATTTTTTTGTTGTGTGATGTATTTCAAATCGGAAATGAAAGCGGTGAATGGATTTTTCTTGATCCTGAAAATATCGCCAATATTCTTAATCAAGTAAGTATTAATGTTGTTATTGCCTTCGGTATGACTTTTGTCATACTCATTAAGGGAATTGATTTATCGGTAGGGTCAATTACATCGGTAAGCGGTGTCATCATCGCAATTTTAATCTTAAATACAAAATTACCGCTTCCGGTTGCCGTCCTTTTAACGCTTATTGCAGGATTTCTGACAGGGGCGGCGAACGGTGCGCTTATTTCAATGCTCCGCGTTCCGGCTTTTATTGCAACTTTAGGAAGTATGGCTATTTTTCGCGGTCTGGCCTTTATTCTTACCGATGGAAAAGCTAAATTTGTAAACTCGGACAGTTTTAAATTCTTAGGTAACGGTTTTGTAGGTCCCGTTCCTGCGGCTGTTATACTTATGCTTGTAATGCTTGTACTTTTTCACTTTTTGTTGTCAAGAACGGTATTCGGGCGCAGAATTTACTTTTTGGGAGGGAATGAAGAAGCTGCCCGTTTGACCGGTACGGATCCGGTTAGGCTCAGATTTCTGGTTTTTTCAATAGCGGGAGCTTGTTCCGCAATGGGAGGCATTTTGCTTGCAAGCCGTTTAGGGTCAGGCTCTCCTAATGTCGGTGTAGGTTATGAATTGGATGCGATTGCCGCAACTATTGTCGGCGGCACCAGTTTTTCAGGCGGCAAGGGAACTATTATCGGTACATTTATAGGCGCATTGATTATGGGTGTTATCAGTAACGGTATGAACCTCTTAGGTATATCGCCGTATATGCAATATGTCGCAAAAGGAGCAATCATCCTTTTGGCGGTTATTATCGATTCACTAAAGAAGGAATAGAGTTATGAATACGCAAATACCCATACTGGAAATGAAAAACGTAACAAAGACTTTTTATGGAGTTGTCGCTCTTAATGATATAAATTTTTCTTTAAAAAAAGGTGAAATTCATGCCCTTTTAGGTGAGAACGGGGCGGGAAAATCCACTTTAATGAAGATTTTGTCCGGCGTTTACTTTCCCGATACGGGCAGAATTTTTATTGACGGAAACGAATACCGTTTTAAAAATACCGTTGATGCACGTAAAGCGGGAATAGCCATTATTCATCAAGAACTCAATCTGTGCGAAAATTTAAGTGTTGCCGACAATATGTTTTTGGGACGTGAAAATCCCAAATTCGGTATATTGGATTCGCAAAGTATAAAACGGCAAACACAAAAAATATTGGACAGTCTTTCTTTATCAATTGCGGCGGACAGTATTGTAAGCAGTTTGCCGATTGCACAAAAACAAATGATAGAAATTGCAAAAGCGGTTTCTCTGGATGCACGGATTTTAGTTATGGATGAGCCTACATCGTCTTTAACGTCGGCCGAAGAAGAAGTGCTTTTTGAATTGATTGAACGGTTAAAGAAAAACGGCACAACCATTGTCTATATTTCACATAAGCTGTCGGAAGTATTCCGTATCTGTGACCGTGTTACCGTTTTGCGCGACGGTGAATATATAGGGACGAAGGATATAAGCGAAGTAACGGAAGAATCTTTGATTGCAATGATGGTCGGCCGATCAATAACCAATGTATATCCGCCTTCTACTCATAATATCGATCGCAGTAAGCCGCTTTTTGAAGTAAAAAATTTGTCTGCGTCTTCTTATGTCAAAGATGCCAGTTTTTGCGTATATCCAGGTGAAATTTTAGGCTTTTCCGGTTTGGTCGGTTCGGGCAGAACCGAAATTGCAAAGGCAATTTTCGGCTGCTTCAAAAAGACGGGTGGTTCCATATTTTTTGACGGTAACGAAGTTATAATCGATAATCCCCGTCATGCGATAAAACAGGGTATTGCCTTTGTTACCGAAGACAGAAAGCTTGAAGGTTTGGCATTGGGACTTTCCGTCGGAGACAATATCACGGCTTCAAACTACGATTTGGTTTCACAGGGCGGTATTGTTAAAAAGCAAAAATCAAACAGTTTGATTTCCCAAGGTA
>CAUURR010000229.1:0-3305 GCA_963547555.1 uncultured Treponema sp. | reverse complement strand
GCACTTTCGCACCTCAGCGTCAATTATCTGCCGGTAACCTGCCTTCGCCATTGGTGTTCTTCCACATATCTACAGATTTCACCCCTACACGTGGAATTCCGGTTACCCTTCAGTAATTCAAGATACGCAGTTCTCAATGCAGTTCCGCAGTTAAGCTGCAGTATTTCACATCAAGCTTGCATTTCCGCCTACATGCCCTTTACGCCCAATAATTCCGAACAACGCTCGCAACTTACGTGTTACCGCGGCTGCTGGCACGTAATTAGCCGTTGCTTATTCAAGCCCTACAGTCACCGCAAAGGCATTCCCTCCTCTGCTTATTCCTCAGGCTTAAAAGGATTTTACAACCTTTCGGCATTCTTCATCCACGCGGCGTCGCTCCGTCAGACTTTCGTCCATTGCGGAATATTCTTAGCTGCTGCCTCCCGTAGGAGTTTGGGCCGTATCTCAGTCCCAATGTGTCCGTTCACCCTCTCAGGCCGGATACCCATCATCGCCTTGGTGGGCCGTTACCTCACCAACTAGCATAATGGGCCGCGAGCCATTCTTTTAGCGAAGCCTTAGCTCCTTTCCTCGTATCCTTCTAATAAATACGGTCACATTCGGTATTACCTACTATTTCTAATAGCTATCCCCATCTAAAAGGTATGTCACCCACGTGTTACTCACCAGTCCGCCACTCTCAAAAAGGGGCAAGCCCCTCTTTTGCCGTTCGACTTGCATGTTTAAGACGCGCCGCCAGCGTTCGTTCTGAGCCAGGATCAAACTCTCCATGATTTTATTCATAGGTCACTAGGACCAATGATTTCACTTAAGTCCGTCCCTGCTTTATCTTCAGGAACCGTTCCCATACAAACCTTGCAGCCTATATGAAAACTCTCTCGCTGTACCTTCCGTACAGCTGCCCCTTCTCTTGTACGTTTGAACTATACTTGCGTTCTTTCTTTCCATCCCTGATTATTTCAAATAACTCTTTTTTGAAATGCGCGCAGCACTCCAAAGCACCCCGCCGCATCGTGCGTACCTTAGCGGCGAGTGGATTGAATATATCACAGTACGATATTTTATGTCAAGCGCCCTTGCACATTTTTTTCACTTTTTTTGCCTTTTTTTACGCTTTTTTTGCTTTTTACGACACGGTTTCGGATCGCCGCTCGATTTCGGCTTTTAAATGTTCGATTTCATTCAACAAAGCGGCAATCTCGGCATTTTTTGCACTGACGCTTGCCTTTTGTTTGCACACCAGATTGTCGTATACAATCAAACCGAGGCGAGCAAAGCATTTTTTGCTTTGATTTTCAAGACGGGTAAGTTCAATTTTTGTAATTCCCTTATCGCCCAGTTCCTGAATTTTCGACCCGGCTTTTGAAAGAGCCTTTTGAGAAGCGTCTACTCCCTGATCAACGAGAGTCTTCATTTTACTAAAAAAATCATTCACGGCTTGCTCCTTATCGGGACTGCAGGATCGTGTAAAAACGGAAGTCATTACACAATCCCATCCTTAATTTCAAATATACTATTTTTTCTTAATTCCGACCAGTGTCAAGTCGTCAAATTGTTCATCTTCCTTTATGCGTGTATAAAACATATATTCGTCGCGTAAACCGCTTTGAAAGTGTTCTGCTTGACTGCCGCAGTAAGCGGAATACTGCACAAAATGCTTTTTCAAAAAGGCATCGACTTTTTTATCGACAACCGAGTGATCGTAATCGCTTGCATCGGGTATTTTATACATGCGGAATACTTTTTCAACGGCAACAAGGGCCATTACCCCCTCTTCGGGACTTCCTTCACAGTCCGAAAAATCGAATTCAAAAAGCTCGTCGGTGGAAAATTTGCGCGGGTTACTGCGTTTTTCAAGCACATAGGTTTTTTTCTGAAAAACAGCCTCGATAATATCGTGAACGCGCTCGGCGGACATTTCTTCGCCGTCAACGATACTGGAGCCTTTTTTAGACATATATATAATATAGTTGTATACATTTTCATCAAGCTTTTTGATAAAGCGAACCAATTTTTTTGAAAAGCTCAGCTTGTCGTACATCTTTATTGCGGCAAGAACCGTTTTTTTGTCCGCGGCTTCTCCTCTTTCTTTTGCGGCGTTCATATATTCTTTAAAGCGCCGTCTCGGATGATATAAGTCGGCAAGGTACTTTTTAGGATCGCTCATATCGGACGATTTTTCGCGTAAAAAATCGCGCAAGGATTCGCTCAGTTTTTCCTCAAAAGCAAGGAAAGCTTGGGTGCGCCGTTTTTCCTGTAACTCGGCACAACGCTTTAAATACTTTTGATAGCCGTCTTCTTCTTCTTTTGTAACGCGCACATCCGTTTCATCGCGGAATTTTAATGCCCGGCCGTCATCACCGCGATAAAGCCGCTTTGCTTCTTCAATACCGTCGGTATATAAGAACAGAATATCACCTGAATCAAGGTGAACTTTCTCGACCGGATAGCCCCCTTTCATTTCAACCAAATCGGAAGAAAAAGCTCCCGCAGTCGGTGTGGCGGTCAGCGTGATTGTCTTTTTTTTCCGTTCGGACGCATCGTAAATATGAATAAGGTTATCGCCCGCATTGCAAAAATAAAAGTCCCCAGCTGCGGAATCGAAGATTGCCAGCGTAAAGGCGGCGAACTTTCCGAACAGGTTGCGGTTTACCAAATGGTCGTTTATCTTGTATACAAGCTTTGATAAATTTGTACCGTTTTTGCGTACGCTCCAGCCGTTAAAATAATCGGTAAAAAGGGCGGCGACTTCGGCCATAATCAGGGCGGCAGGCGAACCTTTTCCGGATACGTCAACCTTTATAACGGCAAAATGGCGGTCGTCGAGTTTTCGGTAATCGAAATAGTCGCCGGAAACACCTTTTGCACCCTCGTAATAGCCGAAAAACTGTGCATAGGGAGTATCAAGCCGCCCGACCGACTGCTTTATTTTTTTACCGCCGATAATAACTTCATCCAGCGGCAAAAAAGCACGCTGCACTTCTTTACCACCGAGCAGCATGTTTGCGTTTACGGCCGCTTCTACAAGGGCATGAGTCATATCGTTTACGTTTTCACTTAAAAGTCCTATTTCATCCCCTGCGGTTACGGGAATATCCTTTCCGGCAAGTTCCGATTTATCGCCGGTATCGCGGATCATGGCAACATGGGATACCAGGCGGCGGATAGGTTTGATGATAATCAGTGCAAGGATCAAAGAACCTGCTACACCGATAAGAATTGCAACCAATGCAATTCCCGATGCAAATGCAATAACGGTCAGCGTACTTTGATTAACGCTCTTCCTTAAATTTTCGGTACTG
>CAUURR010000228.1:0-3306 GCA_963547555.1 uncultured Treponema sp. | reverse complement strand
GAGATAATTTTTTTAACTACCAGTGTATCAGCTTGTTATTCGTTACGGAAATTGATTTTTACAGTTACTGTTTAAAAAGTTAATAAGATAATAGGCTGAGTGTGGCGGGAAGCGTTAGAAGACGCACTTGAAGTGCTTGAAACGGAGCGGGAATTCTTGCAATATAAAAAGATGCCGTTGTAATGGTCATTTTGTAAGCCGTTGTGAATTACAGAGCCTAAAGAAAATATACGAATGGGCAAGGAGCACGCATATAAAGGGTCTTCTTGAAAAGGAATTCTATATAAAACGAATCCTGTATTTATTGATGACTGTTGAACCTGCTTGTGATGATAGGCAAATTAAGGCTGTCTTTGGTATAGATTTTACGTAAAACTGCTTTCCGTGTTTATCCATTGACACATAAAGGAATTATGTTATAGTGTATTTATGATGTTGCTAAGCATGTATGTAGGCATCGGTATTTGTATACTGATTTCAGTGATTGATGTACGCAATTATATTATTCCCGATATGCTTTTGTGTGTTTTGGCACTGATATTTTTTATACCGGATATTATTTTTGTCCCGAAGCAAATACCGCTTCAACTGGTGCAAGGCTTGGCAATTTTTTTATTGTTCGCGCTGATATACCGCTTTGTAGGCGGCTTGGGCTTTGGGGACGTAAAAATGATCGGTATCCTCGGTTACCGATTCGGCTTTTTACCAAGCGTTCTTATTTGTCTTTTTGCATCCGTGAGTGCCCTTGTATTTTATGGCATCAAATACAGTATTGCAACCGTTCCGAATAAAAAGACTTTGTTGCTGCAAAAGATTCCGTTTGCGCCCTTTTTAACCGCCGGAGTCGTCGTTGTGTTTGTCGTGCGGGAGTCTATACGGTGAAAAAACGTTTACGCTGTTTTTTTACGTTTGTTACGCTATTTGGCACCTTTTATATACTTCATGCACAGCAGCAGAATAGCATCAGCCTTGATTTTCGTAATCAGCGTATAACGGATATTCTTTTATCCTTAGCGGAAATAGGCGGTGAATCCATCGTCTTTGACAATACGGTTACCGGTTTTGCGACTTTCCGTTTTGCCGACACTGATTTTGAAACGGCATTGAAACGCTTTGCAGATTATGCGCGCTTGTATACCAAAAAGCAAAACGGTATGTATTTTGTATCGCGTATTTTTATCGATTTTGATGAGAAGACGCACAAAGTAACGCTTGATGCCGAAGATGTGTCGGCAGAACAATTGTTAAAAGCCTTGTCGAGGGACAGCGGAAAAACAATCTTTTATGATTCTCTGCCGACTCATCCTCTTACCGTTCGAGTTAAAGATACCGACCTTGAGCAAGTATTGCGTTTAATTATAACAAAGTATCCCGATTACACCGTGCGAAGTGAAAACGGCGGCTTTTATATCGTTAAAATTGCGGGTGAAAACAGCGGAAGAGAAACGCAGCATTTAAATATTGCGCATAAGGAAAATCTTTTTTCGGTTGCGGCATCGAAAACGACCTTGCCTGTTGTTATGCGAATGTTGTTTTCAAAAGCACAAAAAGAATATTCGCTATTAACTAAAACATCGGTTTTGCTTGAAAATCTGTACTATGAAAACAAAACCTTTGAACAATTGTTACGCCTAATTTTGGAACAGGCCAATTGTGATTACCGCTTTGAAAACGATATATATTATATTTTCGAAATACAACGAAACGATATTCTAAAACAATTGAAAACCGTCGTTACGCTTCCTTTAGAAAATATAGCTGCGGAAAATATCCTTAATTTATTACCGGCCGATTTAAATGCTGCAAGTTTTATTCGTGTCGATAAAAACACGAATATGTTATATATCAGCGGTAGCGAACGTCAAATACAACCTATTGTAGACTTTATAAAAAAGATTGATGTTCCGCTTGAAGGCCGTTATTACAAAGAATTTAAAGTCAACAATATGAGTATTAACGAAGCCTTGCAGATGATACCGAAACACATGTTGCTTTCTCCTCCTATTCCGGTTCCTGGAACGGCTTCTTTTATTACACAAGTAACACATCAGCATGAGCAGGATTTAAAGAGCTACTTGAATCTTATAGATATAAAACGCCGATCGACTCCCATTCATTTACGGTTTATAAAAAGCGATGAACTTTTAAAACATCTTCCGCCTTCAATAAATAAAAATACGATAACAGTTACCTCGGACCCGTCTTTAATTTTTTTTACGGGAACGGATGCATCCCGTGCGGATTTTTTGACCGACCTTAATTTTATTGACCGGCCAAAAAAACAAATACGATACCAAATTTTGGTTATACAATACCAAAAAACGGACAGTTTTAATTGGTCGGCCGGTATAAATATAAAGAAAACGGATAACAGTCCGGCATCTTTTATCAGCGGTACTATGAACAACCTTTTAGACATAAAGTTCGATATCATATCGCAGTTGGGGTTTCAGTTTGCGGCACATTTAAATGCAGAAATAGGAGAAAATCGTGCCCGGATTTTAGCGGATACGACGCTTAACGGCATATCGGGCGAGGATATTCAATTTCAAAATACCTCTACTTACCGCTATCGGGACGTCGCCATCGATGCGGCTACAGGAAAGTATACGGGTACGACACGTGAAATATCCAGCGGTTTGGTTTTGAAAGTAAACGGCTGGGTGTCCGGCGATGAAATGATTACGGTGAATGTGGATGCAAGGGTTTCAAAGCAGGGCAGCGTTCCGAAAAATGCAAGCGCCAATACAAATCCGCCTTCGACATCGGAAAAAGCGGTTACAACCCATGTGAGGACAAAATCCGGTACGCCGGTTGTTATCGGCGGATTGCTCCAAAATGAAAAAGATATAACCGAAAAAAAAGTGCCGCTTTTAGGTCAAATTCCGATTTTGGGATATTTGTTTTCAAGTAAGGTGAAAACGGATGCCGTCAGTGAAATGGTTATCTATTTGGTTCCCTTTGTTGAAGATCCGGGGCACACATATGCGGACTACGATAATACCGTACGGCACTTTTATACGAAATACATAAAAGAATAGAGCGCTGCCTATGAAAGATTTTATACTTACCGATTTTATAAACTTTCATGAATGTATAGGACAGTATAAAATCCCGTTTATACGAAGCTCCGGTGCGGTTAAGATAAAGGAAGACGATAAAACCGTGTGGGTGGCCGTATCCGAATCAAGGGAGATACGGACAAAGGAGCTTTTGGAAAATTATCATGCTCCCAAAAAGTTGGAAATAATAAAAGTCAGCGATAAAGATTTCAGTGAGTTTTGCGGAACGGTATTGGAGCAAAAC
>CAUURR010000227.1:0-3312 GCA_963547555.1 uncultured Treponema sp. | reverse complement strand
GGCGGTCAGCCCCTAAGCTGTGCGGGAAAGTGAGAGGGGGCAAGGGGCGAGCGGAAACCCTGCCCAGAACGGGGTGTCCTCTCTCCCCTTAAGACTTTCAGTACGTTTTCACTCTGCGTTCAAAATAACCCTGCGGATGGTCGCAAACGGGGCATTTTTGCGGTGCCTTATCGCCGAAGTGGATGTGGCCGCAGTTCGTACAAATCCAAAATACTTTTTCACCGTCTTTGTACAAAGAGCCGTCTTTTAAGCGCGCAAGCAGGGCCTTATAACGCTCTTCGTGTTCTTTTTCGATTTTACCGACCATTTCAAAAAGGGCGGCAATGCGCGTAAAGCCTTCTTCTTTTGCGGTTTTTGCAAAATCCTCATACATTTCAGTCCATTCGTAGTGTTCGCCTTCGGCAGCCGCTACGAGGTTTTCGGTTGTCGCCGGAATCTCGCCGCCGTGCAGTTCTTTGAACCATATTTCGGCGTGTTCCTTTTCGTTTCCCGCCGTTTCTTCAAAAAAACGTGCGATTTGATTGTAGCCTTCTTTTTTTGCCTTCGACGCAAAATAGGTGTACTTGTTGCGTGCTTGACTTTCACCCGCAAAAGCGGCCATCAAATTTTGTTCGGTTTTTGAACCTTTTAATTCAGCCATACTGAGCCTCCGTTATGTGGTATGTGTTATATAAAATGCCGAAAAGCCTCGTCCGCTTACAATCGGCATTTTTTTTTAATCTTCTACTATTGTAATCCCGTGCAGCCGTTCAGTCAAGGACGGTCAGCGGTAGGGACTCAACAACGCTTCCAGTTTTTCCCTGCCGATAAGCTTTATAAAGCCTGCAAGCCGCGGCCCCTGCGTTTTCCCGATAAGCACACGGTACACCGCTTCAAACATCGCCTTAGGCTCAATGCCCGCTTTTTCGGCCACCGCATACAGTGCCTGCGACAGGGGCTTTTCTTCAAGAGCGTCCAGCTTGGGAAGAATATCGGTGAGGATTTTTCGGATACACAGGGTTTCCGCCTCGTTCAAATCTTCCTTCGTACAATCGCCGGGATTTTTCAGCGTAAAGCGGAACTCTTCGGGAGCGCATTCGCTTATCCAATACCGGGCGCATTCACAGCGTTTGCGAAATCGTTCAACCTGTTCGGCCTTTATATCCGGGCAGGAAGCGAGCACCGCCTCTATATCACCTGAAGCCGTTTGCAGCATATTGCACAAATGACGGAACGGAACCTGATACGAAATGGAGGAAGGCATACCGTCTTTAACCTGCGACAATTCGTAAATCCGCTTTTCTTTTTCAAACACCTCGTCATTTTTCGCCTTATCGACACCCCAGGCAATGCGTTCGGTTTTATCGTAATCTTCGTAGGTTTTAATAACGTCCAAATCGAAACTGATTGAAAACTCCGTATTCGGCCGCGTACCCGCAAAAAGATAACGCGCAATTTCGGGCTGATACACCCGCAAAACATCGTCCAAGCTGATAACCTTTCCCTTCGACGAAGACATTTTTCCGGGCAACCCCTTTATACCGATAAAGTCGTAGCGGAAACTCACCGGAGCGGACCAGTTGTAAATCTCGTCCGCAACAAGGCGCGCCGTGTCGAAAGAGCCGCCCTGACTGTGATGGTCTTTTCCCGCAGGCTCGAACACCGTTTTTTCAAACTGCCAGCGCATCGGCCAATCCACGCGCCAGCCCAGCTTCAATTCTTTAGACGAACGCAAATCCGCCTTTTCGCTGTGCCCGCAGCTCGTACAGCGATATTCGACACCGTATTCCCCATCGTAAGACAAAATCTCGGTCGTGTCCTTATTGCACTTACAGCAAAACGCCGCCGCAGGCCAGTATTCCTCGTTTTCGGGAATCTTGTGCGCATCGTCGCGGTAACGGTTCAAACAATCCTTGATTTTTTCGCGGTTTTGTAAAGCGGTTTTCATACCCTCCGCATACATACCCGAACGGTAACGCTCCGCCTGATATAAAAATTCGGGCTCAATCCCCACAAGGGGCAGCACCTGTTCAACATCAACCTCGTGATGACGCGCATACGAAGCATCGCGCCCCGTCGTATCCGGCACCATCGTAATCGGAAAGCGCAAATGCGCTTCAAGCGTTTCTTTGTCCGGCATATTTTCCGGCACCTTACGGAACACGTCGTAATCGTCCCACGAATAAATAAAACGCACCTTTTTTCCCAGCCGCCTCAGCGCGCGCACCACCAAATCCACCGATATGATTTCGCGGAAGTTTCCGATATGAACGGTCCCCGACGGCGTAATCCCCGACGCGCAGGTGTACGAATCCAAATCCCCGCGCTCACGGATTATCTTTTGTGCACACTGATCCGCCCAGTGAACCGCCTGCACCGCATTCTTTTTTTCAGTATTACTCATTCGTCCAGTATAGCAAAAAAAGCCCCCCTGTACAACATCCGGACAACGGGGTGTACAACCGTGTACAACGGGGAATTCAAAAGACAGCGGAATTCAAAGTCAGACGCAATTCCGTCTGTAAAAGAATTCGGGAGTGCCGGTTTTTCGCACCGCTCCCCCCCCCTACAAACTTCAGTCGGCAGACAAAAAGCTGATTCGCACGCTCAAAACCGTCGCGCTTTCCGGGGTTGCGCTGTCGCTCCATTCCTCGCTCCGCTCGGAAGCGGCGGCAGCGTGCGTCGGCCCCGCGCCCGCCGCCCCGCCCCCTCCAATCGCTCACTCTGTTTGGAACTCGCAGCGTACAAAGCCCTATAGACAGGATGCGAGCCCGTATCGTTGCCTCATTTAGTGAAGATAGGCCTAATCTGCCTGTTACTGATGTATTCCGGCGGATATTATTGTAGAAAGATGTTGTTTTTTGTTTTGCAGCAGTTTAGATTGCGAATTAGCGGTTTTTATGATATAATGAGGAACGGTCGAAAGGGTGTTAGACGGATGCCTTACGGCACAAGGATAAAAAAATGAATATAAAGGAAGAAGCAATACTACATTCTTTGCATATAATATCAATTGATAAAAGTAAAAAGCCTGAAAGTTTTGGTTGTGGTTGTTTAGTTCTTTTTAGAAATTTTTATTTTGTTCTCACAGTTGCACATATTCAAAAAACTAAAGAAAGTAAATTAGTTTTAATTTTACATAATTTACCAGAGTTAAATCAAATTCCAAATTGGTACATAATAAATCCCATGAAATTCAAATCATATAGAACAAAATATCCAGTTTGGTTTGGAAAGATAATAATTAAACTATTCAATAAATTAGGCTTAAGTAAAAAAATTGATCCTTTGTCAAAAGTAATGAAATATATGGGAGGGGTTGATTTTGCTTTA
>CAUURR010000226.1:0-3322 GCA_963547555.1 uncultured Treponema sp. | reverse complement strand
GCTATCATGCTTTCGCCATAATGCGCAGCGGCGACATTCAGCAACACCAATGCACGACCTGCTTTTGCCTCACTATATAAAAAATCCTTTTTTGCTTTGATTTCACTCTGTATTGTTTCTTCAAGTGCGGTATAGCTGTCGCTTGCTGTAAGCAAATCAAGGATGCGTGAAAATTCATTCAACACATCTAGCGCAAGGTTGCACTCCGTGTCAGCGCCGTCTTCAGTGTTATCGATTTGCTGCACCCACGGCTCCATTCTATTTGCCGTGTCAAATAAAGCAGGCGGCACAATAAATCCTGCTTTATTCGCAGCTCTTTTGAAGTTACGGATGCCGGCACAAAACCCCTGTAGCTCTGCAACACTATTGCTTTTCTCTTCTACTTGCAGATGTGCCTCCGCTTCATGCGCGGCATGATTTGCTTGCTTCAAAAGCTGGTCAAACATACTCTGTATGTCGAGCTGCTCCATATCGGCATACTGTCCGGTCGCCGGTTCACTCATCGCCAGAACGGTGCCCTCTCTTACTGTCAATGACTTACTTTCATTCTCGCTCATATATTCCTCCTAAAAAAGCGTTATATTATTCCAACCCAATACAGGTTATTGTCTATTCTGTTATCTAAAAATCAGTCGGAAAGGGACTGTCAATTTTCATCCCGCACCGCGGACAATATTTTATATCGTATTCAAAGCGTAATTCAGAATTGAATACATAACCACAGCCGTAGCATTTACCAAAGGGATGTTCATCAGGTCTTTCAACAAAATACGCAAAGGCATACATTACTTCATCGCCAAAACCTACACAAAATCGATATTCTTCATCATCAGGAAGGATTTCTCGTAATACTTCGTATGCGTTGTAGCTCACACCGAAATGTTCAACACGTGCTTTTAATAATGCAAGCGTATCGGCACAAATAACTTTACTGCCGATTTTTAATTCATCCGCATTTACCGCGGTGTACACTCTCGATTTGTCAAATTTCATTGTTTTCTCCTTATACTCCAACCCAATACAGGTTATTATCTATCGTTTCATCTTCCGCGATGGGAAGCGAAGTGTTTGTATTTAAAATATTTTTAAGCTGCTTTTTATCGATTTTTAATGCTGTTTGCAAAACGGTTTTATCAATGCCGTTCATACCCGCTTTTTGTAAAAGTGCGCATAGTTTTTTTATCAGCGCTTTTTCACGCTGTACATCTTTTTTGCTGATGATATTTTGCTTTTGTATAACACTTTTCTGATTATCATAAAATGAAAAGTGCAGTTGCTTACTATTCTCTTTTCTCTGTTTACGGATATTCTTATAAAGAAGAAAAAGCCGATAGTCTTTTTTATCAAAGATAAAGACTTGTTTGTTTTCAATCGTGATTTTCGGTATGTTATACTTCCGCGCGAAATAACGCACTTCGGCAGGTTTTACATGCGCTTTTTCTGCAACCGCGCTTGCTGTATACACTTTCCCTCCCATAGTGTAAAATGACAGTCGAGAATACTGCCTGTCGTTTCAAGCGCGAAAAAGACGACAGGCTGGTATTCTTTTTTTTCTTCCTTACCAATTAAAACGGTATATTGTCAAAATTTTCAGGATCGGTAGCAGCAGTCTGTGTATCTTGCGGTACTGTCCCTTGATACGCCGACGGTTTTTGCTGATAACCATTTTGCGGGGCTGTTTGACCATAGCCTTGCTGTCTATTAGCAGATGTCGGCCTTTGTCCTTGCGCATATTGGGATTGTGATTGTTCTTGTTGAGGGTACGTAGGGTGATTAGGCGTTGTATTTCTTTGCTGCGGATAAGTTCCGTTATTATTATTTTGCTGCATTGGCTGCAGTACGATTAAGGCTTTTACCTCAAAACCTTTTTGCTCTCCGTTCTCATTCGGAGCGCGTTTGTCGATTTTGATAACGCCTCTTTTTCCAATCCATGAGTTATAATTAAAGTTTCCGCGCGGGATTGAAAAACAATCAAAAAAGCGAGTTAAGTTTTGATTACGCCGTCTCCATGCGTCTTCGGAGCTTACATCATCGACAATGTAGTAATACAGCGTCCCTTGCTCATCAATCGTAAACGAAAGAGCGAGCATCGGGTTATTCTTCTTTGATATTTTTTCTTCTACTTTGGTGATGGCACATTCCCATTCACCTGCTTTGAAATTGTTGTTAAAATAATTCTCATCTATCTGATAATCATTAAACATATTCTTATCCTCCTATTGAAATGTATAGCGTAGCTGCGCATTTTTCATATATGATTCAAGATCGATCAACTGATCAGCTGTCCCGATTACTGTAAAGGTAACCTGCAATTTTTCTTCATTCGTTTGCGGCGGTGCTACAGACTGTACCGGCTTTTGTGCAGGCGCTTGCGGATAACCATAATCATCAGGCATTATTGGCGTTTCTTCACCGGCAGCTTCTCTGTCTAACCACTCCCTTTCAGTCCATGTTTTAGCTTCTTCAATCAACGCAAGCCGTTCCCTGTTCGCTTTGATTTCATCCGCTTTTGCAAGAGCCGCATCGAGGTTCAGCGTTGATAAATAATATTGCTTCGCTTCCGCTTCTCCGATACGCTCAAGAACGCTTAAATCAGCTTGTATTTTTTCAATCCGCTCATGTATTTC
Source organism: uncultured Treponema sp. (assembly GCA_963547555.1). Classification (GTDB taxonomy): domain Bacteria; phylum Spirochaetota; class Spirochaetia; order Treponematales; family Treponemataceae; genus Treponema_C. Next base: position 695 of record CAUURR010000226.1, on the reverse strand, counting down.
GTCTTGAATGTCTTTGAGCTTTGTTGTTTTATTAAGCCACTTCGGATTAAACAGCATATCAAAATCAACAAGTGAAAAATGAAGCGATTCAAAGTATTCAATAATGATTGATTTCTTCGTTTCTTTCTCTTTTTGCTCAACTTCCTTGACAATTACATCAATCTTTGCCGAGCATTCTTTGATGAGATTTACCGTTTCTGAAACCGTTGCTTTGAATGTTTCAATCGGCTTCATAAATTCTTTCTCAATGCGGATGCGTTCTGCATTGAGCATTTGCGCCGCGTTGTTTAACTCTGTCTTATCTTTTTTTGCCGCTGCGATGTTTTCACCGCTATACCGGTCTATCGAATAAAACGCAAGGCGCTCCTTAACCCGTTCTAATAACTGCGCGGCGTTTGTATTGAGCGTGCCGATATTCTGCTCAACAACTTTCAGATTGAGTTCAAGCGGCGGCGGTATTTCAGCAACTTCTTTTTTATCTTCCGGTGCATTCATAAAGTCCTCCCGTAATTGAGCGCCTTTTAAATAGGTGCTAATGACTTCCTGTATCTGCTGTGTTGATAAAAGCGGAATATCAACAATCGAAAAATTACCGGTATTCGGCGTATGCAAAACTTTTAAACACTTCTTTTTGAAAAATAGATTGTACAGGTTAAGTTGGAGCGCCCAGCTCAATACGTCCGCTTCTTTCTGTG
>CAUURR010000225.1:0-3345 GCA_963547555.1 uncultured Treponema sp. | reverse complement strand
GTTATTTTTCAACCATAAGCAGGGTTTTTGTATCGAGCTTTAAGTTGATTCCTTTGACCGGCGCCGAATGCATTTTAAGCACTTTCATATCGATTGTGTCGCTCTTTTGCTCCAAATGTACAATCGTGTTTATCTGCTCGGCGGTTGCCGAATTCATAACCGTACACGGATCTTCGTCTTCGCAGTTGCATGTTGCCCAGATAAAAAATCCCGCTTCGGCGGCGTAGTCTTTTAAAGTTTTTATATCCTCGGCTTTTACTTTGGAAAAATTCAATCCGTCGATAATCAAACATGCCGTCGGAATTCCGCCCGAAAGCAAGGCTTTGAGCGTGTTCACGATTTGTGCTGCGGAAACGGTGTTTTGATTGAAATTCAAAATAATGCGTTTGCTGATCAAGCCGTCTTTTATTTCTTCGGGGTTTTTCAGATTCTTCTTTTTTGCCATTTCCCAAAAAATATCTTCATACCATGTTATAATCGCATTGGTGTGCTGATTAAAAGAAACGTGGACGACTTGTTTTTCCTGCAGCAGCATATCGAGTCCTATTTGAACCAGAACGGCCGTTTTACCCAAACCTTTTTTCGAAGTCAGGATTCCCATTTCTCCGGCTTTTAAGCCGCCGTTTGTCGCCTGATCGAAAAAACGCACGGGGCTGCGATCAATAAGAGTTTGTTTCATGTGCTACTCCTATAAATAAATAGACGAGTTTGCGACGCAAACTCGGCATAAAAAGCGGCGGCGCTATTGCAGACGGCGCTTTTTATGCTCTCCTTTAGTTATTGATTCTTTTTACGCTTTTCTTCGTATTCTTTTATCAGCGTTTCGGCAATGCCCGTCGGAACTTTTCCGTATTTTTCGAATTCCATCGAGAATTCCGCCTTGCCCTGAGTTAAAGAACGCAATACCGTCGAAAAACCGAACATTTCACTTAAGGGAACTTCGGCATCGACGCGGCTGAAATTGCCGTCTTCGGTGGACGAAATAATAATGCCGCGCCTTTGATTGATGACGGCGAAAATGTTTCCCTGGAATTCGGTCGGCCCTTCGATCGAAACCTTCATAATCGGTTCCAAAATAACCGGCTTGGCTTTTAAATACGCTTCGCGGAAACCGCCGATGGCCGCCTGCTGGAACGCAATATCCGAAGAGTCTACGGGGTGCGATTGGCCGTCGTTTATCGTCGCCTTAATGCCGACGATGGGGAAGCCGATAAGGGCGCCCTTTGTCATCGAAGCTTTAAAGCCTTTATCGCACGACGGGATAAATTCGTTCGGAATCGCGCCGCCTTTTATGGCATCCACAAACTCGTAATCTTTGCCTTCCAGCGGTTCGAGGAAGCCGGCTACGCGGCCGTACTGTCCGGAACCTCCGGTTTGCTTTTTATGCGTATAGTTGAAGTCGGCATGCTGGGTAATCGTTTCGCGGTAGGCAACCTGCGGCATACCCGTTTCGACTTCGCACTTGTATTCGCGTCTCATGCGTTCGATGTACACTTCCAAGTGAAGCTCGCCCATACCCTTGATAATCGTTTGGTTCGATTCGGGGTCCACATACGATTGGAACGTGGGGTCTTCTTTTGTAAAGCGGTTCAAAGCCTTTGCCATTTGGTCGGCCGATTTTTTGTCTTTGGGCGTAATGGCGAGCGAAATAACCGGATCGGGCACGTACATTGAAGTCATCGCATAGTTTAAGCTCGGATGGCAGAAGGTATCGCCGGATGCGCAGTCTATGCCGAACAGCGCGACAATGTCGCCCGGAGAGCCTTCGTTGATGTCTTCCATAGAAGAAGAGCTCATGCGCACCAAACGGCCTACCTTGAATTTCTTGCGCGCCCTCGTATTTAAAAGTTCGTCGCCTTTTTTTAAGCATCCCTGATATACGCGGACGTAGGTGAGCTGGCCGTATTGTCCGTCTTCAAGTTTAAAGCCTAAAGACACGCAGGGAAGTTTTTCGTCTGATTTTAATTCAATCGGCGTTTCGTTGTTGTTCAAATCCAAGGCAACGTTTTTTACTTCGGTCGGGTTCGGAAGGTATTTGATGACGCCGTCCAAAAGCGGCTGAATGCCCTTGTTTTTATATGCCGAACCGAGGAATACGCCGACGAACTGTTCGCTCAAGGTTCCTTTGCGGATTGCCCGTTCGATCATTTCCTGCGTTTCCTTACCTTCGAGCATGGCTTCCATAAGTTCGTCGTCGAACATGGACGCGGCATCCAAAAGTTCTTCGCGGTATTTTGCCGCATCGGCTTGCAAGTGCGCGGGGATTTCGGCGTAACGCAATTCGGTACCGTTGTCGCCTTCGAAATAAATCGCCTTCATCGTAATAAGATCGACAACGCCTTCGAGCTTGTCTTCCAGTCCGATCGGAATTTCCATCATGTACGCGTTAAGGCCGAGTTTTTCCCGCAGCTGCATGCGCACTTTAAAAGGGTTTGCACCCGTGCGGTCGCATTTGTTGACAAAGGCGATTCTCGGAACATGGTAGCGCTTTAATTGGCGATCGACGGTTATTGACTGCGACTGAACGCCGCCGACGGAACACAAAACCAAAATGGCTCCGTCCAAAACGCGCAAAGAACGTTCAACTTCAACGGTAAAGTCGACGTGGCCGGGCGTATCGATAACATTGACGGTGTAATCTTTCCATTTAACCTGTGTGGATGCGGACTGAATCGTAATACCGCGTTCCCGCTCCAGTTCCATATTGTCCATTACGGCACCGACTCCGTCTTTTCCGCGTACTTCATGGATGGCATGAATTTTGTCGCAATAAAAAAGAATACGTTCGGACAGGGTTGTTTTTCCCGAGTCAATATGGGCACTGATACCGATATTTCTCATCTTTGAAATATCAAAACTCATAGTTTTAGTACCTCTCTCTTACTGGTTTTGCAGAATCTGCAAGGATTTTCAGTATAAAAACATCTAATGCAGTATAGTATAGCGAAAAAGGTCAAAAAGAGCAAGCGTGTAAAAATTATATGCTGCGTCCAAAACTCGCATACACTTACGGCTTTGCCGGCGTCCGTGCCGGTACATTAAGGAAATTATTTTAAGAAGTCCGATGACGCGAACTACGAATCGGTTTTTGGACAGCTTTCTTATTTAATTTTTGCCGTGCTATTTCAGCGGCCAAAGTTAAACCTTCCGCTTTTTGTACTGTCTGCGCCTATAATAAAGATGAGCAATTATTTGCTCACGAACTATGTTCAAAGGAGGCTCAGTATGTACAAACGCTTTGACGATTTAACCATTGCCGATGACTTTATGTTTTATCAAATCATGCAAGATCCTAATCTATGCAAAAAACTTTTAAACATTGTTCTCGCAGACACAATCGGCACT
>CAUURR010000224.1:0-3348 GCA_963547555.1 uncultured Treponema sp. | reverse complement strand
TCGGCAAACAAAGCCGCGTCCGCTCCCGCTGCGAGGATTTCTTCTTCGGGGTCGGTGTGTTTTAAAATATCGGCCGCAGGGCAGTCGAAGGGGCCGCAGTTCAATTCGCCCGAGCGGTAAACCGCGGCGTAAAAGCTTTGTTTTTTTGCATCCAATACGGGAATAACCGCACCGCGCCACTGCCGGTACGGGTAGGCAATAACTTCAAGGGTGGGGATTGCATAGGTCGGAATACCGTATGAAAGATTGAGTGCCTTTAATGCCGAAAAGGCAAGCCGCAAGCCCGTAAAGGTTCCCGGCCCCGCGCACAAAGCGGTAAAGTCAAGGTCGGCCGCTTGTAAACCGCAGTGGGATAATACGGATTCCATGCCCTCCAAAAGTTTTTCGGATTGATGCATACCGATGTCGAGGGTCAAAATTGCGGTTGATGTTTCCGGGGCGCTTGCACTTGATGTTCCTTGCGCGCTTGCGGTTGATGCTCCCTGTTCGTTTACCGCGGGGCTGCCGTGTGCACTTGATACCCCTTGTGTGTTTGAAGCTGTACGTCCCCCGTTGACTGCCGCAAAGGTGATTGCCGAAGAAGAGCTGTCTATAGCCAAGGCATTCATAGCGTAAAATCTCCGTATGTCCAGTTTTCAATCGTAACGGTGCGTTTTTCGTTTTCCGCCGAAAGCTTGATAACGATGGTACGGCTCGGAAGTTCATCCATAATTTTTTCGCTCCATTCTATAACGCAGATTCCATTGCCGTACAGCATTTCTTCGGCTCCTAAATCGGAAAAGTCCGCGCTGCCTTCCAGACGGTAGACATCCATGTGGTAAAGAGGCAACCGCCCTTCATATACGCTGATAAGGGTGAAGGTGGGGCTTGTAATATCTTCCGTTATGCCGAGTGCACGGGCTATGCCTTTGGTGATGGTCGTTTTTCCGGCGGCCAAGGTTCCCTGCAAGGCTATAATATCGCCCGGACGCAAAAAGGAACCGATTTTTTCTCCCAGCCCGATTGTCTGTTCGGCCGATTCGGTGTAAAAGGTCAACAGGGCAATAATCCTTTTTTATCGTCTTCGAGAATTTTTTGCTTTATGGCACGCACAACCGGCAAAAGCGGATAATCTATGTCATCTTTGAGCGTCAATTCAATATCTTTTGAACCGCTTGCACTCGTTTCGATAATGAAGTGGATCGGAAGGTCCTTTGTTTTTTCCAAAAAAGATAAAACTGCTGTTGCCTCATACGAAATACGGTAATAAATATAACCCGATTCGCTGTGAGTAATTTTTAACTCCGGTTCAATAACAGTGTGCTGTCATTGTGCTTGGCGGTAATTATATACCAAAGCAAAAATATTGTTTCGTGTTTTTTTGTTCATGCGGACAAAACGTATATGTAAAGCCGAGCTTTTCATATCGGCATCTTTTTTTGATTTTATCACAATACCCGTCATGCTGTCTATTCCCGTATCGGACGGAATTTCAATTTGAATATAAAAACCTTCATGAATCGGCAGCATCGTACGTATTTTGCAGCCGCCCGCCGATAAATCGTTTATAACAGCCGGATACCCTTTTTCCTGCGGAAGATATTGTTTGTTTCCGTCACGCTCAATTACTTTTACGGCATGAAACATACAGCGCAGATTGGTTTCAATCCGCTTAAATTTTCTTTGAAGCATGGGACGGATATTTTTGGTGTGAGCTACAACCATTTCATCAAATTCTTTACGCTGCTGGTATCGTACGATTCTTCCTTCAAAAAAATAACCTATACCGTTTTTCAGTTGAACGGACAGGGGAATTTTTGACAAGGGCGCAGGTGCTATTCGTGTACCGTCCCTCTTTTGCGCTATCGATAAAATCATTTCCGCAGGAGTATTTTGAATCAATTCCATCGGATAACTGTTGCCATTCTCATCCGTATAGTTCAGCGTAAGTCCTGCCGGAAAGGCGATGCTGTTTGTAACCAAAGTCAAACTCCGCTTGCCGTTTTCTATTTTATGAATAATTTTGAATAACAAGAGTTTTTTATCTTCCGTTTGCGCCTGATTGTCTTCCGTTTCTTCGGAACATATATGCTTGTAAAGCGTTTTAAATTGACCGTTTATACATTGTTCCGTTTCCGCTATAAGCGGCAATTCTTTTATATTGCATAAACGGCAATAATTTATTAAAAATGCGGTTTCTTCTTTTAACAGTCCCAGCTTTGCCGCCGCATTTTTAAGGGCTTGTACATCAAGCTTTTTTTGCGGTCTTACGGCGGCCGATTTTTTTAAAAACAGATTAAAGCGGGAAAGTATGTATTTAATAACAAAAATCAGTATAATCGTTACAATAATCAGGGCGGCGTATAAAACCGTTGCTGAATTTTGACGTATCCCGAATGTTCCGCCCGCTTGTAAAATCAGCATAGGGAATCTCCAAGCTTTTGTACCGCCGATATAAACGAATGCAGACGGGGGGCTATTTCATATTCCGCCAAATCTCCGGTAAGGACGGTGTCCGCATCGGCAAGCGATTTTTCAAAATCGGCTAAAATAGGCGAAAAGTCCTTTAAAAATTCAAGCGGCGCCCGATCTTCTATCTTGAATTCTTGAAAATACTCCGGAAACAAGGCAGACAAAGCGATAATGCGGCATAACATATCGAATAAATCCGCAAAAGATGTCAATATTGCCGACACCTTTGAATCTTTCCCGCTTTGGAAAAAAAGAGAGATTTGTTCCAGTTCTCCGCACAGTGTTTCAAATTTGACGGCAAGTTCTTTAAGATTGTATATAATATCCTGCGCGCACAGGGTTTCTATTTCCATTTTTTGTATTTTATCAAGAGCGCGGCCGTATAAAGAATCCGTATTTTCTTCGCACAACACATCGTCGTCTATACGGACAGCGGTAATAGCGGCGGCATTTTTTGCACAATCGGCTTCAAAGGCTTTTATAATATCTCCTGCCGTTTTTTCGGCTTCCAAAGTGAAATCGACTTTTTCGGAATTGACGTATATTTCCATAGTCTTATTTTCCTCCCCCCTGGTTATTATTAAAATTCGTTATGGAATCCGATTGTTTTTCCAAGCTATTTAAAACGGACTCCATTTGACCGTATTTTCTTTTTAAATCCTGTTCTTTTTGTGTTAATTTTTTTTCAAGGCTTTCGATGTTTTTTTCCGAAGAACCGATGCGGGTATTTAAAAGCGAAGTTTTTGATGCTATAATGCCGCCTGTTTGCGTAAAAGCTTGCAGGTTTTTATCCAAAGCAAAGGCTATACCCGAATCCACAATCAAATCGCCGTCGCTGTCGTAACCGAACAGATTTTTTATATCCCGCATATTGCTTTGTAAAGCGGCATCCAATTT
>CAUURR010000223.1:0-3362 GCA_963547555.1 uncultured Treponema sp. | reverse complement strand
CTGCGGTGCTGGTTCTCGCCGTTGTCGGCGTTATGGGAAACGGCTTGGCCAACCTACTTATAAGCGCGGTTTTTGCCTATTGGGGCTGGTACGGCAGAATGGTGCGCAGCTATACGCAAAACGAAAGCGGCAAATGTTATATCGCTTATGCGAAGACTGCGGGACTTTCGGCTTTGGGCATTGCGGCAAAACATATCTTTCCGAATATCGCGCCGAACCTTATTGTTTTGCTTGCTATGGGCATCGGGGATGCGGTGCTGATGATTTCGGGCTTTTCGTTTTTGGGGATCGGGCTGCCTGCCGGTACGCCGGAATGGGGAGCACTGCTTTCGGAAGCGAAAAGCAGCTTGATTCAGTCGCCGCGTTTTGCCGTCTATCCGGGCTTATGCGTGTTGTTTTCCGTGTGCGCCTGCAATATTACGGGAGAAGGCTTGCGGCTGTTTTTTTCACCGTATCGCTCTCTTCGGCATCACAATTCCCGCTCAAGCGGCATTCAAGTCGAGCGGGGATCCGTTATCGAAGAAAAAACAGATGGGGATCCTGTCCTTTCCGCAGCCGATTTGTGTATTGAGTATCCGAATGAGCCGGTTAAAATATGCAATGTTAATTTTTCGATTAAGAAGGGAGAAATCTTTGCTTTAATCGGTGAAAGCGGAAGCGGCAAAACTTCCGTTTGTAAAGCGATTCTCGGTTTGCTTGAGGGACAGGCACTGCAAAGCGGAAGCATTCTTTTGTGCGGCAGGGAACTGCTGCCGCTGGCTCAAGATGAACATCGGCGTATAAACGGAAGAGATATCGGCTATATAATGCAAAATCCGCAAGCCGCGTTTGATCCGTGCATGAAGATAAAAAATCACTTTATAGAAACAATTAAAGCCCACCTTCCCTGCAGCATGCGCGACGCCTTTTACATAGGGTGCGAACGGCTGCGGAAAGCGGGACTTTACGAAGCCGCGCGCATTATGGAAAGTTATCCCCACCAATTGAGCGGCGGCATGCTTCAACGGGTTATGATTGCCATAGCTTTTTCGCTGCAGCCGGTACTCTTGGTTGCCGACGAGCCGACCGGAGCGTTGGATTCTCATAACAGCCGCCTTATCACCGATTTGCTCGTAAAAACAGCCGAAACCTCTCATACGACGGTGCTTTTTGCTTCGCATGATATGAATGCCGTGGAAAACATCGCCGACACTGTTGCCGTGATGAAAAACGGCAAAATCGTCGAATACGGTGCAGCGAAAAAAATTCTTCAATCGCCGCGTCATGCGTATACGGCGGAACTGCTGGCCGCATCGCGCTTTGGAAAGGAGGCGGCCCGTGCTTGAAGTAAAACATATAAGTATGCATTATCGGTTACGCGGCCGGAACGGAGGTTCGGTACAAGCGCTCGACGATATTTCATTAACGGTTAAAGACGGGGAAACGGTCGCCCTGATGGGAGAAAGCGGCAGCGGGAAAAGTACGCTGGTGCGTTTAATCTGCGCCTTTGAAAAACCGACGGCCGGCAGCGTTTTTTGGGACGGAACGGATATTTTCGCGCTCGCACGTAAAAGAACTTTGTATAAAACCGTTCAGCCGGTTTTTCAGGATAACTTAAATTGCTTTGATCCGCGGCAAAAAATAAAAAAAAGCCTTTTCGAACCGCTGCGGAATTATTACCGGCTGTCCGAAAAAGAATGCGCGGAAAAATTGCTTCCGCTTTTGACTGCGGCGGATATTCCCGAATATCTTTTGGAAAAATATCCGCATGAATTATCGGGCGGACAGCAAAAACGGATATGTATTATCCGCGCGCTGTCCGTCGCTCCGAAACTGGTTATCTTGGACGAAGCGACCGCCGGGCTTGACCCGACGGTTATGCTTCATATTCTTGAGTTGTTAAAGCGGCTGCAAACCGAAACCGGATGTGCGTATTTGTTTATCACGCACGATTTCAGCGCAGCTTCTTTTATGACCGAAACAATTGTTTCAATAAAAGCCGGAAAAATACCGGCGTAATATAAAGAGGTGTTATTATGGTTATAAGAAAAATGCGGTATATCGCAGTGTTATTCGCGGTACTGATTGCCCTTTCGGGATGCAAAAATGCGTCGTCAAAAACCGGTGCAAGCGATCTTACCGTGGGCGATTCCGTCGCTTTTGCCAGCTATGATCCGTACGGAATAATGGACGGACTCGGTTTTACTCATTATTCCGAGTTGGTGTATGAAACGCTTGTCCGGTTTGAGGATGGAAAAGTCAAGCCGGCTCTTGCCGAAACATGGGAACACGACGAACACACGTGGACCTTTCATCTGCGCCGCGGAGTTGCGTTTACGGACGGCACGCCGTTTAACGCGCAAGCCGTAAAGATAAATATCGAAAAGATACGGGAATTTGTCGGAGAATACTTGGGCTATTACGGAGCCGTTTCACGCATAAGCGAAGTGGATACTCCGGATGAATACACCGTCCGTTTTCATTATGAAAAACCGTACTATACCGTTTTACAGGAACTGAGCGCATCGGCATTCGGCATGCTTTCTCCCAAAATGTTTGAAAACGGCAACAACCCCTACGGCTCCGTTCTTTCGGATACGGCGGGAACCGGCCCGTATGAACTTAAAGCGGCACATTGCACGGAAGGACAAACCTATCGTTTTACGAAAAATCCGTCGTGGTACGGCGAAAATCGGGGGCCCGATTCTTTTACCGTAAAAATCATACCGGATGAAGACAGCCGCATGCTCGCGCTCAAAGCCGGCGAAATCGATGTGCTGTTCGGCTCGTATCAAATCACCTACGATATGCTGAATCAGATAGCAAACGATGAGGCGCTTTCCGTGAAATTTTCCGACAGAACGTATATTACGAGGAATCTGCTGCTGAATGCGTCTTCGCCTCTTACAAAAGACAAGCGGCTGCGCACGGCGATTGAACATGCGATCGATAAAAATGAAATTATCAATACCGTATTATACGGAAAAGAAGTAAAAGCGGATACGCTGTTTACGCGCGATATGCCGAATTGCAATATCGAATTGACACCGTATGAATACGACAAAGCCTTGGCGGCTGCTTCGCTCGAACAAGCCGGTTGGACCGATATGAACGCGCAGGGAATAAGAATGCGCAACGGAACGCCGCTTCGTCTGAGGGCGATTTATCAAAGTTCAAAACCGCTCGACGAACAAATACTTACGGCCGTAAAAGGGCAGCTGACGGACATCGGCATCGACCTTGTTTTGCAGGGCTATGAAACGATGACGTGGTTCGGAACGGGCATGGACGGCGCATTCGAAATATCCGTCAACGACACTTACGGCTTCCCGCAGGATCCGCAAGTATTTTTAACCGCCATGGCCGACGACGGACTTGATAAA
>CAUURR010000222.1:0-3420 GCA_963547555.1 uncultured Treponema sp. | reverse complement strand
CGGGAAACCCCTAGGTATAAAAGCGGGAACCGATTTAACAAACTACTTGAAAATAAAATTTAAAAAAATCGGAATCAGAGTCGTATATAAATTAATAAAAGATGAAAAAACACAGGAAATGTATATTTTGATTATTGCGGCAAGATCGGATAATGAAGTATATATCCGTGCAGAAAAAAGAATTTAAAAGCCGTTGTTATATTTTAGCATTCATTTTTTGCTTAGACATAATTGACGGTGTTTATTTGAAAAGGAAGCTGTAGTACGCGGCTTTATACTGTTTGGAAAAACTATATATAGAGGTAATCAGAATTATTTTAGCACGAAAAGCAACGACAAATGAAAAAAAACAGTATGGAGTTACAAACGGGAATGCCTTATCAGAATATTATTAATTATTATCTTCTCGAATGTGTTAAAGAAAAGAAACACATAAAAGTTGCGTTTGCAAAGTAGGAATACAGAACGCGTCAGTCTCCGGTAAAACCGGGCGGCGCTATTTGAGCCGCTCGGTTTAAACCTTATAAAAAAAACAGCTTCCAAAGTGTCGACCTTGAAAGCTGTTTAGGTACTGTCTGAGCCGTTTCCTACAGTTTAGTTTTGTTCCAGCATCAGTGTTTTTGACGGCCGGTCGCATACTTCGGCAGGACCGAAATACTGAATCGCGCCGGGAAACAAATAGCTTGTTTTTATTGCCCATTTTTCACGCTGAGAAGCGAATTTTTTAAAGGGCTTCCCCTTTAATTCAACCAAAGCTTTTTTAATAACCGGCTTTTTGCTTCCGTGACGCTGTTCCATATTCATCATCATTGTAAGAGGAACGCCGCCTGCAGTCCATTCTTTTGCGGGCTTTACCAAATTGCGCACGGACGAAAGATAACCGGTTAAGCCGTTTGCAATAAGGATAAAGGCGTTAAAGCCCAGGCTGTAGCAATAATCCGCATCAAAGTTTGACGGGAAAGCGCAGCGGCCTTCATAGCCGAAAAAGTGCGTATAAGAGCTGAACTTGCCGCAATAGGTACCGGCTTTTTTCATTTCGGCAAGACGTTTTTCAACAGCCAAGGCTAAAAGTTTTTCCGTATCGATGCGGCTTACCTGTACGTTGCCGTGCGGGTCGCGGTCGGCTAAAAACTGTGCGGCGATGGCGGCAGGCAAAGCGTCAAAGGCGTTGAATGACTGAGGCGAAAGGTTTGCCCGAAGCCAAGCTTTTTTTTGCTCAAAATCATGCAAGGCTTCAAACTCGTCTTTTTTAAGCGCCATCTTATCGTTCAATTCGGCGATGAGTGTTTTCATTTCGGGAATGAATTCAACCAAGCCTTCGGGAATAAGTACGAGACCGAAGTTTTCTCCGCCTTCGGCACGTTTTGCGATAACCGCGCAAATATCGTCGGTAATTTGGCGCAGGGTGGATTTATTCGCTTCCACTTCTTCGGAAATCAAGCAAATGTTCGGCTGTGTTTGCAGGGCGCATTCAAGGGCAATGTGGCTTGCCGAACGTCCCATCAATTTAATAAAGTGCCAGTATTTTTTTGCGGAATTGGCATCGCGCGCCAAGTTGCCGATAAGTTCGGAATAGGTTTTGCAGGCGGTATCGAAACCGAAGCTGGTTTCAATCAAAGCGTTTTTCAAATCGCCGTCTATGGTTTTGGGAACGCCGATAACCTGTGTTTTGATTTTATGCGTTTCAAAATATTCGGCAAGCAATGCCGCGTTCGTATTCGAATCATCCCCGCCGATAATAACGAGGGCATCGAGTTTATTTTTTTTCGCCGTTTCGGCTGCGGCGGCATACTGTTCGGGTGTTTCGATTTTGGTGCGTCCCGAACCGATAATATCGAAGCCGCCGGTGTTGCGGTATTCATCTATAATTTTATCGTTAAATTTAATAAAATCGTTTTCGAGCAATCCCGAAGGCCCGCCTTTAAAGCCGAGCAAAACGGAATCTTCATTGCCTTTTTTTATACCGTCGTAAAGACCGCAGATAACATTGTGACCGCCGGGAGCTTGGCCGCCGGATAAAATAACACCCGCTTTTATTTTGTTAAGAGCTGCCGGATTTTTACCCTTTTGCACTTGGGCAAGGGGTTTGCCGTAGGTATGGGCGAACAGTTCTTTTAATTCTTTTTTGTCGGACACCGCTTCGGTTTTTTTGCCGAAGCCGAGGCTGAGCTTTTCAACCGCACCGTTTAACACGGCGGGCAGTTTGGGTTTGTACGCATAACGCGCGGTTTGTAAATCGGAAACGGATTTCATATACTTCTCTCCTTGTGATTTTTACGGAATGGATTTATTGTATCGAAATACGGCGGAAAATACAAGGTAAAATCGATAAAAATTAATTTTATTTCATGCATATAAAACTTGACAAAATATCGACTAAAGTGCTAGTATGAATCACCAGATGTAATATAATGGACATTTTGGGAAAGATTCAAAAAGTCTGTAAAAAAGAGTTGGAAAAATCCGTACAAACGCACGGCTTTTTCAACCCAAGTTTGCATTTTGCAAACTTGTATATTACATGCACGTTCTCATTGTGTTGCTGCGGACGTGCGTAAAAAGTCAATCGAAAGGCGGACCTTTCTTATTGGCTTTTTATGGGGGACTATATGAAAAAGGATGGCGGGGGTAAAACAAAAAAAGCGACCTCCATTGCGGTACGGTTATTCAGGGCTATCGCGATAACGATTGTTTCCATTGTGGGGTTTATTTGCGCAGTTATCGGTGTGCAGTTATATAAAAAAAATATCGTTCAGTTCGACGAATTTACTGCTCAGCAATTTTTTAATATTGAAAAATCGGTATCGCTTTTTATTCAAAACGGAAAAAACACCGTTACTATGCTTGCGGAAAATCCGGCCGTCAAAAATGCCGATGAAACGCTTTATAATTGTACAATAGAAGCGCAAAAATCGGGGGTAATATATACCCATAATGGAAAAGCGGAACAGGATATAAAAGCACTCTTCGTTCGTATGGAAAAAAATTATGAAGAGTTTAAAGAAATATATATGGGCACGCGCTGGGGAGGTTTCGTAACTTCATGGTCAGATGAAGATGAACAAGGGTTTGACCCGCGTACCAGGCCGTGGTATAAAAATGCGGCGGAAGCAAACGGAAAGGTTATAATAACGCCGGTATATATATCAACAGACGGCAGTCCCGTCGTAGCATTGGCTCGGGCAATAAAAGATCCCAATGGGGCTTTTTTAGGCTGCATCGGTCTTGACTTAAATCTTACGGATTTAGCTTCACGCGTCAGCAGCATCCGTATCGGCAAGACGGGCTATTGTATGCTTATGCAAAATGATGGGTTGATTTTAGCCGACCCGAAACATGCTGACTACAATTTAAAAACATTAAGCGAAACCGGAGTTCCCGCCTTTACCGAAATAGACAAAATGAAAGAGGGTTCGGCTT
>CAUURR010000221.1:0-3428 GCA_963547555.1 uncultured Treponema sp. | reverse complement strand
AATAGAAGAAGTCGGTTCATCCATAACAAGGATTTTTGAATTAAATGAAATTGCTTTAACGATTTCAACCATTTGCCTTTGAGCTATGGTTAAATCGGCAATTAAGGTTTCCGGACCGAAATTCAGACGGTAATCACACAAAAGCTGCGCACTTTCCGTATTCATTTTCGTTTTGTCCACAAGACCTCTTTTTACCGGTTCTCTGCCTAAAAAAATATTTTCGGCAACCGTCATATAAGGTACAAGTACGAGTTCTTGGTGAATAATCGCCACGCCGTTTTTTTGCGCATCAAAAACATTGTGTATTTCGGCCTTTTTCCCTTGAATAAAGATTTCACCTTCATCGGCTTGATAAATTCCGCCTAATACTTTAATCAACGTCGATTTTCCGGCACCGTTTTCACCGAGCAGGGCGTGAACCTCGCCTTCTTTAAGCGTGAAATGTATGTTTTTTAAAGCATAGACACCCGGAAAACGTTTGTGGATATTTTTCATTTCAAGCAGATTCTGCATATCCATACGGCTGCCATCCTCAAGTGCAGGGAATCCGAAAAAAAATCACGGACCTCCCTGGCTTATAAAATAAAATTATAGAGGGAACCATCTGAAGAACCGAAGCTTTCGGACGGCCCCCTATCATAAACTGTAAAATCGTTTTACACAAAGACTTAAAATGAGCCTCGAAAAACCGATACTCATTTTTAGCAAACTTTTATTGCCAGCCTTGTGTACCGTATTTTGCAACGTTATCCTTTGTAATCAGGAACGTCGGAACGGGATAACGGGCATCGACTTTTTCACCGTTTACAATTTTATACATCAGTTCAACCGATTTTTTTGCAATTGCCATCGGAGATTGTGCACCGCTTCCTTCTATCAAAGAATTACCGCTTGCCAATTCCTTTTTTATGTCGGGAGAGCCGTCTACACCGTAAATTTTAGCTTTTTTTATACCGGCGGCATTTGCTGCGGCCAGTGCACCTAAAGCGGTCGGGTCATTTCCGCCGAAAATGGCAACCACATCGGGATTAGACTGGAGAAGGTCTTCGGCAATACCCATAGCAACCTGCAGGTTCCCCTTTGCATCCTGTTGCCCGACAACTTTGAAATTATGACCTTTAATCGTATCCATAAAGCCGTTTGTGCGGTCTACAACCGAGTTCATCGTCGGAGAATCAAGAACGAGTATCTTGCCGCCGTTGGGACATTTCTTTATGAGGTCTTCACCGCAAACCTTTCCGGCATTGTAGTTATCCGAACCGGTATAGGTGGCAACATAGCTCATGTCGGCAACTTCGGTATCGAAGTTTACAATCGGTATGCCGGCAGCTTTAAGCTGGTCCAAAGCGGGAATAATTCCTTCGGCTTCTGCAGGGTTTAAGAAGATACCGTCGATATCTTGAGCAATAACGTCTTCCACTTGCTGAATCTGACGGGTAACGTTGTTTGCAGGGTCTACGGAAATCAACTGATCGCCGCGAGCTTCAACTTCCTGCCGAATCGTCTTTTCAATCAAAACAAAAAAGGGATTTGATTGATCCATACAGGTAAATCCGAATTTGTAATGCTTTGCTCCGTCGCTTTTACCCGAATCTTTTGCTCCACCGGCAAAAATAACTGCCGCCATGAGTACCGAAATTAACAATGCGCTTATCAGTTTTTTCATCTGCGCCTCCTTATTAATTATAAGTATAAACCCTCTTGGCGGAAACGCAAGTGCAATTTGTCATAAAATTAGTATGACAAATGTCATTTTAATTTTATGGAGATATTTTAACACTTATTTTTCGGATTTTGCCTGAATAGTGTGCTGTAAAGACTTCAAATTGATTGCCGCATCTTTTTTTTGGCTGATTATATCAAGTATGACAGTATCGGCTAAAAGCATATATTCGGAATAATGTTGAAATTTCGGTGGTATAACACCGTAATTCATAATATAAGATAAAAGTTCACTGTTATACTGCCTGTCATCCTTGTCCATATTCTCCGCCAACAGGCGCATTGCCTCATCAGAAACCGCTATATGCCGAAGGGCGGAAGCCCCGTTTGAATACCTGTACAAAGCGGTTTGTACTTCTTTGTCATAGGTAAACATCTTTAATAGTTCGTAAGCATATTTTTCATACCTCGTATGTGCCGAAATTCCCATAAGAAGCGTTTGCATTTCGGAAACATTATTTCCCGCATTTCCGGCCGGCATTGTTAAATACCGCCACTCATAATTGAGGTTTTTCGTTATCTTATAAGGATAGGATGTATACATACGGTATTCGGCAAAAGAAAGCGGCATAAAAGCTACCCTGCCTTCGTCAAAATCACTCCGTGTAAATATCTGTCCCTCGGTAAGCACCGAGAGATTTTGCATAAAGCGTACCGAATTTACAACATTTGTATTCGAAAAAAAGCTCTTTTGACCGTTTTCATCGAACAGCCTGGCATTGTTTGAATAAACCGCCTGCTGCCATGTATATTGACACACGCCCGTTCTGTCCGGTACTGAGTCTCCGTTTTCATCGACGGTCATAGCTTTACACAAATTATAAAAATCATCCCACGTCCAATTTTTATGCGGTAATTCATATCCGTAACCGTCAAGCAATGTTTTATTCACCGCCATGAGCATAAAATTGACTTCATAGGGGAGGGCATATAACGAACCGTGGTACATACCGGAATTCCATGCATTCGTAAAATACTCCGGTTTTTTTATAATATCATCACGTTGTATAAGTGGCTCAAGATTTTTCAAAAGCCTCATTGAAGCCAGAGTATTGAATTGAC
Source organism: uncultured Treponema sp. (assembly GCA_963547555.1). Taxonomy (GTDB): domain Bacteria; phylum Spirochaetota; class Spirochaetia; order Treponematales; family Treponemataceae; genus Treponema_C. Next base: position 644 of record CAUURR010000221.1, on the reverse strand, counting down.
TATCCAAAATCATCGCAACATCGGGCATTTTTCCGGAAAGAACCTGTGCGGAAAACCATTCTTCATAATCACATTTTCTTATACCGGAATAATAGTGCACATGAACATGCGGATATATTTTTTCGAATTTTGCAATTGCCTTATCTATAATCCGGTAATTATCTCCCTTTGCAGTTTCCCAATTACTGTTTACAAACACACCCAGCTCAAGGGTTATACGTTTGCTGTCCGTATGCCATATACGGAACAAATAAACGACTACACACATTAAACAAAATACGGCAGATACGGCAAAAAAATACAATATTTTTTTTCTCATAAATCGGCTCATTAATACCCCAGGCTCATTTGAACGGCCCATATTGCAAGCTGGGTCCGGTCACGGAAGTCAAGCTTGTCCAATATAGCGGTAATATAATTTCGAACGGTTCCTTCCGAAAGACAAAGAGCGGATGCTATCTCTTTATTTGAAGCTCCCTTTTCTATTTCGCGCACAATCCTCCATTCTGTGTCTGTCAGATGACCTGCATTGCGGCTGTCTTGTGGAACAGCTATGCCCTCATTTGCCATTTTATAAAAGAACTTGAGTACCTTTGATGCTATATCAGGATTAATCATTGCCTGCCCCTTATAAACGGTTTTTA
>CAUURR010000220.1:0-3431 GCA_963547555.1 uncultured Treponema sp. | reverse complement strand
TGTGCAATGCAGCCAGTGACAATGATTCGAACATCGGGTACTGCGCGATGTTATTCATAATGCGCTATGTTACTCTTTTATGGAAAAAATCTCAAGTTCTTTTGTAAGACTAATCAGGACTTCATACGGAATCCCTGAGATGCGGCGGCTTTTGCCGTTTCGTGTAAAATCATTTCGGCAGTAAAACGCTGCTCTTCGTTGTAGTAAAAATGAAGGGCGCTGTCTTGTCCGAAAAAAAGCCGGATGCGTTCGTTGACATTGCGCACGCCGAAACCGCCGTGCACGGGAAGATCAACGTCCTCATACTGCACATAACGGTTTAAACTATCGGTATCGCAACCTGCCCCGTCATCAATAACGCGCAATACCGTACAGCCGTTTTGTTCTTCCCCTTCCAAGCGCACATACAGATCGGTTTTATGCAAGTCTTTTCCATATCTAATTGAGTTTTCTACAAGCGGTTGAATAATAAACTTGGGGATGTATAAATGGGAACACAAAGCGTTTGATGCGTGCACTTCAAAAACGATTTTTCCCGGAAAACGGCATTCGTAAATATAAATAAGTTTTTTTATATTAAAAATTTCGGTTGCAAGAGGAACCGGCTGTTCGGCTTCGCTAATGCTGTAGCGCATTACTTCCGCAATAGCATCCACGAGGTCGGCAATTTCGCTTTTTCCTTCGCTGAGCGCCATCCAATTTACCGTATCCATCGCGTTAAAGATAAAATGCGGATTTATTTGCGCTTGCAGTGCCCGTAACTCCATATCTTTGCGCAAAGCGGTTTGCGTTTCGGCATTTTTAATTAACATATTTGAAGTCTCCAGTAATTGTTTAAAACTGGCGCACAGAATTTTTACTTCCGAATCGGCATACCCGGAAAAAAGAGCCGGATCAACGGTTCTCGTATCGGTGATTGAGGCAATATCGCGTGACAGTTTAATAATGGGCTGCGTTATATAACGGGCGGACAGCAAAAGAAGCGCTAACAAAATCAGCGATCCGGCTGCAATAATCAGCAGAACCGGTATGGCCGCGCTGTTAACAACTCTGTTAATATCTTGCATCGGTGTAAGATATACAAGTTTTAAGCCTTTCGGCAGACCTTGCACAGTGCAGAGCAGCTTGTTGTTATCCAGTTTAACCGTTATACCGCTATCGGGGACACTTATCCGGTTAATATGGTCTGTAAACATACTGCCGGTTAAAATATGATCATACTTAAAATCGGAAAAAAGTATTTCATTGGCGCTGTTCAAGACGGCAAAACTGCTGTGTTCGGTTAAAGGATAAAAATACACCAAATCCTGCATTTGCCGGATGGGAACGGCGATAATCAGCGTTCCCAAGCCCTCTTTTCGGTAGGGAATGCGGCAATAGGTGTTTTGCATGGTATAGGCAAAATACAGTTTATCGTGTTCCGGCAGCGTAAAAATATAATACGGTTCTTGCCGGCGTTGCAGCGTGCGGTACCAATCGGTATTCTTTATCAGTTCATCGGAATACATACGGTAGGTTCCTCCGGTAACGGCGCTTAATTCCTCGGCTACAAAAAGGCTGCCGATCGGCATATCGGCATTAAAAAATAAAATCGTTTCGGTTTGATATTGTATATTGTTCATTTGAAAACCGATTGCATTCGATAGTTCTTCCGATAAAGCCGCTTTTACATGCTGCGCTTCAGCTGCGGCATAGTGCTTCATGTCCGCTATGGTTCCGATTTGTTTGCTTGCGGTAAGGCGCAGTACGATTGCATCGTTATTGCTTAAAAAACCGGCTAACAGCTTTTTATTCAATACCGTTACGGAAATACTCGACGATTCGGCATAGCGTAAAAACCGCTGCTTAAGTACATACTGCAAAATAAGGAGTAAAATGCTGACGGTACAGAAAATGACAAGCGATACGGCGATAAAAATTTTTTTTCGGATACTCATGATTGCACATGTCCTGCCCCCGTATTGCCGTTACGGTACTCCGAGGGGCTCATGTTTTCGTATTTTCGGAATACGCGAGCAAAGTATTTTGCATCCTGATAGCCTGACTGTTGGGCAACCGAAAGAACGGGAACGGAGGTGTCCTGCAGCAATTGTTTTGCGTAGTTTAAGCGTAAGGAGGTAATATATTCGCTTAAATGCGAGCCCGTTTTTTGCATAAAGAGCATACTTAAATAGGAAACCGAAATATGCAGCGTGTCTGCGATATACGAAATATTAAAATTTGCCGACCGGTATTCTTTTTCGATAAGTTTTTTTACATCCCGAATAATGTCTTTCGGTTCATAAAACCGCTGATGCGCCAGTTTATCGGCAGCATCGCAATATAAATCGGTTAAAAATTGACGTTGATTATCCGTTTTTTTTAATGTAAGAAATTGATTTTGTTTTTCTTTTTTTTCCGTATTTAATACGGTATTATTGCCGCTCATGCACTCTTCCAAAAATGAATAGAGCGTATTGATAAAAAATAAACCGGCCGCTGCAGCCGTTTCCTGTTCCATCAAATCGGTACACGCTTCGCCGAAAAAAAACTGTTCAACGGCTGGTCTGTCATGCCGTTTTACGGCATTCAGTAATGTTTCAACTGCTGTGTCCTTGTTAAAAATGAATTTTAAGTTTTGATTACGCCGTTCTTTACTGTAGCTAATCCGCTGAAGCGCCTGCTCTATCTTCCCTATTTTTTCCATTGTGATGGGCTTTAAAATATAATCGCTGACCCCGTAGCGGATAGCTTGCTGCGCATACTCAAAATCGCCGAAGCTGCTTAACAGGATCATGCGTACCGCAGGGTATTTTTCGCGCAGTGTTTTTGCAAGCTGTAAACCGTCCATCACCGGCATTTTTATATCGGAAATAACCACATCGGGGCAATCGGCGCTTATTTTTTCAAGCGCTTGCGCCCCGTTGTGGACTGCTGCAATAATGTTCCCCTGTACCGCAGCAATGTTCAGCAGTTTTTGTAATCCGTTCAGTACATGTATATCATCATCCACCAACATTATTTTCATATACACTCCGAATACGCCGCTATTCACTGCACGATTATACAGGGGAAGACGCTAAAAGAAAAGATTATTTTTAATCTTTCCAAAAATACAGTTCGGTTAAGCCGCCTCCGAGGGTAATTTCAAGCGTATCTTTACCCGATTGCCGAACGAGAGAGGTTGTGATGTCTTCAACCGTACCGTTTGCTTTATTTACCCGCATCAGTTTTGCAGGATGGTTATCGGTAAAGGTTAGCTTAATTTTTTGCTTGGTGTTTTCGCAGCGTCCCGGCTCTTTTGCGGCGTAGTTAAAACTATTTTCGTACTCGGCCGCGCGTCCTGCAATTAAGCCGTTTAATACCATAAAGCATTTGGGATCTGTTGCTCCTGCAAAATGGGAAGTAATTTCATGTGTGTTAATACCGGGCAGTTTTTTAAAGTAGCCGAG
>CAUURR010000219.1:0-3448 GCA_963547555.1 uncultured Treponema sp. | reverse complement strand
AAGCCTTTTATTTTTTTCGCTTTTTGTTTTTTTGGTTGCGCTTCGTATGCTCAGTACGGGTACTCTTATCGGAGCGGAGATTCTGGGCTTTTCGTGGGGACTCAATTTGCGGCTTGAATACATGACTTTCGCCCTTATTGTCGTTCCGGTATTGATTTATTTATACCTTTTGTACAAAGAAGATGTGAATAAAATCATTATGACGGTTTTTATCGTAGAATCTTCCGTTTATGCTTTGATTACGCTGGTTACATCTCCGATATTTTTCAGTTCACTGCTTTTATATCATCAGATATTTTCATTGCTTGCATGTATCTATTTGATTGTTATAGTAATTTTGCTTGTAAAACGAAAACGTAGCGGATATGCGTTTATTTTGAGCGGTATTTTGGTTTTGGTTATTTCGTGTATATGGGATGTGCTTACCAGTATTCTTTCCGCCGCTATGATAAGCGTTGTCCCTTTCGGACTGACAACCTTTTTGATTATTCAATCAATGGTGCTTGCATGGAAATTCAATATTGAAAAGCAAAAAAGCGAAAAAACAAGTTTGAAGCTTGAGGATTATTCAAAGCGTTTAAAGCTTTTATTCGGCGAAATAAAAAATGCTGCGGATGATTTAACCGCTGGAGACGAGCTTTTAACATCAACGATGCAAAAAGCCGGCGAGTCGTTTGAAAAAATCTCGGACTATGTCGAATTCGTATTGGGTGAAATGAATCAGCAGCAAAGTATGCTCGGCGAAAGTCATACGACTACCGGACAGCTGAATGAATTTTTGGATAATCTGAATATTCAAATTGCTGAACAAAGCGAAAAATCAAAATATGCGGTAGAAAATCTTTCGGAGTTGGTTCAAAATACACGGACTTTAACGGAAAAATTCCAAACTATCGAAGAAAGTTTTAAAGATATTTCGGATGCAAGTGAAGCGGGTAAGGCGAACTTAAATAAGATGACAAATATTATCGAAGACATTACGAAAGGTTCGGCTTTACTTCTTGAAACAAACTCTCTTATAACGCAAATCGCCCAACAAACCGATCTTTTGGCTATGAATGCCGCGATTGAAGCCGCACATGCAGGAGAAGCGGGCAAAGGCTTTGCCGTTGTCGCTGAAGAAATCCGCAGTTTGGCGGAAAAATCATCGGAAGAAGCCGACTCGACGGGAAAAATTATCAAGCAAATGACTGAAGCGATCGGAGATTCAAGCGCGGCTTCCGAACATTTGGCTGAAAGTTTTGCGAATATAACGGATAAGGTGTCGAGCTTCAAAACCGTACTTGCGGAAATATCGAATTTCATTGTACAGACAAATGCGCAAAGTTCGGGTATGGAAGGTTCCCTTAAAACCGTTCTTGCGCAAATGGATAAACTGCAAAATGAAAACAATATGCTTTCCGAAACCCGTCAAAAATCGGCAAGCAGTTTCAGTCAATTAACCTCCGCAACGCAAAAGGTCAATAAGGAAATCGATTCGATGATAAACAGCATCACCGAGCTTATCGATGTCTTTGATCAAACTAAAAAGGCTCAAAAGGGAACCCGTGCAACGGTTTTACGTTTGACGGAATTAATGTCCCATACGGAAGTTTCGAAGGAGAGCAAACCGTAGGGGGCGAACCGTTTTTTGCAGCTTTCTTACAAAAGGGGCTGCCGTTATGAATTTGTGAGTACGGGTAAATTCGAGCGCACGGCTTTTAAAAAGAGCTTAAAAATCGTAAAGATACGTTCCTTTGTTTCGGGATCCGCATTATGCAGTTTTTTCAGTACCGCCGCCGATGTTTGAAGCCAACGGTTTTTTAATTCGGTCAGTGTTAATGCTCCTCCTGAAGAAGCCGCATCGAATAATGTGTTTATAAATTCCGCTTGTGCTTCTTCGGGAACCTGTTTAATCCAGGCTGCAACGGTCTTTTCGGTAAATAAACTTTCATCGTTTCGCTTCGGTTTTACGGCAAATGTTTTTCCTCGAAGCATCCATGAAAAAGCGTCATGCTGGTTTATTCCGTTGGGTGCCGAACTTTCTATAACCGTATAGGTATCGGAATGCTGCAATAAAACTCCGACGACCGCGCTTTCGGGAACAAAGCACCGTGCTTTTGCATAGGCACCTGCTATGTCGCCGCTTTTACAGGTAGCGGAATTGAATCCCGGACCGTCAAAACAAAAAATCGTTTTGATTCTTTTGAACAGTTTGCGCGAACAAAATGCAGGTGCATACACTGCAAGGTTGCCGCCTTTTGAATGTCCGGCCGTATACAGTGTGCCGCGGCAATGGGTTGCCGTCTTTTCCAAATAGTCCAATGCCGCCTGTTGAGACGGAACGGAAGTGCGGTACACCATATTAAAGTCTTCTTTCCAGCCTACAAGGGTATCGTCGGTACCGCGGTATACAATGCAGTGTATGCGCGGAGAAATTGAAGCGGTAAAGGCTGCAAATTGTTTTTCGGCTTTTCTATTGATATCGTTTACAAAACCTTTCAGTATAATATCTGCGAAGCGTACGGAGTTTCCCGCCTCTTCCAAAAGTTCGGCCGAACGCGGATTTATAAAAACGCCGAAAGGTTCACTGTCGCCGTTCATATAGCGCAGGGCATACTTTTGAGAGGCTTCTTTTATTGTGATGCCGTCTTTAAAATCCGCACTCACGATGCCGTCAAAATCGATGTATAAAAGCTGGCACAGAATGAGTGCATCTATTTCGTTAAAGGGAGAAACCTTAAAAGGAATGTCGCCTCGCCATACAATATAATCGATTATATCCGCCATAAATTGAATATAACAAAAAAAAAGCGAAAATACAATCAGTAAACAAAATATAAACTCAAAAACGAGATGTTGTAATCATATTAGTCCGAGAAGGACGCACAGGACGCTACACAGGACGCTCAGGGGCTTGACTTTTTCGTATCGGGGCTGTATCTTTACGAGGATTGGGGATGCACCGGTTTCGACGGGTGTGTTTGAGGTCTCGAACTGCAGGTGAGGACGTCTTTCCTCCGAACAGACAAAAACCATAATTGCCGATTTCGACAATTCTTACGAATACGCCTTAGCTGCGTAATCGCGGGATACGGGTTGTGCCGCTCTGAACGGTCCGATATCCTGACGCCAATCAGGGCTTGCTTTGCGGGGTTTCCGGTATCCGCAGGGGACTTTTACCGGAATACGGAGGCGACGCTTGCGGTGCTGCTACCGTCTCCCGACAAATACCTCGCACCGCTAAACCTGTAGATGTTCCCGATCCGCTCATTCGGACGGGGGTTCAATTCCCCCCATCTCCAAAGCTTACATTGGCGGTGCAAATAAACCGTTCCCGTGATAGACGGCGCATCCGATACGGAATGATATTTCTCCGCTGCCTTTTGCATTGTGCCGGTAATACAAACCTGCGCCCGGCATCCATATGCTTTTTGGTATTAAAACGCACAATTCCGCTCCGGTCTGA
>CAUURR010000218.1:0-3460 GCA_963547555.1 uncultured Treponema sp. | reverse complement strand
TACCGTTTAGAACCGAAGTCGGCGGAACCTGCTGTAAAGAAAGGGCGCGCTTTATAAAATCAAGCACAATGGAAAAGCGCAAAAAACAGGTCGTTAAAAGAAGGATACTCGGCGCAAGGGTTAAAATCGTCAGTAAAAGCAAAAGCTGCACGTAAAACGAAATTTCATTGCCGGTTTGTGCGCGCCGTATCTGCACATCTATTGTCGGAATCTGCACGGGTGTTACCCTGCCTGTCATTTGGGCGGTTCCGCGCGTACTTCCTTGCGGGAAAGTTTCGGTTCGCTGCGCCGAAGAGCTGCCCGAAGAAGATGCGCCCGCGGCGGAACTTTGAGCTTCAAGCCGCACGCCGAAAAAGAGGCTTGCAAAAAAAACAGAGATCGCAAGGGCGGCTTTGTATTTTTTATTCATTATTCGCCCCCAAGCGGCTGCGCTGTTTTTTCAGTAAAGCTTCGGTTTGTTTTGCCGTTCCGCTGAATGCGGCGAATATTTGGGCAAAATCTTTCGGTTTTTCAGCAGGAGCCTTTTCGGCTTCCAAAATCAAAGCATCGATAAGTTCTTTATCCGTAATCTCGGCAATGAGATTTACGCCCGCTTCGGAAACACCGACGAGCCAGGCTGCACCGGGCATGGTTATTGCCTGTATCGACTTACCGGGCCCCAATGATAAAGATACGGCTTTTTTTAAAAAGGGATTATCGGGCGTTTTCGGATACAAGCCTTTTTTCAAAAAAAAGACAAGAGCATAAATTAAGGCAATTACAAGTGCCAAAACCGCAATCATACGGATAAAAAGCCAGAGGGTACTTGCTCCCGTTCCTCCATCATCCGGCAGTCCTGCACGGTTTTGCGCATTAGGCACACCGGATGTATCGGAAAGCGTATCCGAGCCGCCTGCTCCTATAACAAAGCTTTTTTCGGCTTCGGAAGACAGCGCGCCCGTTCCCGGAACGGGCGCATTTTGAACGGAAGCGGCAGTTTCGGTCTGCGCATACAAAAAAACTGGCATAAAAAAAAGAACAGCCGCTAAAAAGAGAAAAAAAGTAAGATGTTTTATCGAGATATTCGTAATTGTCCCCCCACCCGTAAAAAACCGGCAGAATCCCCCGAATCGCCGGTCACTCGTATTTTAGCGCAAATCGCTCACCCTTTCAATCGGTGAAAGAATCTCGGTAACACGCACACCGAAGTTTTCATCGATAACTACGACTTCACCCTTGGCAATCGGCTTGTGGTTTACGAGAATATCGACCGGTTCACCGGCAAGCTTATCAAGCTCAATAATCGTACCCTCACCCATACCGAGGATTTCTTTTATCTGTTTTTTGGTGCGGCCGAGCTCTACGGTCATTTCCATGTATACGTCCATGATAAGACCGATATTTCCCTGCTCCATCGTACCTGCCGTTTGCTGCAAGGAAGGATATTGTACTGACTGAACATTCGGTACATTCATGCCGGGCATCGCCATACCGCCCATAGACATTGCATCTCCCATAGGAGCCCCCATAGCCATTCCCATCGGCGCACCGCCTCCCATAGGGGCGCCCATTCCCGGATTCATCGAGCCCAAGCCGGCCAATTCCGACGGTGAAAGCATACCCGAACCTCCGCCTGCAGCAGGAGCATCGGGGCTCAATGCGGAAGTTATTCCCGTAGCAGCCTCATTTGAAAACGCTTCCCATATCGTATACGAATTGCCGTCCAAGGTAACATTGTAAGAAACAACGGGAAAACTGTCCTGAGGAAAACGTACCATAGCCTTGGGAACATGTAAAGGTTCTGCAGGACGCGATGCCAAACCGGGCAGTTTACCCGTGCGGCCTAAATGCGTAATTTCGGTTCCCACTTGCTGAGATACGGCTTCGGAAACAACGGATAAAGCCATTTCGTCCAGTTCGGGTGTTTCTTCCTTATTTACAAGTGAAGTGATTTTTTTTGCAAGTTCCGGATCCATTATAAACAGGTGGTCGCCCGTCAAGCCGGCGGAAAAATCCGTCATAACGGCAACAACCATTTCCGGCAATTTTTTTAACACGTCATCACGCACTAAAATTTCGACGGAAGGCTTTTCTATCGTACAGTCGGAACCCGTCATGGTTTTTAAGGAATCCGCAAAGGTATCTACGGTTCCCGATACAAAGTTCGACAAAACACCGGTATCAAAGGATGCGAAAGCAACAGCGCCGCCTGAAGAAGAACCACCACCGCCGCCTCCGCCTAAATCAACTCCCGATAACAGAGCATCTATCTCATCTTGAGAAATGGCGCCGTCACTCATACGATTCATCTCCTTCCACTGATAATTCTTCAAATTCTTCGGTTTCGCCCTGCTCTATCTTACCGATAACCTGTACAGCCATTTTTTTGCCGATAACGCCGGGCTGGCAATAAAATTTCTTTTTATTGCCGACATTAAGGGTAAGCGGATCCCCTACCCGTATATTTGATAATCGGACAATATCGCCGACTTTTAAAGTCAAAACGTCGCGGATAGGCAAATCTATGGAGCCGATTTCCGCAACCACATCCATATCGACGGAAGACAGTTTTTCTTTCAAAACGCCCAGATACTGTGTAGTCGAACTTCTGCGCACCGACGAAAACCAAAACTGCGAAGACAATTTTGAAATAATCGGTTCAATCGTAATATAGGGAATACAAAAGTTCATCATTCCCTCTTCTTCGCCGATTTTCGTTTCGAGCGTAACTAAAACGACCATTTCCGAAGGAGGAACGATTTGCGCAAACTGCGGGTTTGTTTCGATTTGTCCCAAACGCGGGCGTAAATCGATAACCTGTGTCCATGCTTCGCGCATATTCGCCAAAATACGCACGATAATTCCTTCCATTACGGACTGCTCTATATCGGTAAGATCGCGCTGAACCTTTGCCGCATGCCCCTGACCGCCGAACAAGCGGTCGATAATCGAAAAAGTTATGGCAGGGTCTATTTCCAAAATGGCGTTTCCCTTTAAGGGATCCATATTGATAACCGCCAAGGTTGTAGGCGTAGGAATTGAACGGATAAATTCTTCATAGGTAAGCTGGTCAACCGATGCAACGTGAACATGGGCCATACTCCGAAGCTGTGCGGACAAAGCCGTAGTTGTAAGACGCGCAAAAGTTTCGTGCATAATGGATACGGTACGTATCTGTTCTTTAGAGAATTTATCGGGGCGCTTAAAGTCGTATATCTTTATCTTTCGGGTATCGTTGACCGGCTTAAAGTCTTCACCTTCGGTATCACCCGAACTGATGGCCATGAGTAACTGGTCAATCTCATCCTGCGACAGAACTTCATTCATTCCTTACACCCTTTTTGCATTACTGCTCTACCACATCGAATTTTAAAAACCGCACGTCTTTTATCGATGATGAAGTCAATATATCGTTTATATCGTTTTTTATTTCGAGTTTAAGCATATCTTCGTTTTGCGGTTTTAATTCGATAACCTTTTT
>CAUURR010000217.1:0-3462 GCA_963547555.1 uncultured Treponema sp. | reverse complement strand
ATTCCGTATTTAACATGGTTTTCTTTTGTGATTTTCGCCGTAGCCTTTGTAATTCAGGAATACACCGCTTTCGGCCGCCATATTTTTGCCATAGGCGAAAACGAAGCCGTTTTGCGCACGACGGGTATAAATGTCGATAAAACAAAAATTTTAGTGTTTACGTGGAGCGCTTTTTGTTCCAGTATTGCAGGCCTTTTCGGTGTTTTGCGTTTAAATCGGGGCGAAGTTACGATAGGCACCGGCTATCTTTTTACGACCATTACGGCGGTTGCCGTCGGAGGAACGGCTTTGTGGGGCGGCAAGGGCGGCGTTTTGCAATCCTTAGTCGGCGTTCTTATCGTAGTTGTCATTCAATCGGCTATGATTTTACAAGGCATCAACCCGTATGTGCAGTCGGCAGTACAAGGCGTATTGATTATCGCGGCGGTTTCTCTGACCGTCGTTCGCGGCAGAAAAATTATTATAAAGTAATAAGGCTTTGTTATGGAAGAAAACATATTATTTGAAGTATCCGGCGTGGGCAAAAAATACGGAAACACAAGCGTATTGAACGATATCGACCTGTATGTAAAAAAGGGCGAAGTGCTCGGATTGATCGGCGAAAACGGCGCAGGTAAATCCACCTTACTCAAAATAATCGCCGGAGTTGAAGAAGCCACATCGGGGAAAATGAAAATGAACGGCGCGCCCTATACATGCGCCAATCCCGTGCAGGCGAACAAACAGGGCGTCGGTATGGTTTTTCAAGAACAATCGTTAATAAAAAACCTTACTGCGGGACAAAACATCTTTCTCGGACGCGAAAAAAAATACAAAAGATTCGGCCTTATAAATTGGAAGGCCCTGTATGCCGACGCCAAAAGTATTTTAAGCGAAGAAAACATCGACCCGACGGTAAAGATTTCGGCATTGGATTTTGCCGCGCGACAAATGGTCGAAATAGATAAGGTTTTTAATATCGTACAGGAATATAAAAAAAACGGAACGCTCATATTATTGGACGAGCCGACTTCCGTCTTAAGCGAAACCGAAATAGAAAAACTGTTCAAAAAAATCGAACTTTTAAAAGCGGCGGGTAATTCCGTTATTTTCGTTTCACACCGCTTAAACGAAGTTATCGCCATAAGCGACCGGATTTACGTTTTTAAAGACGGAGCAAAGGTTGCCGAAGTAAACAAAGCCGAAGCGAGTGAAAAACTGCTTCAGGAAAAAATGGTCGGCCGCTCGACAAGCGAAGAATACTTTAAAATCAATCGGCAAAAAACACCGGACAAAGAAGTTGTGCTTGAAGTTAAAAATCTCGGTCAAAAGGGGGCGTTTAAAGACGTCAACTTTAAACTGCGTAAAGGCGAAATCTTGGGCATGTGCGGTGTTGTCGGATCCGGAAAAGAAAACGTTTGTTCGGTTATTTTAGGTGACGAAGATTTTTCCGAAGGGGAAATCTTATTGCACGGAGTTTTGCAGCGTTTTAAATCCCCTGCCGACGCGTTAAAAAAAGGGATTTTATCGATTCCGAAAGAACGGCGCGAAGAAGGAATTCTCGGCATCCGCAGCATCATCGAAAACATCAGCCTTTCGAATTTCCGCCCCGTAATGAAGCATTCGCTTATCTCAAAAAAACTGCAAATCGCTCATGCGCAGGAATGGGTTCAAAAACTCGGCATAAAATGTGCGTCCGTTTTTGAAAACGCCGAAACCTTAAGCGGCGGCAATGCACAAAAAGTCGTTTTTGCGCGTGTCATCGCAAGCGAAGCCGACATCATTATTTTGGATCATCCCACGCGCGGTGTCGATGTCGGTGCAAAGGAAGAGATTTACGATTTGATTAGAGATATAGCAGACAAAGGTGTTGCCGTTATCATGCTCGGGGACACGCTCGACGAATGCATCGGAATGAGCAACCGTTTATTGGTTATGAAAGACGGCATCGTAACGCAGGAATTCGACGCCGGCGCACACAACAAACCGGAACAAGTCGATATCGTCCGGTTTATGATGTAAGAGGAATAAGGAACGTTCTATGAGTTTAATAAAAAAAAGCACGGTGATGAACCTTTTCAGTACGATATCCATCGTTTTTATGATACTGCTGTTTACTTTGCTCAAACCCAGCTTTTTGGGGCCTCTCAATATAAAGAATATTTTAACCGATTCCGCGCCGCTGTTGGTTGTTGCAACGGGCGTCACCTTTGTGTTGTTGATAGGTTCGGTTGATTTGTCGGTAGGCGCCATATGTTCCTGCTCATGCGTTTTTACGGGACTGTGGATTGCAAAATTCGGCAACGCCATCATTCCTCTTGTACTGCTTTTCGGCATAGCATGCGGCTTACTCAACGGCATATTGTTTACAAAGCTGAAAATCCCTTCTTTTATCGTTACCCTGTGTACGATGAATATATGGAACTGCGTAGCGCTTTTGATATCGAAGGGGCGCCCCGAAGGTATTCCCATTGAAAAATGGGGACTTATCCGCTGGGCAAAAATCTCATGGGGAATTATTCCGTTTTTGTTTGTTCTTGCCCTCGTTTTTCTTGCAATATTTTATCTTGTGCAAACAAAAACGCCGCTGGGAAAATCGATTTATGCCGCAGGCGCCAACCAGCGCGCCGCACGGATTGCCGGAATCAATATTATAAAAGCAACGCTGTTCCCCTTTGTTTTTTCGGGTGTAGGCGCCGCTCTTGCAGGCATTTTTTATACGCTCATATTAAAAAGCAGTTTGCCGACCATCGGCAACCCTTTAACCTTAACGGCAATGGCTGCGGTTGCTTTAGGCGGCACGCCTTTAACCGGAGGAAGAGGAAGCGTTTTAAGAACGGTATTGGGAGTGTTCCTCGTTATGATTATTGAAAACGGCTTAAATGTCATTGCGGTAGACGCTTTTTGGCAGCAGATTGTTTTCGGTACAATCGTGATCTTTGCCGTATATCTTAATTCCGATAAAAATATTCGAGGCTTAATTGTAAAATAATGATATACATCGGTATCGATTTGGGAACAACTTCTCTGTGCTGTACTGCGGTTGAAGGTGCCGATTGGCGCATAAAAAAGATAAAAACGTGTCCGAACGACGCTCACATTGACACAAAAGAGGCGTGGGACAAAAAGCAGAATGCCGATACGATTTACGCGGCGGCAAAAAACTTAATAGATTCCGTATTTGCCGAACATGACGGGAAAATCGGCGCTATCGCAATTTCAACGCAAATGCACGGAATCGTATACACCGATAAAAGCGGCAACGCCCTTTCTCCCTTATACACATGGCAATATCACCGCTCGGCGCTGAAGTGCGAAAAAACCGGCATACCCTACTACAAAGAATTGGAACAAAAGTTGGGAAAAAACTGCCCTCCCGGCTACGGTCTTGCAACGCATTATACCCTGCGCTCTTGCGGCGAAATTCCCGCACATGCGCACAAAATCTGTTCTATAGGCGATTACGTTGCGATGAAACTTGCC
>CAUURR010000216.1:0-3469 GCA_963547555.1 uncultured Treponema sp. | reverse complement strand
TATAGGTTGACAAAATTGATTCGGGCCGAGAGTTCAATACCCCGGCGCTCTGTACGCCGTAACAAAGGCTATCAAACCCGTCTGTAATCGTCTTAATGAAGCTTATGAAGTAACGATTACGGATTATCACTAAATGAGGGAGCGCCGGCTCTCTGTGATATGTTTTTGCGTTTTTAATGATTCATCCCGTTATTATTATACCGCTCGCGGTACCTTTTATATTTTCCTCGTTTTGAATTTATCGATCGCCTTCGATTTCTTTTAAAATCTCATATAATTTTTTTGCCGAATTGTCGAGCGAATATTTTTCAAAAAGAGGATCGGGGGAGGAAACGGGTTCTGCAAGGAGCGCGTCCAAATCGGCGTCCGGCTTAAAAGGATCGATATAGTGCGCGCAATCGCCGTATATTTCGGGTAGGCTTGCGGCATTCGAAATGATGACGGGCGCGCCGCAGGAAAGCGCTTCGAGCGGCGGCAATCCGAAGCCTTCAAAGTACGACGGCAGCACGAACGCTTTGCATTTTTGCATGAGTGCCTTTACTTCGCCGTCTGAAAGGTAGCCTGCGAGAATAATATTTTTTAATGATTTTATTTTTTTAAGTTCGGGAGGGATAACGTTTTTGAGCATCGCGCCTGAAACGACGAAAAGCTCGTTCGGGTAAAGTTCCGCATGCTCCATGATCCACTTGAGATTTTTTCGAAGCGAAAGGCTTCCGAGCGTAAAATAAAACTCTTTATTTTTCAATCCGCTGAGTTTTTCAAAGACGCTTTCATCCGCTTGTATCGTATCCATGTGATTCGATCCCGAGTAGATGACGCGGATTTTTTCTTCCGGTACGCCGTAGTAATCCATGATCTGTTTTTTACTGAAATGCGACACGGTACAGATGAGGCGGGCTTTTTTTGCGATACGTTCATACATTTTGCATGTCTTTTTCATGATATATTTGTCTTTTGCCGTACGAAAATCTTCCGGAAAGACTCGGCAATAGATGTCATGTAAAAAAACGATATTGTGTCCCAAAAACGGTGTTCTGTTTCCGTAATCGAGGCAAACCGAAGGATTTGTCAGCAGATAGAGATAGAGTTTGATTTTTTTAATTGAAAAAAACGGAGTCGTAATAAGACGGACGGTGTGCAGATTATTGAATAGGGGAATATCCGACGGCGCCGCGGGAGGAAGCACAAGCGTAAATTCGTTCGGGGATGCAAGCGCGTCCAAGCGTTTTGTGATTTCATGCGCAAACCGTTCTATGCCGGTCAGTCTGTCGCTGTAGAAAAATCCGTTGATTGCAATGTTCATAGTTATTACTCCAAGGAAACTCATACCCGAAAAGCCTTACCGTTTTCGATTTTAATTTTAAAATCGCAGTTTTCGAGCGTCGAAAGCCGATGCGCTATCGAAATGATCGTTATTTCACCTTTCAGTTTCAATATCGTTGACGTTATGCTTTTTTCCGTTTCGTTGTCGAGAGCGCTCGTCGCTTCGTCGAGAACGAGGACGGACGGACTGGAATACAGCGCACGCGCAATGCCGATGCGCTGCTTTTGTCCTCCGGAAAGCAACGCACCGCGCTCTCCGACCCGCGTATTTTCTTTTTCGCTCAGCGTTTCGATAAAATCGGAAAGTTCCGCCATTTTCAATACCGTGCGTATGCGTTCTTCGGAAACTTTGTCCGCAGGGATGCCGAGCGCGATATTTTCGCGGATCGAACCGTCGATCAAATAGATCGATTGCGGCACATACGCGATATTGCAGAGCCACGACGAAATATCGTCGTACATATTTTTTCCGTCTACGAGGATCGCTCCGCTTTCAGGCGGCAGAAGTCCGAGCAGTATATCGACAAAGGTCGTCTTTCCCGCGCCCGATGCGCCGACGATTCCGACGAAGCTTCCCTTCGGAATTGTAAACGAAATATTTTTAAAGACGGGCTTTTCCGTATTCGGATACGAAAATGTCAGATCACGCACTTCGATTTCTTTTTTGAACTGCAGTTTTCCTGCCGTCGCGTGCGAACGGTTTTGCTCGTCTTTATCTTTTTCGTTTTTGATCGCGAGCAAGTCGTCGTACATTTCGTTGAACAGGGGCATATTGAATTTTATCGTGTTGAACAGGCTGATGATCCTGTTGACGCTCGGCATGAGGCGTACCGCGGCAAGCCCCAAAACGCCGAGAGAGGACACGATCGTTTGAGGTGCGACTCCCGCCATGATTTTTACGATCACGAGCAGGAGTATGCCGCATACTCCCGTGAGCTCAACGAGGACTCGGGGAAGCTTATCGATAAACATAAATTGCCGCGTGGTATCGGAATATTTCGTATAAGAGGCGGAAAACATTTTGCAAAAGTAGTCTTCATTTTGCATCACTTTGGTTTCTTTGACGGAACCCAAACCCTGCAAAAGCCATTTCGTATAGTCGGCCATGCAGACGTTTTGAATTTCACCCTGTCTGGTGATGCGTTTTCTGAAATATTTTAAAATCAATATGATGAGCGGCGCGATGACGCACAGAGATGCGAGCGCGATGATCCAATCCATTACAAGCAGCATGATCCAGATGATAAAAACCGTTATCAATTCCATTATGACCGAAAGCGCGGAAACGAGGATGTCGGCGAATACGATGCGTCCGCCGGTCGTTATGTTCCTTTGCAAAATTGAAGAATTGATATTTACGTGGTAGAGATAGGGTTTCCGTAAATAATAGGCGTAGAGGCGCTCGGTGTAGTCTTTTTGATTTTCAAGCGAAAAGCGTAAGTGCAGTTTGGTTTGAATAATGAGCGCAAGGCTTTTTGCACAATAAAATGCGATAAGCGCTCCGGCACAAAAGACGATAAAGCTCCGATGCGATCTTATTCCGAAAACGGAAACGATATCGAAAATCTTTTTGTGACTTTCAAGCCAGTCCGGTCGACCGATGATGTTTATAAGCGGGTAGAGCGCTCCGATACCGACCGCTTCGAATGCCGCACCGATAAACATAAAGCAGATGAGTATAAAGCACATGCGCATCTGTTTGGGAGTAAGGATCGTAAATATTTTCAAAAAAGATTTCATGGTTTCGTTATCCGCAGGGGCTGCTTTTATTGCATCCGATTCCCTTCTAAGCCGATATGGAAGTATATCCTAAAATTAGGATTTTGTCAGACTATGTCCTAAGGAGTTTCGGTATATAGCGTTTTGTTTTTGAGAACAGGAGCGGATTCAGCCAGATAAAAAACAGCGCCGTTTTTAAAATAAATATTTTAAAGCGGTTTACGCCGTGTTTTCGAAAAAAGTAAATTCTCGATAAATTATAATTGATAAAAGAAAAAGTTGAAAATATGCGAACAGTATCCGGTATCTCTTTTTTTGATGACGCGCCGTTCAGATGAATGATCTTGGGACCGTCGATTAAAAGCCGCTTTTTTCCTTGCCGCGCAAGCCGGTATTGAAGATCCGTTTCTTCGCAGTACATAAAATA
>CAUURR010000215.1:0-3475 GCA_963547555.1 uncultured Treponema sp. | reverse complement strand
TTAATATCGATTGCGGTCCTCATTATTATTGTCCGTATTATGTTTGCCGTATCTCCGATGTTCAAATTTTTTATGCACGGCAAAAAAGGGGGATTTTTATTTTCCGAAATACGGTTTTTATGGCCAATCGCAGTGTCGGAATATCCGGATAAACCCGTAGCGCTATACTCTTCAAAAAATCTTTTAAGCAAAAGCATCACAGCCGTTTCACAAAATGCAAAAAAAAACGGTACCGCCAATACCGACACGGTACAAGCCTTTTTAAACCGGCTCTATGCATACCGTACACGGGTTGAATTGGATCCCGACAATAAACGCGGTATCCGCCATAGCCGCTTTTTGACAAAAGGACAAAAACTGACTGTTTTACGCAAAGGCAAGGGAATGTTTTCATCTCAGGTTATGCACAGCGGAGACAGGCTTATCATTTCACTTCCTCTGGAAAACGGTCAGTTGACCGTATCGGGCGGCGATTGGCTGGGGAAAAAAATAAGCTTGTATTTTCACAGACACGGCGATGCTTTTTACATTTTCGACACAACGGTGGAACAAAGTATTTTATATAACGGGCGGAATGCCCTCGCATTGACACACAGCAATACTTTGCTCAGATCCCAAAAACGTACCTCGGTGCGCTGTAAATGCAATGTACCGGCACGGCTTTTCTTAGGGGCGCAAAAAAATGAAAATCGTTTAAAACCCGAAATCTCTCCCGGTTTAAAATGCGTGCTCGAAGATATATCGGAAGGCGGAGCTCTTATCCGTATCGGCGGAAAAGCCAAAACAAAAATGCTCATTAAACTGCAATTCCAACTTGAAGGCAGGACGGTAATAATGTACGGTATATCCAAATCGTTTGAATATGATGAATCACATAACGAGTCGCGTATACATTTTCAGTGTATGGAAACAAAGTCGTCATTTAAAAATATTATTTTGGGCTATGTCTATAAAATGCTGCCCGACCAAAATACTGCGGTCTCGGTATAAACGGAGTTTATGAATGATAAGAAGGGAAATATGAGGTATAAAAAATATATGATTAAAAAAAATCGTAATTTTTTTAAATTCAAACAGGCGGGTTATATTGCCGCTTTCTTTACTGCACTGTCTTTTTATCCCGCACAGGCATTGAATTTAAAAAAAGATTTTGTACGCGAAAATATAAAAGGAAAAACGGCCGTTATTACGGAAGCGGATACATCGGATAGCGAATTTACCGACTTATGTCTTTTTTCGCTGCGTTTTATACAAATGAATTATGTTCTGTTATCTTCCGATGATGATTTTATCCTGCTTGCCCGCGAAACGGTAAAAAAGATTCCGGCAGCCGCCGATTCAGAAATTCCGCCTCTTCTTGAAAGTATTTTCTCGATGACTGAAAATGCGGGACTGCAAAAAGATATTTTGGATAATTTTATCCTTTGCGCCGATAGTCCGTCATTTCAGGCTGCCGTTCTCGACGGGGATTCTTCTCCGGTACGCCGAATCAACACATTTACCGAAAAGAAAATCCATAACTTTACTGCGGGGACGGATACAACGGAAACCGACGTTGCTTTACTGAAAACGGCAATTACCG
The DNA here is from genome assembly GCA_963547555.1 of uncultured Treponema sp. Taxonomy (GTDB): domain Bacteria; phylum Spirochaetota; class Spirochaetia; order Treponematales; family Treponemataceae; genus Treponema_C. Next base: position 1,893 of record CAUURR010000215.1, on the reverse strand, counting down.
CTTTGGGGAAATTTAAAAATCCGTCTTCATTTTCGGTATTGTTTGCCTGCTATATGTGCGCCGATACGGATATAGCCGCCCAAGCCGAAAAGGCTTTGGAAAATTTTGCAGGGATTTACAATAAACAAGTACGTACTCTTATTACAAACGGAAATATAACCGAAAAGCGGCGCTCCCTTGATTTAGTTTTAAATAATCCCAACAACTCCGATTTTTTTAAGGCCGAAATGTCGGAGAACGCCCTTGCACAGACAATCAAATGCAGCGCTGTTGCCGCAGCGGACGCGGAAGAATGCATTAAGCTAAAGATGACCGCAGTGCGTGAATTATATCGGGTATCATGGACTCGTTCGCCCGCTCTTATGAAAGACGTATTTATCGGCGCGCAAAAAGAATACAGCGAAGGTTTTTTAACGGACAGCCGTTTTATAGAAATAATGTACGCATTTACCCGATTGGCATCCGCCGAAGCGGGTACTCTTTTATCCGCATATTTAAAAGAGCTTAATAAAAATCGGGAAGAAAATAAGGATGTAAGTACTCCGGTAGTGCTTGCAGTCATTCAATCCCTGCAGCTTTTAGGGGATAAAACAGCTTTTGACGATTTACTCTACGCAACTTACCAGTCCTATCCTGAAGAAGTGCTGCAGGCGGCACGGGATGCATTGAGTAAATTAAAATGGTAGATTTTAAATCATCGTTACGGAATTCGATTGCAAAGCTGCATCCGCTTAAAGCGGCAGCCCTTATCCTTGCCCTGCTTTTATACACGGGCATTGTAAAAAGAGCGGATCCCTTTGTATTCCGCTCCGCCCTCGATGTACGGAGTCTGACTTCAATAACGGGAACGGTTGCATCAAATCCTGCAAAAAGCGCATCAGGCCGCTTTTACACAATGCTGTTTAACGCCGAATCGGTAGAATCCGCGGCGGGAAAAGCGGAGGCCGCAGGACGCATAAGAATGCTCATTCCGGCGGAAACAGTTGAAGCGCTTTATCCGGGAAAGCTTTTTTCGCTTACGGGAGAAGCCGTGCCGGTCGAAGAAGGGGCGCGCCTTGTATGCAAGGGCTATACCCTTGATTCGACACAATCAACAGCTTCACCTGAAAAAGACGATACGCTGTCCCTTCCGCAGTCTTCCATGCCCGTTTTTATCGCAAAAGACACTTCATTTTCGCAATGGAAAAACTCTTTATCGCGCATCCGAGCCCTGTTCCGCCTGTATCTGAAACGCATGCTTTACGCATGGGGAGAAGCGGGAGGCTTAGTCCTTGCGCTGATGTCCGGCTCGCGTGAATATACGGATGCGGCCCTTGCAGAAGCTTTTAAAAATGCGGGATTGGCGCATATTTTAGCCCTGTCGGGAATGCATTTATCGCTTTTTATTTCCGCCTCCTCTTTGGCAGGAGTTTTTGCGGGGAAAAAATTAAGTGCCCTTTTATCGGTTATTCTCATGTGCGTTTTTATCTGGTTTGCAGGAGCAACCCCTTCCCTCGTAAGAGCTTTTTTATGCTTGATGATTATGTTTTTAACCCGGCTCTTATGGGTCTATACCTATAAAAGCGCGGCCTTGGATTGTCTTTGCGCAGCCTTTATTATTCAAACCGCTTTTTTACATGCGGACATTTACAATCCGGCTTTTATACTTTCCTATGCGGCGGTTGCAGGGATTTTAATTTTGACGCCCCTTATAAGTCCTTTTTTACATAGGATTTTACCTTCGTTTGCCGTATCTTCGACAGCATCTTCAATAAGCGCATGGATTTTTACCGCTCCCATATGTGCCCTCTTATTCGGTCAAATAACGCCGGGCGGTATCATAGCGTCAATCATTGTAACGCCCGTTGCTTCTCTTTTTTTTATAACGGGTTTTGTATGCGCTCTTCTTTGTTT
>CAUURR010000214.1:0-3496 GCA_963547555.1 uncultured Treponema sp. | reverse complement strand
GAAATTCCTGAAAATTCGAATTTGAAAGAACAAGCAAAAATTTTGCGGTTCGATACTATCGAAAAGATTGTAAAAAAGCAACTGTATTTTGTACGCGGAAATCTTTCCGCTTCTGAAAAAAAAGCCCTTGCCGAATTTTTATTTTGCGATGAACTTTATGAATATTGCGAAACTGAAGACTTCAAAAAAAATACGGGCAAAGATGTTCACCATATAGAAACTGCGTTAAAACCGGGCGTAACCGATTCATCTTCACGCGAAGCCTTGCGCGCTGTTAAAGAACTTGGCATTAACGGTGTTGAAGAAATAACAAGCGGAACTGCTTACGATATAACAGGAAATTTAAGCGAAGCCGATTTACACCGCCTCGCAAAAAATCTTTTGTGCAATGATGTAATCGAGCAATATAAAATCGGTTTTATCGAACCAGCATGGACTTGCGAAAATAAGCCGAATGCGGCAGTGGAAACTTTTGACATTGCCTCGATGAACGATGATGAACTTTTGAATTTATCGAAAGAAAGACGTTCTGCTCTGGACTTAAAAGAAATGCAGGAAATCCGCAGATATTACAAAGAGGCAAAAAAACTTTGTACCGACGCAGAATTTGAAACAATTGCACAAACTTGGAGCGAGCACTGCGTGCATAAAACATTTAAAGCCAAAATTGATATTGACAAAAATTCTTTAAATGAAGAACAAAAGAAAGCGTATCCCGATTTTTGTGTGAACAGCGTAATTAAAACCTATATCAAAAAAGCTACCGACGAAATAAATGCTCCTTGGGTTTTATCGGCATTTGTAGACAATGCGGGTATAATTGAATTTGATGAGAAGTATGAAATTTCGTTTAAGGCTGAAACACATAATCACCCGTCTGCTATCGAACCTTTCGGCGGTGCAAATACGGGTGTCGGCGGCGTTATCCGCGATGTTATGGGGGTTTCCGCACGGCCTTTCGCCGTAACGGATGTTTTATGTTTTGGTTTGCCCGATACGCTGCCCGAAAAAGTTCCTGAGGGAACGCTGCATCCTAAGCGGATAATTTCAGGCGTTATTGAGGGTGTAAAAGATTACGGAAATAAAATGGGCATTCCGACAGTAAACGGCGGTGTCCATTATCACGAAGCATACGGTTCAAATCCGCTAGTGTATTGCGGTTGTGCAGGAATTGCGCCGCGCGGAACTCACCGCACAAAAGCGGCAAAAGGAGACCGCATTATTTCTCTAGGCGGAAAAACAGGACGCGACGGTTTACGGGGGGCAACATTTTCTTCTATGGTGATGGATGCAAGTACGGGCGATGTTGCCGGCTCTTCAGTACAAATAGGAGAGCCGATTATTCAAAAAAAAGTTGCCGAAGTGCTTTTAACCGCACGCGATAAAGGAATCTATTCTGCAATTACCGACTGCGGTGCCGGCGGCTATTCTTCAGCTGTGGGCGAAATGGCTTCGGTATTAGGCTGCGATGTAGAATTATCCCGCGTTCCCGTAAAATATGCCGGTCTTACGCCTTGGGAAATCTGGCTTTCGGAAGCACAGGAGCGCATGGTAATTGCAGTTCCGGAAGAAAAACTCGACAGCTTAAAAAAGCTTTGTATTGAGAATGATGTGGAACTCACCGATTTGGGATATTTTACCGGCGACGGTATTTTAACGGTTCGTTTTAACGGAAAAAAAATAATTGATATTGACTGCGGCTTTTTACATTCAGGGCCGCCTCAACGCCGGTTAAAAGCCGCTGCACCTCAAGCCGATAACGGCAGTGCTTACCGCATAACATATCCTGAATATAAAAAGCCCGATTTTAAAACGGCATTACAGGCGATATTACGGCATCACGCAGTTGCGTCAAAAGAAGATATTGTACGGCTTTATGACCATGAAGTTCAGGGCGGAACAATCTTGCGTCCGTATAGCGGAAATTGCGGAAACATTCCCCAAGATGCCGCTGTTGTAAAACCGATGGAAACGGAGGGGAAAAAAGCCGCCGCAATTTCCAACGGCTTTAATCCGAGACAAGGTTCGGCAGACCCGTACCGTGCGGCAGCTTCCGTAATTGACGAAGCCGTCAGAAATGCCGTTGCAGCAGGAGCCGACCCTGCACGTACGGCAATTCTCGATAACTTTTGTTTAGGCGACCCGAACCGTCCCGAAACAATGTGGGCGTTAATCGAAATGTGCCGCTCCTGTTATGAAACGGCAACTGCATTCGGCACTCCTTTTATTTCAGGTAAAGATTCATTTAATAATGAATATCTTACTTCGGACGGCAAGCGGGTTTCAATTCCGCCGTCGCTTTTAATTTCTGCAATAGGGATAGTTCCTGATATTGCAAAAGTTCCCGGCACGGAATTCAAGGCTAAGGGTTCAAGCGTTTATCTCGCAGGGATGCCGGAATTCGGTTTCGGCGGTTCGGTCTTTGCCGAGCTTTTCGGTTTGCCCGATGATATGCCGAAAGCTCAAGCCGCTCAAGTTCCGCCTTTTAAAAAGGAGTCGGTTATCCTTTACAAAAAACTTCACCATGCCATTTCGGCAGGATCGGTTTCGGCTTGCCACGATGTAAGCGAAGGGGGGCTTGCCGTTACTTTACATGAAATGAGCCTTGATGGAATTACAGCTTCATTAAAAAAAGGATTAAATACCATGCTCAATGTTACCGAAACAGCTCTTTTCTTCGGCGAAACTACAGGCTGTCTGGTCGTAGAAATTCCGCAAGAAAAAAAAGCCGAATTTGAAAAAGTTATGGCGGGTTCTGCAATTTACGAAATCGGCATAACGGAATAATGGTATAACCTGCTGTGTTGCGATAAATCAAACGGCATGTTATTTTACCGGCTTTAAATTATACTAGGGCATCTTGTGAAAAAACTAGGTTATATTTTTAATCTTGATTCGTGCGGAGGGTTTAATACCCGCCGTTCCTCGGCTACGCTCTGCGTCGGGGTTGTTGATTAAATTTTCGCCGTTATAATCTGATTAGGCAAAATATCTTTTACGTTTGCTCGAAGTGAAATTGCAGCATCGGATGCAAGTATAACGGACGAAAGATTATCATTATTCTGCAGCAATTTTTTTGCACACGAACGTAAATCTTCAGCAGAAATTTCAAACATATATTGAATTGATTTCTTTTTCATTTTATATGAAATCCCTGAAAGAATATCTTTAAATGCGGAAAAACCTTTACCCGCAGGAGTTAAAGGCGTAACTATTTTTCCGTAACGCCCCGTAATTAAACGTTCAATTTCTTTTTCGCTAAAATTTTCTTTGAGCGTTTGTTCAATCGAATTTAAAAATTCTCTTAACGAATTTACAGGATTCGGGTCGCGGTATGAGACAAAACTCAAATAACCTTCGCTCTTCATCGGCACCGTAAAGGCTCCGTATGCTCCGCCTATACTGCGAATTTTTTCCCACAATGGTACATTTGAAAGCCATCTGCCTAAAATGTCTTCTGCCGCTTGTTGCTTTGTACCGAAAGAAGCCGCTTTAA
>CAUURR010000213.1:0-3500 GCA_963547555.1 uncultured Treponema sp. | reverse complement strand
GAAGGACATTATGTTCTGACCCCTCATGAATCCATACGACTTATTACCTCATTTTGAGCAAAAATTGATCTCCGTGTTAAACTCATCATATTGACTTAAAATGCCTTTGTTATAAAATATCGGTATGAAACATATATATACGAAAGTGCTGCCGTTTGCGGCGGCGCTGATTTTTATTTTCTGCGGAAGCTGCTCAAGTAAGGACGAAATCCAACCGCTTACCCAAGGGGGTAGTATGGAATTGACAAGTACGGGCTTTGCCGACGGCGAAAAAATGCCCCGAGAATTTGCAAAACGCGGAGCGAACCATATTCCTCCGCTCGGAATCGGAGGAGTGCCGGAGGGTACAAAGAGCCTCGCAATTATCGTGCATGATCCGGATGCGCCGCTTCCGGGCGGATTTTACCATTGGACACTGTGGAACATTCCGCCGCAAACGACGTCGATCGGAGAAGGTAATGTGCCGCCGGAAGCCGTCGAAGGCGAAACGAGTTGGGGGACGAGCGGCTACAACGGACCGCAGCCGCCGTTCGGTACGCACCGTTATATTTTTTATCTCTATGCGCTCGATACGGAACTTAGCCTTCCGGCTGGCAGCGGTGTAAAAGAACTTAAAGCTGCGCTTAAAGGGCACGTAATCGAAACGGCCTCGCTTACGGGTATGTTTGAGGCTAAGGATAACCCTTGACCGAAGCACTGAAAAGTGCGGCAGCGGGTATTCCGGAATTCCCGCCGAGTTTTCAAACTGCCCATCAAATAAAAAAGGAGATTCCAAAAGCCTTTTGCTTTGGAATCTCCTTGTGTGTTGCTTTTAATCTTAAAGCGGCGGTTCTTAGCTCTGATATGCCTTCAGCATCCATGCTAATTTTTGATATTCTTTAGTATAGCCGTTGAACATATCAGCCGTTACGCCGTCGCCTTCTTTTTCGGCAAGTTCGACGATTTCTTTCGAATCTTTAATCCAATAGTTGGTATCGGAAACGAGAGCGTGGATAACCGCATCGGTCGATTTGGGACCGTCTTCCAATTCTTTAATCGTTGCAATAGCCAGCGCTTCTTTCATGCTGGAAACGGGGTTACCTCCGAGCGCAAGAATGCGTTCCGCAACTTCATCGAGAATTTCGTCCGCTTCGTCGTACAATTCTTCAAGTTTTGCATGAAGGGTAAAAAAGTGGCTTCCCTTCAAGTTCCAATGTAGGTTATGCTTTTTGACATAATCAACCAGTTGATTGGCAAGATACAGATTTAATTTCTTTTCCATTTCTTTGGTCATAATTGTCTCCTATTTAAAAGATGTATTTTTTGCACTTCTAAAGAAATGCATTATCACCATCTCATTTAAGATACTCAAAAAAACGGCAATCGTCAACAAAATTCGTCGTAATAAGGCTTATATTTTGTGTAATAATTAGAGTTCTCTTAATAAGCACACGAGCCGTAAATTATGTAAGCGGCAGGTGATCGATTGGCAAAACAGCCTTTTTTGAGCGTGCGTAGCTTTGCAGCCAGCGCTTTACTGGAATAGTCCAATCATTTTCATGGGCGCCCTCTAAGAGAAGGCGTTCAAACATAAAATGAATGTGTGCTCGCACTTCTTGTTTAGTCTGCTCGGAAAGCGTTTCGTCGTCGGTAAACAAACTGTTGATAATATCAACTCCTGCGCTTATCGTAAATCGATCTTTGAGCACATACAGCATCATATACATTGCTGCAGGAATGCAATTTACGCTATGCTGTTTTATATACAATACGCTTTCGATAATATGCCGGGCGCCTTCTTTTAATTCTTCCGTATAGAATTCTCGTTCTTTTTGGGTAAAATCATCATGCTTAAAAACTTCGGCATAATAAACCGATGCAAGAACAACGATAGAAACGTGCAGACTTGGAACGCACAGCAAATGAGGGTCTAAGGCATGAATCATTTTGAATGCTTTATCCGCTTTATAATCGGGGCGGTTTGTAGTCGTCATACAGAATCGGTATACCCTTGCCGCTCCTGAATACGCTTGTTCAATAAGCGAAAGATACTCAGTGCAGTACGGTAATGCTTTTTTTATTCCAATTCGCCGGAACAAAAAAGTCATCGGCCTAATCCAGAAATTCGTAAAATTCAAATAAATTTGTACTTTGCCGGGTGTAAAAGGAATTAGGTCGTCCAGAGGGTGCGAGACGTCCAAAACGGGAATAGTTTTAAAGTGCCATTTTACCGAAAACTGCAGCCAAAAAAAATCGCGTACAACGGTACGTAAAAAGCGGAAAAGTACTTTTGCACTTTTAAGCCGGAAAGGAATAATCAAATACGGAAGAAACACACCGCAAGAGTCGATTGCCGGTATAGAGTCTTTTTTCCTTTCGGCAGTATCTTTTACCATAGATGGCTATTGTACCGAAAAGCAAAACCCTATACAAGACATCGCATTGCATCAAATTATAGGGAACCTCTAAAAACTTCAATTGTAGATATCTTTTATTACGAGTCTCGCACATCTGCATCCGTTTTTAAAGCCGAAAACTCTAAATGTGTCACAATAGCCCACTGTTTATCAAACATCTGAAAAATCCGATAATCCTTTTCTTTAAAATCGCTCATATAATGTATCTCCTCAGATTCCGTTTATCATATTACCCAAACCGGTACGATATAATTTCCCCTATCAATCGCCGAAAGTTCCGGCTTCATACATATTACCGCGCCTTTAGAACGGATATTCAATTACACGGTAATTTCAATTTGATTGTCTTCGATTGCGACGATGCAGCTTTCGTAATATCCGTCGCCGGTGGTTCGCGGTCCGCTTACAACTTTGAAACCAGCCCGCTTAAGCTTTTCGGTCAGCGCATCAACCGCTTCTTTGCTTCCGACGGAAAACGCGATGTGTGCATATCCCGTGCGTGCCGGCGCTTTTTCGGGGTCGGTGACATCGGGCTTTTTCATTATTTCCAGCCGAGCCCCTTCATCGAAGCTTATAAAATACGAGCGGAAATCGGTCGTTTTATTGTGATATCCGGCGCCGGCATGTCCGTTAAAATATTCGATAAAAAAATCTTTTGTTTTTTCCAAATCATTTACATACATAGCAATGTGTTCGATTTTCATTTTTGCCGCTCCCTCATCCCTCAATCCTTCCTGTGTTTCTATCGTTTTCCAGTATATTACTTAAAGTGTGCTTCACGTCAAGCAGGAGAATCGGGTGCGTATTCGGATTTACGGCAGAATTTAAAAACATATAAAAAGAAATGATAACAGAAACCGGACGATTGCTCATATTCAATAGTTTTTACTTTTACGCCGAGATAGCCATGATAGGCGGGAACAAATGCAAAGGATACCGTTTTGCGCTTTACCGTTGCGGGAAGCGCTGTCGGCATATTATCTGCCTGTTTATCCGTTTCATAAAAATACGGCATCAGTTCGGTGTATCCGTTCTTTTTTGCAAAATCGGCGATAGGACACCCGACCAAATGGATACTGATTCATTTTGCACCTACTGCAATTA
>CAUURR010000212.1:0-3523 GCA_963547555.1 uncultured Treponema sp. | reverse complement strand
AGCGAAGAGCGTATTTTGATTATCGTTAATTCCGATTTTGGTCAAGGCTTTATTTCTTTACCTTCCGTTCCGGCGGGCGAATATGAGAGCTTGACTGACGGAACGGTGTATCATTCGGATAATCTAAAAGGGCTGCAGCTTGCGCCCTGTTCGATTTTGATATTGCGGAAGCGGGGGTAAACATAATTCATAATTATGAATTAATTGTGTATCAAAATTTAAGAAAATGCAATAGATAGCCTCCAGTACATAACTTAACAGCTTATCACAACATCTCATCACGAAAACAGACCTCTAACTGTAAGACAAATCGTAAGAAACGAGCAAGCGAAGCAAGACCTTGTTACGGCAGGATTGCAGGTAGCTTGCTTGCTATATACGAATTGCCGGCATCAGTCGGTAATTCGGCAGCGGAGTAAATTATTGAGGCCGTTTACTTCGCTGCTTTAATGGCGGAAAAAGCGCATAGGGCGACCTCAAATTAGCCTTATGTGCTTTTTTTATGCCTTGCAGAGGTTTAAGCCTCCGTTTCCGCTGCGAGTGCGGAGCAATGCTAGAGGCAAGCCGCCCATTCTCTGGAATGGGTAAGCAAAAATCACAGCTTTGTAAGTCGCCTACCTGTTGCGACTGATAAATAGGCTTGGGAGTGTCCCGACTTCGGGCGGTTGAGGGTTTTAGAAACCGCCCATCTTTTTACAGCGTACCGAAAACCGGCATTACTCTGTTTCGGCGAGGATGTACAAAAGGAATGGTACTACAGGGAAGGGGAAGGGGAAAACACGAGGTTGATATGACGGTATATTTGTATAAAAGTGAGAAAGGCTTATATCGTATGTCGTTGAGCTACGGGCAGTGTAAAATTTATACACTGTTAGTTATCAATATTGCTTCTTAAAGACCATAAGGAGGTTATGATTATGGAAAACAAAAAAGAAGTTGACAACATTCAACTATTGGCGGATATAAAAGCCGTTGTTGAAAAGCACGGAGCAAAAATCAGCGAATACAATTTTCATCCTAAAATGGAAAAATGCTTGTATTGTTTGGATTTGGAAATTGTTCTACAAAGAAATTGTACTTTACCTTAGATAAAACACAACTTGCATGGAGTATCAATTATTGAAAATTTCCATAGCCGCTTTCATGGCAACTTCTTCGCTTTTCGCCTCTTCGTTGATATTTGCAGCAATTAAATCGGAAAGCGCAAGAAAGCGAGCGACTGATTGTTCGGGTGTAATTTTTTCTTCAAGTTTTTTTAAGTGGATTTGATTTAACTCTAAAAGTTTTAAAGCTATATCAATACCTTTTCTTTCAATTCATACTTTGTCATAAATTTGCTACCTCTTATTGATATTTACTTAAAATATCGGAGGTTAAAAAGGAACCTTGATATTTTAGCTTTCTATTTTAGATTTTTAATATCATCAATCGAGGTCATCAAATTTTCTACTATTTTGTCAATCTTTTCTTTATTGTCGGATTGACAGCCGGTTACGAGATATTCAACCGAGACGCCGAGAGCAACAGCGATCTTGTAAGATTGCTCCGCATCCGGCAGCCGGTCTTTTTGAATCCATTTGCTAAAGGTGTCAGCTCTTTCATTTATTTGTTTTGCTATTTTATCTTGCGTAGCATTTTGAGCTTTTAATAATTCTTTTACACGTACCCAGAAATCTAACATAGATATAATATAGCAGAAAAAAGGCTAAATGTCATTATATATTTTGTATTTTGTTAAAAAATGTAAAAAAAAATCGACAAAAGACCTAAAAACATATTGACAAAATCGACAAAAAGACTATAATATAATCATAGTTAAGGCCAGAAAGCCTCAAAAATCTTCCTAACCATAAGGAGCGTACAAACGATGACAGCACTAGAAAAGATGGCGCTTAAGATTGTCAGACAACAAGAAAAAAACGCAAAAAAAGAGAATGAAAAGCGTGAACAGCTTGCGGCAGGTTTTGCCTTCGTTAAGCCGGTTTCAGCAAGCGCAAAAAAAGTTATTCAGCAACTAGAAGCGATGATGATCGACGGCTACGCAAAAATTGACAACGCAAACGACGTTTTTATGCCGGTTGTTGTTGAGCAGGTTGGTAAAAATCAACTATCGATCGCTCACTACTACGAGCAAAACGGCGACTTAATGGCCGATCCTGAAATCGTCTTTTTGAAAAAAGAGTATTCATACGGCGTTGAATACTATCCTATCTACGAAAGAATGAGCGGTCTATGTTCAGATGTAGAGCTGGTGATATTCGAGAACCGCAAGCCGAAGATGATTAGCAATCTGCAAAAAGGCGCGGCGAGCTTTTGTACTACTTGGATGCGCACAATAACAATGCAGCAAGGCATAGGCAAGTAAACAGCAACAACACCGCCGGAAAACCTCCGGCGGTTACACAAATCGCAAAGGAGCAAAAACCATGAAATACTTTACCAAAAAAATGACCTTAGACGAAGTGAAAGCAGCATACAGAGCAGCGGCAATGAAGCTGCATCCTGATAGAGGCAGCAGCACAGAGGCAATGCAGGCATTGAACAATGAATTTGAAATCGCTTTTGCGATAGCGCAAAAATTCGAGAAAGCGGATGCTACGTATACCAAGCGGCAGCCTAAAACAGCGGAAAGCGCAGGCAGCTACCGGCGGCAATTTTACACCGTGAACGGTTGGCAAGGTGAGCGCTATAACAGCAACCTTACAACCAAAGACATAGCGCAGTTAATCCGTGAATACGTTAAAAACGCGTATCCGACATACCGTTTTTCAATCACCTCAAATATTCGCCGTATTACCGTATCTTTAATGGAGTATCCGGTAGAGCTGACCAATGCAACTATGATGCGTAATTACTGTCGCGCAAAAGTACGTACGCAGCCGGTATATATTCCATCAAAAAATAAGTATGTCAATGCTAATGAGATAAGCGAAGCAGACAAAGAAGAATGGATTGCTTATCGACTTGAGACGGCAAACCAAAGAAAAGATTTCTACGAATCCGATACATGGCTTAATCCGGTTGTTTTCGCAGTCTTGAAAGACGTTCAAGATTTTATGAACTCGTACAACTACGATGATAGTGATGCAATGACTGATTATTTTAATCAAAATTTTTACGGCTCTGTACGGATTGGAAAAGATGAAAAACCTGCGCAGTTTGTAGAACGCACTGCGCGTATTAGTCCTAAGAAGGAAAAGGAAGTGAAACGGCTTACCGCATAACAACAAATCAGACCGCCGGATATACTCCGGCGGAATTTTTAAGGAGACCAGTAGTATGGCAGCACGGCAAGGCGAGTGTTACAATCTTGATTTAAGTCTTACAGAAATAGCGGCAATAATACGCGCTGATTTAAAAAAGAAATTTCCTGCATACCGGTTTTCGGTTGCTCCACGAAAAGGACAAACAAAAGAACTGACTATCAGCCTTATGGAAAGTCCTGTTGAAATTACCACTAAGCAAAGAATAGCAGCATATCTTGAACCGGAATACGATCTTGATATGTATTATGACTATTCAA
>CAUURR010000211.1:0-3544 GCA_963547555.1 uncultured Treponema sp. | reverse complement strand
CGGGGATTTTTTCGTCGGCACCTTTAAGCATAAGGCGCGTAATTTTTTCGCCCACAACCGAGCCCATCGAGCCGCCCATAAAATTAAACGACATAACGGCAAGCAAGGCCGGCCGCCCCTTTATCGTGCAGGAACCGGTAATCACGGCTTCGTTCATAGAGGTTTTAGCTTCCGCCGCCGAAAGCTTTTCTTCATACCCTTCCATTTCGATGGGGTTACCCGTTTTTAAGTTATGATACAATTCTTTAAAAGAGTCTTCGTCCGTAAGATACACAATTTTTCGGGCGGCATCTATGCGTAAATGGCAGCCGCAGTGCGGACACACCATCAAATTATCGTTAAACACTTCTTCATCGTGCGATACTTTGCAATGGGGACAATCCATAAGCACCTCCGTTTATTTTTTACCTTTCCCTCTTATTTCGGCGGAAATAATTCCGCATACAAGCCCGTGCCGAAATTTCCCGATTGAAATTTCGGTGAGCGCAAAATCAGTTTTTGCTCTTCAGCGTTCGTTTTAATGCCTTCGATATAAAGTTCGTCGAGGGCGCATAAAAGTTTTTGCACGGCGTGTTTTCTGTTTTGACCGTGTACGATAAGTTTGGCGGTCATCGAATCGTAAAAAGGAACGACCGTATAGCCCTGATACAAAAAGCTGTCGAAGCGCACGCCGTTTCCGCCGGGGACGCGCAGGTTTTTAATTAAGCCGGGAGTAAAGGCGTTTATGCGCGCCTCTATCGACCAGCCGTTGACGGGAAGGATTCCCGAAGGCAGGTTCATCTTTTCGCCCGTGCATACGCGGATTTGCTCGCAGATAAGGTCGGTACCCGTTACCATTTCGGACACGGGATGTTCAACCTGAATGCGCGCGTTTACTTCCATAAAATAAAAATTGGCGCCCGATACTAAAAACTCGATTGTGCCGGCTCCGCGGTATTTAAGCGACGAAAAAAGATTGACCGCCCCGCGGCACATATCTTCGCGCATTTTATCGCTTACGCCGGGAGAGGGGCTTTCTTCTATCAATTTTTGATGATTTTTTTGAACCGAGCAATCGCGCTCACCCAAAACGGCGACGGCACCCTTTCCGTTACCCAAAATCTGCAATTCAACGTGACGCGGATCCACAAGATATTTTTCGATATATACGGTTCCGTCGGCAAAGTTCGCCAAAGCTTCGGCCGAAGCGATGGTCAGGTTTTCGGCCAAATCTTCTTTTTTCCGGACGATACGCATACCTTTACCGCCGCCGCCTGAAGCCGCTTTGATAATAACCGGATACCCGCATTTTTCGGCAATTTTTGCGCCTTCTTCGGCGTTTTTAACCGCTCCGTCCGAGCCGGGTGTTACGGGAAGACCGCTTTTTTGTGCCGTCGCACGCGCCTGCACCTTATCGCCGAGCATTTCGATAACCGAAGGGTCGGGGCCTATCCAATGCATACCGCTTTTTTCGACTTCACGCGCAAATTCGGCATTTTCGGATAAAAAGCCGACGCCCGGATGTAAAGCTTCACAGCCCGTGCTTAAACCCACGGTGATTAAGGCCGTGCGGTTCAAATAGCTTTTAGCCGAAGGAGCGGGGCCGATACAAAAAGCTTCGTCGGCAAGCTTTACGTGCAAACAATCTTTGTCGGCGCTTGAATATACGGCAACCGTTTTAATACCCAATTCGCGACAGGCTCGGATAATGCGCACGGCGATTTCGCCCCTGTTTGCAACAAGCATTTTCTTTATCATTATTTTACCCGAATCGCAAAAATATTTTGGTCGAATTCAACCAAATCGCCGTTTGAAGCCAAAATATCCTCGATAACGCCGTCGTATTCGCATTCGAGAGTATTCATCATCTTCATCGCTTCAAGGACGCACAGAGGCTGACCCTTTTTAACCGCCGCTCCCTTTTCAACATAGGGCGGAGAATCCGGTGAGGGTGAGCGGTAAAAGGTTCCGACAATCGGACTTTTAATAAAAACAAGATTTTTATCCGCGGCAGCTTGTCCGCCGGAAGCAGGCGTACCCTGAGCCGAAGCGGTATTTCCCGCTGAAGCTGCCGATGCATTTTGAACCGCTGCCGAATCGGCCGACACGGAAGAAACCGTTTGAGCGGAAGTTCCCACACTATCCACCACAGGGGCACCTGCAGGAAAACCGGCGGAAACACCCGGCGGCATAAAAGCCGGAGGAGCGGCGTACATCACGGGAGGAAGAACGGCGGCAGCTGAATCCGATTTCGGAAAAGCACCTTCTTTTTTTAAGATAAGCTCACAGTCGTCCTGTTTTATTTGCAAAACCACTGCATCGCCTTTTTCAAACTTTTCAAAAAGTTTTAATATAAATTCTTCTTTCATAAAAACTCCTTACACTTTATTCTTTATTTAACCGCAATTTTTGCATTTTATTTATTCAATTTTTTTATGCTTCTTCCCTTACCGGAAAAATATAAATCCGCCTGTTGAAGATTTCCGGCATACCGAATAGTACCTAAACCCGATACATGAGCTTCCAGACTTTTTTTAGCATGTATGTCAATCTCACCGATACCTGAAACATTACAAACTGCATCTTCTGTTTCCAAGCTCAAAGCTTTTATTTTACCCAACCCCGAAACGACAGCTTTACATTTTTCCGTATTACCCTTTAAATACACATTGCCCTTCCCCGATATTCGGGCATTTATGCTGTTTGCAATTATATCGACCGTCATCTTACCGTAACCCGAAATGGTAAGAGAACATTTTTCCGTTTTGGTTTTCAGGTCAATATTACCTATGCCCGAAATATCGGCATCTATAACAGCGGCACTTACATCTGCCGTTATAGAGCTTATACCACCTACATGTAAAGATAAGGACTGATTTTTATTGTGAAAACCGGATACGGTACTTTTTGTAATACCACCTATGGATAATGTTTTAAGGGCAGGCATGGTAACGGATATTTTAAAAACGTAAGGTCTTATATTGGTATTACTCCTTTGCATAACGGCGAGTGTTTTTTCATCCTTGGAACCTTGTATGACGGATACATCGATAAATTCGAATAAATTTGAATCAAGCAATATTTCAACCTTATATTCCTCCCCTTGAATAATATCCGCCTCTGATGACGGAAGACTAAAGGCTATAGAATCAAAATCTTTTAAATCAAATGTACGCTTCTCAACCCTAGCATTCCCCGAAACGACTTTCTGCGAAACACAGCTTGTTAAAAAGAGTACATAAAAAATGCTTATAATCCCAATAATCTTTTTCATAAAAACCCCTTAAGTTTTATTTTTATTTATTTAATCTCAAAATGCAGCACAAAACAATGATAGACAGTTTATCATTATGTAGATAGAGTGTCGACCCTTATGCAGGTAGACGGTCTACCCTTATGTGGGTAGACCGTCCACCCTTATGTGTGTGAACTGTCCACCCTTATGCAGGTAGAGTGTCTATCCCTGTTCTTTTACAACCCAGTGTCCGTCCTTGGCACTACCGATATATTCAATCTTGTTATCGTTTCTTAGTTTAGCTATATCCCTCTCAATGGTAGGTTTTGA
>CAUURR010000210.1:0-3563 GCA_963547555.1 uncultured Treponema sp. | reverse complement strand
TTTGCATGAGCGATAAAGATGAGCGCGACGATAAAAAAGAAGGAAAGGATCCTTTTGATTTTTTTAAGCTGTCTACGGAACCCGTACAGGATGATAAAGATATCGATAAACCGCCGCGTTTTCCGATTTGGCTGATTTTATTGGCCGTTTTTATGGGTATAACGCTTTTTAACTGGTTTTTTGTCATGAAAAACGATACCTCAATCGATTTTTCCGAGTTTAAACGTCTGATTCAAGGCGGTCAAATTGTGCGTGTTGAATTGGGGGAACCCTATTTCCTCGGCTACGGTCCGGAAGCCGCCTCCCGCTCGGAAAAGGATTTAACCAATTTGCCTTCAATATTTTTTACGTCATCCTCCTCCGGTAATACTTATAAAACGGTCGGCATTTTAACCGAAGATTTTTTAGCTCTGCTTGACCAAAAAGGCGTAGCCTACAAGATGGTAAAGAATCAGCGCAGTATCATTCTTCCGCTTTTGTTCAATTTGATTATTCCGCTCGGCATTTTATTTTTAATGTACCGTCTTATTTTTAAGCGCATGGGCGGCTTGGGCGGAAGTATTTTTTCGGCAGGACAAAGCCGTGCCGCCGCGGTAGACGAGGGGAAAGTAACTGCCCGGTTCAGCGATGTAGCCGGCGTGGATGAAGCAAAAGAAGAATTGGTCGAAGTTGTGGACTTTTTAAAGTCGCCGCAAAAATATACCG
The DNA here is from genome assembly GCA_963547555.1 of uncultured Treponema sp. Lineage (GTDB taxonomy): Bacteria > Spirochaetota > Spirochaetia > Treponematales > Treponemataceae > Treponema_C. The sequence goes on along the minus strand of CAUURR010000210.1, from coordinate 2,858 downwards.
AAATCGGCGGAAAAATTCCCAAGGGCGTCCTTTTGGTCGGCCCGCCGGGTACGGGTAAAACGCTTTTGGCGCGCGCCGTCGCCGGCGAAGCGGGCGTTCCCTTTTTCCGCATTTCCGGTTCGGACTTTGTCGAAATGTTTGTCGGTGTGGGTGCAAGCCGCGTGCGCGACCTTTTTAAACAGGCGCGCGAAAAAGCTCCCTGTATCGTCTTTATCGACGAATTGGACGCCATCGGCAAAAGCCGTATCAATTCCATAGGCGGCGGAAACGACGAGCGTGAACAAACCCTCAACCAGCTTTTGGTTGAAATGGACGGCTTCGATAACGAAAAAGGCTTGATAATTCTTGCCGCGACGAATCGCCCCGATATTCTTGACCCCGCCCTTTTGCGCCCCGGTCGTTTTGACCGTCAGGTTCCTGTCGAACGCCCCGACGTAAAAGGCAGGGAAGAAATCCTGCGCATTCACTCGAAGAATGTCAAGCTTGACGGCGAAGTCAACTTTGAATCGCTTGCACACGGCACTATCGGGTTTTCGGGTGCCGACCTTGCGAACGTCGTAAACGAAGCCGCATTGCTTGCCGTCCGCAACGGACACGCAAAGGTACTGATGTCCGATTTTAACGATGCGATCGACAAGGTAAGCATCGGTCTTAAAAAGAAAACGCGCAAAGAAAACGAAAAAGAGCGGCGTATCGTCGCCTTCCACGAAACGGGACACGCGCTTGTCGGCGCCTTTACGCCCGGTTATCCGCCGGTCAATAAAATTACCGTGGTTCCGCGTTCTCACGGCATCGGCGGGTTTACGCAGTACCGCGAAGAAGAAGAAAAAACGCTGCAAACCGAACGCGATTTAATCAACGAAGTGGACGTTTTGCTCGGCGGGCGCGCCGCCGAACAGGTTGTTTTTAACGAGATTTCGACGGGAGCCGCAAACGACATTCAGCGGGCAACCGACACAATCCGCAAAATGATTACCGCCTACGGTATGAGCGGCCGTTTTAAAAACGTTACGCTCGGAAAGTCAGGACAGGGCTACGGATTCGGTCCTGCAGAGCCTCAGCTGGTGCGCGAATATTCGGAAGAAACGCAAAAATACATCGACGAAGAAATCGCGCGCATTATGGCCGAACGTTTTAAACACGTTTTAAGTCTTTTAAAAGAAAAAAAACAGGTTATGGAATATATTGCAAACCGGCTTTTGGAAAAAGAAACAATCGAACAGCACGAGTTTAATGAAATCATTCAGGCCGAAGCGGATCTTGCGGCAAAATCGGTCAAAGACCCGAGTGTAAAATCAGTCAAAGACTCGAGTGTAAAGGCTGAAAAAAAGCCGGCTGCAAAAAACGTAAAAACGGCAAAAACGCGTTCAAAGACGGAGGAATAAGCTATGGATTTTATTCCCGAATCCTTTACATTGCGTGTAAAAATTTTTGTAAAACGCTATGCTGCGGCCTGTATTTTGTGCCTGCTTATTATCATTTTTGCTTTAAGCGATACGAGTCTGGTTTCGCTCAGGCATATCCGCAATGTGTTTTCGGATGCCGCTCCGCTTTTGTTGGCAGCGGCAGGCATGGGCTTGTGCCTCTTTTCGGGTTATATAGACCTTTCGGCAGGTTCGGCGGCGGTTTTTGCTTCCGTTCTTGCAGCTTCTTTTATGCAGGCTTCCGATGCGGCAGGGCGCATGTTTCCGCTTTTGCCGCCGCTGCCCGTCTTTTTGATTGTACCCTTTGTCGGCGTCTTATTTTTTGCTGTCGGTATGCTGAACGGATTTTTAATCAAAAAGATTGCATTGCCCGCCTGGTTTACAACTTTCGGTACGGGCGTGCTGTTAAGCTCATTGACGCGGGTGTATTTATACGACAAAGATATTTCACTGAGAACGCTGGAAGGATTTACACGCGGCTATAATTTTTTCGGAACGGGCTACTTCGGCTTCAGTCCCGTGTATTCGGTTCCTTTCACGCTGATTTTTTCGATTGTTGTTTTTGTCCTTATGGGCATAGCCGTTAATATTTTTGTCAAAGAATTGTGTGTTCCCGGTTTTCATCGCGAAATAAAATTGTTTTGGCCCGTATCTCCGACAATCCTCAGCTTAAAAGAAACAATGCTTTTATACGGAATCGCTTCGGCCCTTTTTGCCCTCTCCGGTATGATGATTTCCGCACGGGCCGGAGCCGCTTCGGTTTCGGTTTTTTCCGCTGCCGATTTTCAAGTTGAAGTAACGACGATTTGTTTTATAGCTTCGTTTTCTTTGTTCGGCGGTAGGGGAAACAGAACGGCTCTTGCCGCTTCCGTTTTGATTTTCAGTGCATTCGGTTATGCGTCGGACTTTGTCGGCATAAACCGCTTTTTATCTTCGGGCTTGTGCGCTTTGATACTTTTAGTGTCCGCCGCGGCCGATATACGAATGAGGAAAAAGAACGCACTTTAAACTGCGCAAAAAAATTATCGGGTGCCGCAACAGCCGCAATTAAAATTGCAGTATCGAGTATAATCAGTTACAAACTCTTATATTCAGTTTTGTGCAAATTTCGGTTAACGCCTTATCATTACTGATTAGCAGACCGTCATTCCTCCGTGCTAAAACCGCATAATACATATCATAAATTGGATGATTGTTTTTCATTCCTTCGGATAAGGCTTCTTTCCATAATTTCTTTGTATCAATAAAATCATCTATAAGATCAAGACCGTCTTGCGTATACTGAATACAATCTTCATGTGTTATAAGCCCGCTTCGAAAGTATTTCCATAGAGTATTTGTGATTTCGGCAATGAATAAATCGGGAGCTATAATCCATGTGCCTTCCGAATAAGCTTTTGCAAATACATCGCTTTTAGTCCGTTGAAAAAGTAT
>CAUURR010000209.1:0-3576 GCA_963547555.1 uncultured Treponema sp. | reverse complement strand
CACCCGTATACGTTGACTTCACCCTCTTTTTTAGCTTTTTCGTATAATTCGGCAACGGTTTCCGTTTTATCGAGTCCGACTTCCCGAGCCCAATTCGATGAAGCGCTTACCTGCTCTTTGCTTCCGAGAGCGAAAAATGCCGTCGACGAACAAAGCGCTATGGCAGCAAACATACCGATACATCTTTTCATATCAACCTCCCATAAAAACTTTTGCAGGATGTTTCAACATCCGAAAAAGTTTTTAGCCGTGCGCGAAAGCGCACACGTCAGATAGTCGAGTTTGCAAAATAACGTGTATCGTATCCATCGATTTTTATAGGAACGGTACGTATATCAGTTTTCTGCAAACGTCCGCGCAAACTCGAGATAAAAAGTGACGGCGATATTTTAGACGTCGCTTTTTATCATACCTCCATAAGTATTTAAACGGCTTGTCGGATACCTTTTCAATCTCCGACAACCCTCTTTATCAACCGGCCGCTGTCTTTTGCAAAGACGTTTACTTTTGCAGTATCAAAAGTAATCTGCACATCTTGATCCGTTTTATAATTTTTTATATCCAAATCATTTACTAAAATATTCGTATCGTTTATTTTCAGATTTACGATGGTTTCCGAACCTGCCGGCTGAACGCTGTACACCGACGCGGTAATGCTGCCGGCTGCCGGTGCTGCAAGGATTTTGATTTTTTCCGGACGAATTCCTAAAAAACAATCGAACGTATCGGCATCCGGCACATCGTCAGTCAATAAATCGGGCGAGGCGACAAAAGTTCCGAGATCGGACGAAATGCGCAATGCATTATTTTCTTTTGTCGCGTGTGCATGAATGATATTGATTTTAGGATTGCCGATAAAATCCGCAACCCTGAGAGAAATCGGGTTTTGATACAATTCCATAGGAGTCGCCACCTGTTCAAGTTCCCCGGAAAAGAAGATGGCGATACGAGTCGACATCGTAAGCGCTTCCACCTGATCGTGTGTAACGTATAAAATCGTTGTTCCTAAATCATGATGCAGCCGCTTTATTTCCGAACGCATATCGACTCGAAGCTTTGCATCGAGATTGGAAAGCGGTTCATCCAGAAGAAGCACTTTCGAATCGGATACGATTGCGCGCGCAATCGCAACGCGCTGCTGCTGTCCGCCGGAAAGCTCGGATGGATACCGTTTCGCATATTCTTCGATTCGCATCCGTTTTAATGCGGCTTTAACCTTTTCGGCGATTTCCGGCGACGGCAGTTTTTTTACCGACAAACCGAATGCAACATTATTAAAAACATTCATGTGCGGCCACAATGCATACGATTGGAAAACCAAATCCATACCGCGTTTTCCCGGTTCTTCGTAAAACCGCTCCTGCGCATTTACGATCTGCTTTTCGTCAAGATAAATCGTCCCCGTTTCCGGCTTTTCCAAACCGGCGACAACACGAAGCGTTGTCGTTTTTCCGCAGCCGGACGGACCGAGAAGCGTCAAAAAATCACCGTCTTCGGCAACAAGATTGATATCTTTTAAGATATGCTGTTTTCCGTAATACTTATTGATATTCTTTAATTCTATTCTGCTCATACGATAACTCCGCAATCAAAAACTCGACGTTATATCCGCACCGAAAATTTTATTTGCCGCCCAATACGACAAAAATACGATTAAAAACATAAGTACCGCCGACGCATTCGCATGCTGCTCCATTCCTCCCGACATATAGTAATACGTAAGGTACGGCAGGGTTTGCGTTTTCGGCGAAACGAGCAAAACGATTAGGTCAAGCTCTTTCATAACCGCTACGAATATTAAAAAAAAGCCGCTTATAAATCCGTTTTTGGAAAGCGGAAAAACGATTCTCATCATACGAGCGGCAAAGCCGGCTCCTTTTATTTTTCCGGCCTCTTCAAGCTCCGTACTGATCTGCATCATATTTGCGGATCCCGCCCGACTCGAAAACGGTAAATTTTTAATAATCGTTACGATGACGAGCAGCGTAAACGTCCCGTACAGCGCGGGAAATAACGTCACTTTGTGCCCGAACAACATAACAGAGCGTTCGACCGAAAACACGGAGAGATACATTGCGCCGAACGCGATAGACGGAATAAGGTAGGGAATAAACGCCAGCTGCTCCGTAAGGCGTCCGCTCCGCGTATGCCGTCCGCGTGAAATCACATATCCGACAAGCTGTCCTAAAAACGTTGCAAGAATCGACGCAACGATAACCAATTTGAGAGAATTCCAAAGCACTGAATAAAATACGGGATTACGGAGAATTCCCGGCGTACCGTAATAAATATTCGGATCGGCCTTTCCAAACCAATAATGCAGCGTCAAATTCGAAAAACCGAAATTACCGAGCTTCAGCATAACGCTTTGAAACAACAAAATCATAATCGGAAGGATAACGCCGGCAATTAAAAACAACATAACGATAACAGTAACGGGTATTTTAGAGCGGTTTAGCGGAATCACGTTGCTTCGATTTCCCTTTCCTCCGATCGTCGCATAAGACTTGCGTTTGCCGATAATAACTTGATTGATATAAATGATGACTGCCGCAATCCCTATCAAAATCAATGAAATGCCGTACGCCGTTGCAGTTTGCTGCTGTTTAATCGCGGAATACAGCATCGTTGAAATCGTATAATAGCTGACTTTTAAACCGAGGTATGCCGGAACGGCAAAGGTTCCCATCGCCTTTGAAAAGATGAGGATAAACGACGACAAAAGAGACGGCATAACTAAAGGAAATGTAATTTTCTTTAGAATAAGGATTTTAGATGCGCCGAGCATTTGTCCCATTTCTTCGAGTTCGGAATTGATCGATTTTAACGAGGCGGCGATAAGCAAATACGCATATGCATAGTAGTGTACTGTCAAAACAAAGATAATCGGAACCGGCCCGTATGCAAGCCAATCCGGAGGAACGATGCCTAAGAAAGAAAAGAATCCGGGACTGCCTCCCAGATTTGGCGTTTTGAAAACGGAAATCCAGGCCATCGATTCGCACCATGAAGGGATCATATACGGAACGATAACGGCGAGCGAAAAAAAACGTTTAAAAGGCAAATCGCTTCTGACAAGAAGCCATGCAAGGATACCTCCGATGACGATACTAAAAAAAGAAACAAAACACGCGATTAAGAGCGAATGGCAGAGCGGCCGGTACAGCATATTTTTTGAAATAACGCTGTTTAACAACCGTTTCCAATAGTATAAGGTCCAATCCCCTGCAGCGGATTTTTTTATACGGGATACGTCTTTCACATCGAGTTGAAAAGACGTAAACACCATCTCCAAAAGCGGGACGACGACGAAAAACAGTAACACGATGATCGATGCGATGACAAGCAAATTATACGGATTCATAAACCAATCGCGAAAAATATTTTTAGCTCGTCGAAGGCGCGAATACGGTTCGTTTTTAAAACTTGCAGTATTTCTCATATACATTCCATATTCAGCATAAATCTCATTTACCGAAAAAAACAGATGTAAATGTTGCAAAAATATGTAATTTTGTTGCCTGAAATATTGCGAAAAAACGGAAACACGACAGGAACCGACAACAACATTCAGCT
>CAUURR010000208.1:0-3578 GCA_963547555.1 uncultured Treponema sp. | reverse complement strand
CCTATTGGAAAGGAAAAACGCTTGAAGATACCATAAGGGCGGAAGGCGCTGAAGTAATCGACTCCATTGCGAAGGTTGTAAAAATAAATCAAAAGGATCATGCGCAGGGACATATTTGCCCCGATACCGAAAAATGGATTCGACTCGGAGCGGACGGTATTTGTAAAGAGGCTGAAGCGTATCTGCAAAAAGAAAAGGATCCCGCAAAAAGAGAATTTTATGAATGTGTCATAGAGGTATTAAACGGTGCACACAGATTTATGCAGCGTTATGCCGATCTTGCTTCGGAAATGAAAAAAAACGCTCCGGAGAACGATAAAGCAAATCTTGCGGAAATTGAACGCATATGCCGTAAACTTGCTTCAAGCACGCCGGCGTGCGGGGCTGAATCCTTTAGAGAAGCTGTGCAGGCGTTATGGTTTTTATTCGTTTTACTGCACATGGAAAGCAATGCTTCGTCTTTTTCACCGGGCAGAGCGGATCAATACCTCTATCCGTATTACCGCAGCGATAAAGATAAAGGTGTTATAACGGACGATTCCGCATTGGAATTGATTGAAGCGCTGTGGCTTAAATGTAACCAAATCGTATACCTGCGCAATGCCCACAGTGCCGCTTTTTTTGCAGGCTTTCCCATAGGTTTTAACATTGCCTTCGGCGGCATCAAAGAAGACGGAAGCGATGCGAGCAATGAACTTTCACATTTATTTTTAAAAGCTCAAGCGCATTTGGGACTGCCCCAGCCGAATCTCTCGGCACGATTGCATGAAAAAACACCCGAACAGCTTTTAAATGAATGTTCGGCCGTTATCGGAAAAGGCAGCGGAATGCCGCAAGCATTTAACGACGAAAGTATCGTTCCCGCCTTGCAAGCACAAGGAATATCGAAAAAAGATGCGGAAAACTATGCAATTGTCGGCTGTGTAGAACTTACGACTCACGGAAATAATTTGGGATGGAGCGATGCGGCTATGTTCAATTTGCCTAAAGTACTTGAATTGGCGTTGAACAACGGCGTATGTCTTTTAACGGGTGCCCAATTAGGACATAAAACGGGAACGTTAGAAGATTTCAAAACCTACGAAGATGTGGAAAAAGCATTCAAAACGCAAATCGATTATTTTTTCGATAAAATGATTAAAGGATGTGAAATCGTTGAAGCCGTTCACCAAAGGTTATTGCCGACCGCATTTTTATCAAGCGTTATTAACGACTGTCTTGCAAAGGGAACCGATGTCGTTTCGGGCGGTGCGCATTATAACCTTTCAGGTATTCAAGTAATTCAGCCGGCAAATATCGCCGATTCTTTGGCGGAATTAAAAAAACTGGTTTACGATGAACAAAAGATCACAAAAAAACAATTGCTGAAAGCTTTGCAAAATAACTTTAAAGATGAAGAAAATCTTCGGCAAATGTTGCTCGAAGAGGCTCCGAAGTACGGCAACGATATCGAATGGGTTGATGCAATTGCCAATAAATGGGTTACCTATTTTTCGGAAAAATTTAAAGGCTTAAAAAACTACCGTGGCGGACCTTATCACACCGGTATGTATACGGTAAGCGCTCATGTTCCTATGGGAGCGAACGTCGGCGCTTCATGCGACGGAAGGTTTGCCGGTACTCCGCTCGCCGACGGCGGCCAATCGCCCGTATACGGACGCGATATAAACGGGCCTACTGCCGTTTTAAAATCGGTTTCGCGTATCGATTCGGCACGCGGCAGTAACGGAACTTTGTTAAACATGAAATTCTTGCCGCAATTCTTTAAAACGCAGGAAGGAATAACCAAATTCTCGGCTTTTTTACGCGCCTTTGTACGCTTAAAGATAAACCATATCCAATTTAACGTTGTACGAAAAAAAGACTTATTGGCTGCACAAAAGAATCCCGAAGCGTATCGCTCGCTGACCATACGCGTCGCAGGCTATACGGCATATTTTACCGAATTGGCTACGGATTTGCAAAACGAAATTATTGCGCGCACCACCTATGACGATATTTGATGTTCAGCGTTTTTCCATCCACGACGGTCCGGGAATCCGTACAACCGTATTTTTAAAAGGGTGTCCGCTTCGGTGTTTGTGGTGCCAAAATCCAGAAGGTCTCGAATTCGGCTTAACGGCAGGCCTCCCGGGAAAACTTGGAAAAAAATGCCGAAGCGTTACGCCGGAAAAACTTGCCGAAGAATTGCAAGCGGACAATGGTTTTTTTGAAGTTTCCGGCGGCGGCGTTACTTTTTCGGGAGGAGAAGCTTTAGCGCAAATCGATGAAGTTTGCGAAACGGCAAAAATTCTGCGCTTGAAAAAGGTCCATACGGTAATCGAAACCGCTTTATACGCTCCGCAAAAAGCAGTGGAAAAAGCGATTGATGCGATAGATCTTGTCCTGGCGGATATAAAACTTTTCGATGCGGAAGCACATCGAAAAGCCGTCGGAACAGATAATACACTTATATTGGAGAACTTTAAATATGCGGCGAAAAAGCTGAAAGGAACGGGACGCCTTTTGGTTCGTACACCTCTTATTCCCGGCTATACGGCCGACAAAGAAAATCTGCAAAAAATAGCCGCATTTATCTGTTCCGTCGATAAGGGGATTCCATGGGAGCTGCTCAATTTTAACCCCTTGGCAAGCTCAAAATATACTCAGCTTAATAACAACGCTTTTGCCGCATTTGAAGGTATGAAACAGTTTTCAGATGCAGATATGCAACAATTCAAACAGATAGCCGCATCTACGGGATTAAAAGTTTTATAGGAGGATACAATGGGTATTGTAAGCGAACGCTTTATTGATGACGCGCAAAAAGGAAAAAATGTTTATATACATCAAATACGTGCATATTTCTCTCAGCTGCAAAAAAATGAGTCTGTCAGGTTTAGCCTCGCGCTCGTAACAGCTGAAGATGAAAAACGCCGGTTTGATTATACAATTCCCAAATTTGAGGTTCCCGAAACAGCGGTATCAAGCGGCGGCGAAATCAAAGCGTATTCCCCGAAAGTTCTTGAAGCTTTCTTTATCCGTGACTATTGTATGGCGGAACTTTACAATATCATTTCCTGTCTCGGCGCCCGTTCTATGTGTTTTTACGGCAATGAAAAAACTAAAGAACTGTTGTTTATCTATAACTCTTTTTTAGATGCATTCGGTATTAATACGGAACGCTCCCGGCGGAAAGGATACGGTCGTGCCGTAAATGTTGCGGAACGTATATTGGATGCGCTTGATAATCGTGTCGATTCAAAAATAGCAGTTTCTTTATCCGACAATCCGGAAACGCTTGTCGATTTTAAACAACATACTAAAATACACGAAAACGATTTTGTCGGTAAAAAACTGCAACTGGCCGTACAAAAAAGTAATAAGGGTATTTTACTCGGAATAGATGTCGGAGGTACGGATATAAAACTGGCTGTATCCGTAGACGGTAATTTAAAAGTATTAAAGGAACACGATTGGTTTCCGGCTACGTTTACGCGTATTCATGAACTTATGGACCCGATTCTTGCATTAGCCGATCTTTTGCGATACAGAACCGACAGCCGTTTCGATATGATTACGGAAAAAGTCATGCAACC
>CAUURR010000207.1:0-3578 GCA_963547555.1 uncultured Treponema sp. | reverse complement strand
GCAAAATCAATACAAGCGAAAAAGTGTATCAGCTGCTCAAGCAGATAAAGGCTAAAAACTATAAGTATAAAAACGGCAATACCGTCATACCTTTAGGACCGAAGTATTGGGGCGGTTCGGCGGATGCTCTTGAATACATCCTGCGAGATTTACAGTGGGGTGCCGACGGCGATGTGTATAACAGAACCAAGGACGGTAAAATTCTGCATGAAGCCGAAACCGATTCGGTGTACAAACAAATCGAATTTGTCAGAAAACTGTTAAAAGAAGATTTGATGCACAAAGAATTTTTTACAATGGACGAAACCCGTGTCGGTGAATTGTGCGCAAACAACAGTGTTGCGATTATTGCCGATATTCACAACTATAAGCCGATTATTTACGAATCCGATACATGGATTCCGTTGGCACGCATGGTTGATTATAAGGGAAGCGGTGCAAAAATTACCGGCGGTAAGCGCGGTTACGGTCAGTGGGCAATTCCCGCCACGGCAAAACGTCCCGAAGAAATTGTAAAGCTTATGGACTACCTTTCTTCAAAAGAAGGACAGCTTTTGATGCTCTACGGTGTTGAAGGCGTAAGCTACGATATGGTAAACGGAAAGCCTGTTTTAAAAGATGAAGTTAAAAAGGCTATGACCGACGGCGATACCGACACTCTTATAAACAAGTACGGTGCTTCGTTTGACGGTTCGGGACACTACGGCTTGGAATTCCTGATTACAAACAATCAAAATACGGCTTATTTCGGCGAATCGCGGCCCGGAGTGGAAACTTCCGCAACCTATGCCAGATCGGTTGAACTTGCCCGCAAGTACCCGCTGACATATAAAAAGCTCAACGGTTTAAAACCGAGCGCATTTTTGCCGGAGTTGGAAAAAGTAAATGCGGCTATGTCTTTATTGGACTATAAAGATATGATTATTCAAGCCTGCTATGCTTCTTCAGACAGCGAAGTAAAAAAGATTGTTGAAGGATTCAGAACTCAGCTTAAAGCTGCCGGAATCGATGAGTTCCGCACTTTGATTGAAGCAAAATATAAAGAAAATCCCGATACGGTTTTATTCTACTGATGAGAATCGGGCTGTTTGAAAACCGAAGTTTTTGGGCAGCCCGGCTTTTTAATTTTATAAAAACAGAGGAATAGACATGAAGATGCATGCGCCGCAATACAAATTCCAATCATACAAAAAAATGAGGGTGCGCCGGCAGCGATCCGACAATATTATGCAAGCTATTATCGTGGTTATTCTTTTGCTTTTATGCGCATCCATTATACTTCCCTGTTTGAATATTCTTGCCCTCGCTTTTAACGACGGCTCGGATGCGGCAAAGGGCGGCGTGTACTTTTTTCCGCGGATGTTTACACTGCAAAATTTTAAAGAAGTTTTTAAAGACGGAAAAATTATCGGTGCGTACCGTATTACCGTTGCCCGTACAATTATCGGCACCGTATTGAGTTTATGGCTGATTACCATGTCCGCCTTTGTTTTAAAAATCAAAACGCTTCCGGGCAGAACCTTTTTTACGATGGCGATTGCCCTTACGATGCTTTTTTCCGGCGGTTTGATTCCGACCTATATTCAATATAAAAACCTCGGGCTTTTGAACAGTTTTTGGGTGTATATTTTTCCCGGAGTTATCGGCGCTTATTATTTGTTTATGGTTCGTACTTTTTTCGATACCATACCCGACAGTTTGGAAGAATCGGCAAAAATAGACGGCTGCGGTTATTTCGGTATTTACGCGAAAATTATCTTACCGCTGAGCAAGCCGGTTATTGCGGTTATCGGTTTATATACGGCGGTTAATCATTGGAATGACTGGTTTGCCGGTGCCTTTTATATGAACAGCAGTAAACTGTGGCCGGTACAAACGGTTTTACAACAAATGCTTAGAAAGGCGATGGCCGCATCGGAAGAAGGTGCGACCATTTCTCAACTGATTGCGGCTCAAGCCCGTGCGGCAACCTCGGATTCGTTAAAAATGGCCGCCGTTATTATTACGATGGCTCCGATTTTATGCGCCTATCCGTTTATACAAAAATATTTTGCAAAAGGTGTTATGATAGGAGCTGTAAAGGGCTGATATGCCGGCTTTTCCGACACACTTTTATAGCCGCTTTATATAGGAGGATATATGGCCTTTGATTTTAAAAATAAAGAACGATTGTATAATCTTGTTGAAGAATTGGAAAACCTGCGTTATGAAAAAATCGCCGATATAGATGATTTTAAATGGTATGAAGATGACGGTGCCGTCGGTAAATCAAAGCCCGATACCGAGTATACAAAAGCGGTGAGTAAGGGGTTCCAATGGAAGGGGTACGGCGTTTATAATTGGATTGAAAAAGAACTGACCCTTCCTCCGAAACGGAAAGGAAAGCGTCTTATTGCCTTATTTGATTTCGGGGCGCGCAAGGGAAGCGGTAATAACAGCCATTTTGAAAGTTTGCTGTATATAAACGGTACTGTTTTTCAGGCGGTTGACGGAAATCACCGCGAAGTATTTTTAGATTCGTTTACCGGAAAAGTGCATTTATTGTTCAGATTGTGGTCGGGCTTAAACGGCGGCGGAAAACCTTCCGAAATGCGTATGGAAATACGGCAAGCCGAATGCGCATATCTGGATATTGCGGCGGACGAATTGTATTTTTTTTCACGCAATATTATCGAAACCTCACATCTTTTGAGCGATGACAATCCCTATAAGCTTTGGCTTATAAATGAACTGGCACAAGCTTTTCGCTTTATAGATTATACGAATCCCGCATCCGAACAATTTTACGCTTCCATTCAGAAAGCACTTTCGTACTTGCATAAGGTGATGAAGGGACAGGGAAAGCCCGATATACGCATTTCCCTTATCGGTCAAACGCATATAGACGTTGCATGGTTGTGGCGTCTCTGTCATACGCGCGAAAAAGCCGCCCGGTCTTTCAGTACGGTCGAACGGTATATGCAGGAATATCCGGAATACGTTTTTTTGCAAAGTCAGGCCCAGCTTTACGAGTATATAAAAAACGACTATCCGCAGCTGTACCGCAGTATTCAAAAGCGCGCTGCAAGCGGACGCTGGGAACCCTGCGGTTCAATGTGGGTCGAATGCGACTGCAATATTCCTTCGGGGGAATCTTTGGTACGCCAAATCCTCTACGGCAAACGGTTTTTTAAAGCCGAATTCAACTGCGACAACGATTTTTTATGGCTGCCGGACGTATTCGGCTATTCATGGGCTATGCCGCAGATATTAAAGAAGTCGGGGGTACATACCTTTATTACCTCAAAGATAAGCTGGAACGATACAAACCGTATGCCTAACGATACCTTTGTCTGGCGCGGTATAGACGGTTCGGAGGTATTAACCCAGTTTATCACTACCGCGGAAATGGATGATAAGGGCAATATAGATACCACTTATACCTATAACGGAGATACGCGCCCCTATGTAATAAAAGGAACATGGGAAAATTATCAAAATAAAGATTTAAACCGCGATTTATTTGTCGTCTACGGATACGGAGACGGCGGCGGCGGCCCGACACGCGATATGATTGAAAATATCCGTGTTTTAAATAA
>CAUURR010000206.1:0-3592 GCA_963547555.1 uncultured Treponema sp. | reverse complement strand
GCTGCTCTTCCGTATCGGAAGCAATCATCGCGCGGAAGTGAATCAATTTGTCGCGATCGAAGAACATATGCTCCGTGCGGCACAAACCGATACCTTCGGCACCGAAGTCAAACGCGTGTTTTGCATCGGCGGGCTGGTCGGCATTGGCGCGGACACTGAATCCTTTGATTGCGTTTCCGTCGGTATTGGTCCGCAAAGAACCGTTGCGCACTTCATCGCACCAGCCGAGGAAAGTGTTCAGACGGTCGGAGATTTCCGAATCGATAAGCGGAAGCTGGCCTTCGTATACGCAGCCTGAAGAACCGTCGATTGTGATAAAATCGCCGCGCTGGAAAGATTTGCCGTTGATAAACACTTCACCGTTTGAAAAAAGGACTTCCGAAGCGCCGCATACGCAGGGGGTACCCATACCGCGGGCAACAACGGCTGCGTGGCTGGTCATACCGCCGGTTGACGTTAAAACACCTTCGGATACAACCATTCCCGTAATATCTTCGGGGCTGGTTTCTCTACGCACCAAAATAACCTTGTGCCCCTTTTGTACCCACGAATCGGCTTCATCGGCGGTATAGACGATCTGACCGCAGGCAGCTCCCGGAGATGCGTTTAAGCCCTTTGTAAGCGGTTTTGTTTCTTTAACGGCCTTGGGATCAATTCTCGGGTGCAAAAGCTGGTCAAGCTGATCGGGAGAAACGCGCATAACGGCGGTCTTTTTATCGATAAGTTTTTCTTCAACCATTTCGACGGCACAGCGTACCGCAGCCTGTCCGGTGCGTTTACCGTTACGGGTTTGCAAAATAAAAAGCTTGCCTTGCTGGACGGTGAATTCCATATCCTGCATATCGCGGTAGTGTTTTTCGAGACGGTCGCGGATGGCGATAAGTTCGGCATACACTTGTTTGTTTTCGCTTGCAAGCTTTTCGATGGTTTCCGGAGTGCGGATACCGGCTACAACGTCTTCGCCCTGAGCGTTCATCAAGTATTCGCCGTAAAACTTATTTTCTCCAGTTGAAGGGTCGCGGCTGAAGCATACGCCCGTACCCGAATCGTTACCGAAGTTTCCGAATACCATGGACTGAATGTTAACCGCCGTTCCCGCAAGACCGCGGATACTGTTGAGCGCGCGGTATTTGATGGCGCGTTCGTTCATCCACGAACCGAATACGGCGTTGATTGCTCCCCACATTTGCTCGACGGGATTTTGGGGAAAGTCCTTTCCCGTGTGTTTTTTATAAATTTCTTTGTAGCGTCCTACCAGTTTTTTTAAGTCGTCGGCATCGAGTTCCGTGTCGAGCTTTACGCCCTTGGAAACCTTAATATCGTCCAAAGCGTTTTCAAAGCCTTCGGAAGGAACGCCCATCGCAACATCGCCGAACATTTGAATAAAGCGGCGGTATGCGTCCCATGCAAAACGCGGATTACCCGTTTTTGTCGACAAACCTTCAACGGCTTTGTCGTTCATACCCAGGTTTAAGATGGTATCCATCATACCGGGCATGGACTGAGCCGCCCCCGAACGTACAGACACCAGCAAGGGGTCGTTTGCATCTCCGAGTTTTTTGCCCATCAGTTTTTCAAGGCGCTCAAGATGTTCGGCTACTTCGCTTTCAAGCGTATCGGGATATTTTTTTCCGTTTTCGTAGTATAATTTACAAACCTCAGTTGAAATGGTGAACCCGGGCGGAACGGGGATTCCCAAATTGGTCATTTCGGCGAGGTTTGCACCCTTACCGCCGAGACCTTCTTTCATGGATGCATCGCCTTCGGCTTTACCGTTGCCGAAAAAATAGACAAACTTTGTCTTTGTCATGAAATTATTTTCTCCTTATGATAATTATTCTAATATTGTACATTGAAAAAATAACGCTGTCAATGTATATTCTCTATATGGTAAAGAATTTATATCGTATCTGTATCTTATGCGGAATTCTCCTGCTTTCATGTGTATCGGTACCCCGCACACCCTTAAAAAAAGGCACCGAAACAGCGGATATGTCACAAAGTACGGGAAATATCCGATTTAAAGAGCCGCCGAAACAGGAGCCCCTGCGCCTTTGTTTTGCAGGCGATATTATGGCGCATAATGTAAACTTCCGTATGAAAGATTACAGCCTTATTTACCGCGATATAAGCCCCTTTTTGGCCGGTTTTGACTTGGCTTTTGCAAATCTGGAAACGCCGATTTGCAATGAACTTCCCTATCAAACCTTTCCGAACTTCAATATTCATGCCGAATACGCCCAAGCTGCAATCGATGCGGGCTTTAACGTGTTTTCTCTTGCAAACAATCATACGAACGATCAGGGCAAAGCCGGTATACGCGGAAGTGCCGACTTTTTTGACACAGCACGTTCACAGGGTGTCTACAGTGCGGGCCTCAAAAAGCCGGGAAGCGATGACCTGACATACGAATTGATTGAAGTGCAGGGCTGGAAAATCCTTTTTGCCGCAATTACCGAAATCGTAAACTCAAACAGCCACGGCGATTTATTCGATTTTTATCCCTTTACCTCAAAGGGAAAACTCAAACTAAAAAACGAACTGATACGCTTACAACGGGAAAATCCCTGCGATGTATTTATTTTAAGCATTCATTCGGCAGACCCCGAATACGTTTTGGAAGTTACCAAAGAGCGGCGCGAATATTTTTATTCTCTTTTAGACTTGGGAGTCGATATTATTTGGGCAAATCATTCCCATGTGACCAAACCTTGGGAACGCGTCAGCTGCAAACAAACCGAAGAAAACGAAAGCCGAAAAACGGACAAGCTCATTATGTACGGCATGGGAAACACGATTTCGGGACAAAACATTCCCCTTAATTTTGAAAATCCCGCACATCCCTACGAATACACGGGTACAAGTATCCTGCTGCAAGTAGACTTAAAGCTGCAAAATCCGGCCGAAGGAGATTCTGAAGAACGGCCGCTTTTAAAAATCGCGGATATACAGCCTAAGATTATTGTAACTCACGTAGATAAAGGATATAATTTTGTTATACGCTGCTTAAATGAAGAACTGATAGCGCAGCAGGATAAAAGATTGGCCGCATATTATAAAAAGCGTTTGGAATTGATGCAAAACATACGGGAAATTACTACATGCCGATAGATTACCGCTCCCTGCCCGTTTACGAACAAAAAGAACTTATCCTCGATGCAATTAAAAAAAATCAGGCAATAGTCGTACAAAGTCCCACCGGTTCGGGAAAAACTACCCAGCTGCCCGTAATCCTCTATGAAGCGGGCTTTGCCGATGCGGGAATGATTGCCGTAACCCAACCGCGCCGAATTGCGGCCTTGTCGGTCAGCGAATTTATTGCAAAGCAGCTCGGCTGTACTTATCCCGGAACTGTCGGCTATAAAATGCGCTTTGAAGACAAAACCGATTTTTCGACAAAAATAAAAATTATGACCGACGGTATTTTGCTTCAGGAAATGAAGCTTGACCCCATGCTGTCGCGCTATTCGGTTATTATGGTGGACGAAGCCCACGAACGCAGTTTGAACATCGACTTTGTACTCGGCCTTTTAAAGCGCGTTTTAAAAGAGCGCCCCGACTTTAAAGTCATCATATCGTCGGCGACGATGAA
>CAUURR010000205.1:0-3593 GCA_963547555.1 uncultured Treponema sp. | reverse complement strand
ACAGCGATGATACATCGGAAGAATACCTTGCCGAAGTCTTCGGTAAAATGAGCGCGGAAGAATTGGAAGAACTCGGATTTGAAAACGGCGAATACGACCCCGAAGCGGCTCCCGATATTTACTCCGAGGGAATTCTCTTTGAGGGTGCCGATGAAAACGCTCTTCCGACGATGAAAAAAGATATCCGCACCCCGAATGCGGCATTGGCTTATATGCTGTTCAACCTCTTGTGTATGCCCTGTTTTGCGGCCGTCGGTTCGATGAAGCGCGAGCTGAAAACGTGGAAAAAAACCTTGGGCGGTGTCGGTATTCAAATGCTTACGGCCTATATTGTAGCCCTCATCGTATACTGGGTAGGCTTTTTGTTTGTGTAATCCGATAACCTGAGTTCAGGGTTCGGATATTTGATTAAAGATACGGGGCTGCCGAAAAAGGAACAAACCTTTCAGGCAGCCCTTTTTAATACTGCACATGGGGTTGTTTCAAAAGTCGGTTACTTTTTAGATAGCCCCGTTAAAAAAATACTTGTATTTTTATGCTTTTTGTAGTATTTTAATATAAGTAATAAAATATTGTATTGGAGCCCCGTGCTTTATTATTTTATTTTAGAGTGCGTTTATAGGAGTTTTCTATGATTAATATTATTATTTTGATTATAGTCGCAGCGGCGGTTGTACTTGCGGTTATGCGTATTCGTAAAGGCGGCGGCTGCGGATGCGGCTGTTCTTCCTGCTCGGGCAGTTGTCCTTCGGCGGGGAAGGGGGCTTCGGATAAAAATACCGTGTATCCGGCATCGTCTTCTTTGGTTTTGGATATTACGGGTATGCACTGCGAAAAGTGCAGCGGCAGTGTAACCGAAGCCCTTAACTCTCTTGACGGTGTATCCGCCGAAGTCGATTTGAAAAACAACAGCGCATCGGTAAAGCTTTCAAAAGAGATTTCCGCCGAAAAGCTTGAATCCGCCGTTTCGGACAGAGGTTTTGAAGTTACCCGCATACGGGTTGTATAAACGTTCGGTTTGTAGGGGCTAAAACATACAGCCCCTTTTTATATGCAAAAACCTGTCCCTTCAGGGATGGTGATTTTATCAGAGAGGTGATAGTATGAATTATGCTGAAATTATTTCGGTAAAGGGACGGGAAATAGTCGATTCCCGCGGAAATCCTACCGTAGAAGCGGAGGTTTTATTGGCCGACGGAACCATCGGCCGCGGTGCCGCTCCTTCAGGTGCTTCAACCGGTACCTATGAAGCGGTGGAATTGCGCGACGGCGATAAAAAACGCTACGGCGGAAAGGGCGTATCGAAGGCTGTTGCCAATATCAACGGCCCCATAAACGACGCTTTGGAAGGAGCGGACGCTCTTAATACCTATGAAATCGACAGGCTTATGCTTGAAGCCGACGGAACGCCGAATAAATCAAAACTCGGTGCAAACGCAATCCTTGCAGTTTCGATTGCTGCCGCCCGTGCCGCCGCCGCTTCTTTAGATATTCCCCTTTATAAGTTCCTCGGCGGTTCCAATGCGAATGTATTGCCCGTTCCGATGATGAACATATTGAACGGCGGAGCCCATGCCGCAAACACCGTCGATTCTCAGGAATTTATGATTATGCCCGCGGGTGCAAAATCTTTCAGCGAAGGCTTGCGCTGGTGTACGGAAGTATTCCACGCTTTGGCCGCTATCTTAAAATCAAAGGGACTTGCCACCTCCGTCGGCGATGAAGGCGGTTTTGCTCCCGACGTTGCAAGCGACGAAGAAGCCATCGAGCTTATTTTGGAAGCGGTTAAAAAAGCCGGCTACAAGCCCGGTAAAGATATTGTGCTTGCCATGGATCCCGCTTCAAGTGAATGGAAGGGCTCGAAAAAAGGCGAATACAAACTGCCCAAGAGCGGCCGCAAACTTACTTCTAAAGAGCTTGTCGCCCACTGGAAAGCATTGGTTGAAAAATATCCGATTTATTCGATTGAAGACGGCTTGGACGAAGAAGACTGGGAAGGCTGGGCTTTACTGCGCAAAGAAATCGGCGATAAGGTACAGCTTGTAGGGGATGACTTGTTTGTAACCAACACCGAGCGTCTTTCAAAAGGTATTGAACTTGACTGCGCCAATTCAATCTTAATCAAGTTGAATCAGATCGGTACAATCAGCGAAACTCTGGAAGCTATAAAGATGGCTCACAAAGCGGGCTTTACCGCCGTTGTATCGCACCGCTCAGGTGAAACCGAAGATACGACCATTGCCGACTTGGCGGTTGCTTTGAATGCCGGACAAATCAAGACCGGTGCTCCCAACCGCAGCGAACGTGTTGCAAAATACAATCAGCTTGTACGCATTGAAGAAGATTTGGGGGCGGCCGCACGCTATCCCGGTGTAAAAACCTTTAATCAAAAACACTAATCGGGCATCTCGAAAAACTCGCATTTAGCGATTTTTTTCGAGATTGCGACGAGTTGTAACTCGCTGTATTGTCGCGAGTTACAACATCGTATTTTCAAAGCTGCCTCTAAAAACTGCAGTTTTTAGAGCTTCCCAATTGTATATTGAATCAAGGAAACTGTCCAAAAAATTCAATTTTGGGCAGCCACTGAAAACCGTCTGAAAAATATTTACTTTTTTGGCGGCTTTTTTTTAAATTTTTCAGGGGGTATTGTAATCATATTAGTCCGAGAATTTTTCATGAGGCTATTGACATTTTTTTTAAAGTTAGTTATATTTAACATATCAAAGCAAATGTTTCGTGCAGGCGCAAGACGTCGTGTGCGGGATTAATACAGGAGTGTATATGAAAGCAGGCGTAATTTATGCGAGTACAACCGGAAATACTGAGACGATGGCACAACACATTGCGGAAGGTCTTAGAGCCGGCGGTGCGGAAGCCGTTATGGTAAAAGCCGGTGATGCTTCGGCATCCGATGCTCTTGCCTATGATGTACTGGTTTTGGGAAGCCCCGCTATGGGAGCAGAAGTTTTGGAAGAAGCCGAAATGGAACCCTTTTTTACATCTCTTGAAGGCTCTTTGTCCGGCAAAAAAGTTGCCTTGTTCGGCTCATACGATTGGGGTGACGGCGAATGGATGCGCACGTGGGAAGACCGTGTCCGCTCCGCAGGCGGCAAATTGTTCAAAGATGCCGGTTTGATTGTTCATCTTTTGCCCGAAGGCGATGATGTTCAAAAATGTAAGGATTTCGGTAAAGAACTCGCTTCTTTTTAGAAATTATTTCTAAAAAGAAGTCGCTTCTGAAGAAGCTGCTTCTTTAAGTCGTTTCTTTTTAATACGGTGTTATCGGTTTAATGCCGATTTTTTACCGTTTTGAATTTTGGCCATAATTTTTCCTCTGTATCGTTGATACGAGGGTGTGTGTTTTCTATTTATGTAAAAATACTGAGTCTCCATGCGGCGTTGCTCTCGTCCGGCAGCGCCGCATCTTTTTTTTTAAGCTCTTAAACTGAAACAAGCCGAATAGGGATTAAGACAGTCCGTTTTGCGCTTTATACAATGCCGCATATACGCCTTTTTTTGCCAAGAGGTTTTGGTGCGTACCCTGTTCGCAAATCCCTTCATCATCGACCACGACGATAAGGTCGGCATTT
>CAUURR010000204.1:0-3601 GCA_963547555.1 uncultured Treponema sp. | reverse complement strand
CGGCAGGGGGAAACTCCTGCCAAATCCGGCAAAAACGGGGACAGCCGGACGGGAAAATTAAAAAAGTCTCTGACTTTTCAGTCCCAATGTATTGAACAATATACTATATTTTAAGCTTGTACGTCAAGGGTTTATACAGCCCGAATTCAAAACTTACAATAATCTCCGTTGCTTTCTGATCCTTGTTTTACATCCGGAGTTTTAATTTTCCAAAGCGCTTAATTCGCAGGCAATCTCGGAAGCCAAACGCGCATTGTTGTACACAAGGTGGATGTTCGATTCGAGGCTTTTACCGCCCGTGATTTTTTGAATCTCGTCGAGCAAAAAGGGCGTTGTGCGCTTTCCGGTAATGCCGAGCGTCCTCATTTTTTCCAAAGCCGCCTGTATGGACTTATCTATATATTCCTTGTCCATTGCGAATTCTTCGGGAATGGGATTGGCGGCAACCATACCGCCCTGTAAGCCCATTGTAAGCTTTGCATAAAAAGCTTCGGCTATTTCTTTGGGACTGTCCATACGGCAGTCGGTTTTAAAACCGCTTGAACGTGTGTAAAAAGCGGGCAGTTCTTCGGTTTGATAGCCTACAACCGGAACGCCGCGCGTTTCCAGGTATTCAAGGGTAAGGCCCAAATCCAAAATCGACTTTGCCCCCGCGCATACAACCAACACATTCGTTTTTGCCAATTCTTCAAGGTCGGCCGAAATGTCCATCGTCGTTTCCGCACCGCGGTGTACCCCGCCTATGCCGCCGGTTGCAAAAACTTTAATGCCGGCCATTGCGGCGATAATCATCGTGGCGGCAACCGTTGCGGCCCCGTCTTTTTTTTGCGCAGCTAAAATGCACAAGTCGCGGCGGCTGGCCTTTGTAACGGCAAGACCGGTTTTTCCCAAATAATCGATTTCATCGCATCCGATTCCCGCTTTTAATCGGCCGCCGATAACGGCAATCGTTGCCGGAACGGCCCCGTTTTCGCGGACTATCTTTTCAACCTGCAATGCCGTTTCGACGTTTTTCGGATAGGGCATTCCGTGCGAAATAATCGTCGATTCAAGGGCAACCACCGGTTTACCCGCCTTTAAAGCTTCGCTCACTTCGGGCGAAACGTCAAGATATTTTTTGTATGCGTTCATATAAAACTCCTTCCGTAAGATTATCGTTTACCGCTTCTTCCGATTCCAAGCAAAGGGAAGCGGCGGCAATTCCTGCATCCGCACTTTCTTTTAAACTCATATTTTTTAAAACCGCCCATACGACAGCCGCAGTTTGACTGTCGCCCGCCCCCGTCGTATTTTTGATAATATGTTGTGCGCCCTTCGTACTATCCGCGCCTTTGCGCATGGTTTTGCGCACCCTGTCCGCATTTTCCGGCACAAAGGGTTTTACGCGGTACCGAGCGTTTTTATCGGCACAAAACAAGCCCTTTTCTCCCAGCGAAATATAGATGCGCCGAACCCCGCTTTCGATAAAAAAACGGGCAAGCTCTGCAAGAGCGGGCGAAGTCCCCTGCCCTGCTTTTGAAGCATTATACAGGGCAAAAGCTTCCATTTTGTTGGGCGTAAGCGCATACAGTTTGTGCAAAACGGGCAAAAGTTTTACCGCCTTGTGTGCGGACACCGGTTCGGCAATCAAAGGAACGGTACAATGTTCGGCAATATACGCAATAGTTCGGGCGGGGACATTCGTATCGATAACGCACAGCGCCGATTTGTTTATAAGCGGCAATTTTTTTTCGATATATTCAGGCGTTATATGTTCGTATATGTCCATATCGTTTACCGCCGAAACCATATCGCCATCCTCGTTATTTATACACACGTAACAGGACGAGACGGCTGTATCTACGGTTAAAGACGCGGATATGTCGAGACCGCGCTCAAGGCATTTGTGTTTTAAAAATGAGGCATGGGTATCGCCACCGAATGCGCTTATAAAGCACACGGGAACGCCGAGTAAAGCCGAATTCGAGGCAATATTGAACCCTACCCCGCCGGCACTTACCTTTATTTTTCCGGGATTTGAATCGGCTTTACGGAATGAGGCGGAAGCGGAGGCGCTTATATCGATATTGACAGCCCCGATAACGGTAACCGGTTTAGAGCCGCCCGTTACATAGCCCTTGCCTAAAATCAAGCCTTTTTTTATTAAATTTGAAATATGAACGGAAACGCTCGAACGCGTAATACCCGCTTTTTCGGCAAGTTCGTTTTGAGAAATCAACGGATTTTCGCGTATCCACTGCAAAATTTCGGTTTCGCGGCCGGTAATCTTTTTCACACCTTACCTCGTATAAGTAAATCCTTATACAGGATAAGCACAAACAAAGAATAAGTCAAGAGACGGGGCATTTTTTTGTAAAAAAACGAATCAACACCCCCGATGCGAGCGGCAGAGTATTAAACCTCCGAGAGAGCACGAAAAGCACGACTTGACAAACAACGGAATATAGCCTAAAATTTACTTAAATAATAAAATGTGACAAGGAAAGAGGCAAAAAAGCTTAGCTTATATGCGGAATCCTAAAAAATCACACATAAGGGGTTATTATGAAAAAGAAAATTTTGGTTTTGGGGCTCATTCTGACAGCCGCATTTGTATTGTTTACAAGCTGTGAAGAAATGCTGAGTGTATTGCCCGGTGAGAACTTTACCATCGGTAGTAATGAGACAACACTGTATACTCCCAGTGCAACACTTAGAATTACCAACTATAACAAAGTACTGGGCATGGGTTTCTATACTTTTAACGGTGTCGGCGTAATTAGCCGCGACGGAATCATTAAGGTAAATAAAATTTTAAGACAAGTTGAACTGAAAGAAAAGAGCGGATCAACGGAACAAATTCAGATAATCAATAAAACCATTAAAATCGGCAGCATTGGTACCAAGTATACATTTGACATTAGCAAATTGCTGAAGTAGTGCCTGTCACATTATACATATATAAGGAATTATCATGAAAAAGAAAATTTTGGTTCTGGGGCTGATTTTGGCAGCCGCATTTGTGTTGTTTACAAGCTGTGATCCTATGACTATGGCAGAGGGATTTCTGAAGGATTATGAAATTAAATCCGATAACACTAACGCCACCCTATCAGTCTCCTACAGCAAATTCTTAAGCATGGGAGGATACGTCCTGAAAATTGCTACCCCCTATTCTTCTGAAACCGGCGCTATGAAGATAAAAGGCTTGTTTGAAAAAAAATTGATATTATCAAATAGAAAGAAGGGCGGTACTTCCCTTACAAATCTGGAGCTGAAAATCACAAATAAAAAAGTAACAATCGACGGTCATACATTCGATCTTTCACCCATTATGTAAGGTTTTATAGCCGCGCTAAAATGCAAAAGACTGCCCGAAAGCTTACGGTTTTCGGGCACCTTTTTTTATGTATAGGGTACGGCGGTTTAAAGCTTTTCTATTTCATCACGGCTTAAAGCGGTAATTTTAACTATATCCTCAAGAGGATAAGACATAGATTTCATCAACTGTGCCGTTTCAAGTGCTTTTTGATATGAGCCTTCGGCAAATCCTTCTTGTCTGCCTTCTTGTCTGCCTTCTTCTCTACCTTTTTGCCTGCCGTAATAGAGGGCATCCATTTCA
>CAUURR010000203.1:0-3639 GCA_963547555.1 uncultured Treponema sp. | reverse complement strand
ATCCGGGTACTTTAAATCCGTATGAACACGGTGAAGTATTCGTTACCGACGACGGCGCGGAAACCGACCTCGATTTGGGACACTACGAGCGGTTTACCGATGTGAGTTTATCCAAAAGAAGCAGCACCAGCGCCGGCAAAGTGTATCTTTCCGTATTGAATACCGAACGCGAAGGCGGCTACAAGGGTAAAACCGTTCAGGTAATTCCGAACGTAACCGACGAAATCCGCACGAGAATGATGGCGGCGGCAAAAGAAAACGAAGTCGATGTCGTTATAACCGAAGTCGGCGGAACGGTCGGCGATATAGAATCCCTCCCTTTTATAGAAGCAATCAGGCAAATAAAATACGAAGTCGGCTTTGAAAACTGCGCATACGTGCATTTAACGCTTATGCCCTATATGAAAAAGGCTCAGGAATTAAAAACAAAGCCTACCCAGCACAGCGTAAAAGATTTGCAGGGATTGGGAATTCAGCCCGACGTTATTATGCTCAGAAGCGAAATGCCCATCGATTTTGCCACAAAAGAAAAGCTTGCCCTGTTTTGCAACGTTCCCAATGAAGCAATCATTCAAAACTTAAATGCGCAGTCGATTTACGAAGTTCCCCTGATGCTTGAAGCGGAGGGTCTCGGCGATGCCGTATGTAAAGCACTCCATTTGGAATGTAAAAAAAGCGATTTGGACGGCTGGCGCGAAATGGTTGAACGCCTGCACCATCCTGCAAAAAGCGTTAAAATCGCCCTTGTCGGAAAATATATTGAACTGCACGACGCCTACCTTTCGGTTGCCGAATCCTTAATTCATGCGGGCATTCATCACAACAGTGCGGTCGAAATAGAATGGATTGATTCGGAAACGCTGACCGATACAAAGACGGCAGCCGAAAAGCTGAAAGGTGCAAGCGGTATTATTTTACCCGGCGGTTTCGGCACAAGGGGCGTTGAAGGAATGATTATAGCCGCTCAATATGCGCGCGAAAATAAAATTCCTTTTTTCGGCATTTGCCTCGGTATGCAAATATGCGTTATAGAGTATGCGCGTAACGTATTGGGCTTAAAGGATGCCGATTCAACCGAAATGAATCAAAACACGGGCTGCCCGGTCATCGCCCTTATGAGCGATAAAGCCGGTACCGAAGTTCCCGGCGGCCTTATGGGCGGAACTTTACGTTTGGGAAAATACGAGTGCAGCCTTGCAGACACCTCTCTTGCACAAAAGGCATACGGCGAAAAAAAGATATGGGAACGGCATCGTCACCGTTACGAGTTTAACAACGATTTTAAAGACCGCTTTGAAAAAGCCGGCTTAAAGTTCAGCGGCATAAACGAAGAGCGCGGTTTGGTTGAAATTGCGGAACTCGATACAACGGCACATCCGTGGATGCTTGCCGTACAATTCCACCCCGAATTCAAATCGCGCCCGAACAGGGCTCATCCCCTGTTTAGGGACTTTATCGGTGCCGCCTTGCAACAAACGGAACGCCGCTAACAAAAACAACAATAAAACGGGAAAAATTATGCACGAACATATAAAAGTCCTTGACTTCGGAAGTCAATATGCACACTTAATAACAAAACGCCTTCGCCTTTTGGGCTATTATGCCGAAATCGCGTCCCCCGCATCCGCAGCCGATGCATTTGAACATACCTGCGGCATTATTTTATCAGGCGGTCCCGCTTCGGTCTACGAAAAAGATGTTCCCGAATTCAATGCGGCGATTTTCGATTTGGATATTCCGATACTCGGTTTATGCTACGGGCACCAGCTTATGTGCAAGCACTACGGCGGCACCGTCCAAAAGGCCGAAACGGGAGAATTCGGTATTGCTTCTTTACTTGCTCGCAAAGAAAATCCCTCTCCCCTCTTTGAAAATATCGACTTTCCCTCGCAAGTATGGATGAGCCATCAAGATGAAGTAAGCGTTTTGCCTGCGGGATTTGAATGTACCGCATACACGGCAAGCTGCGCCTATGCCGCGGTTCAAAACCTTGAAAAAAAACGTTTCGGCTTGCAATTTCATACGGAAGTAAAAGATACTCTTCAAGGAATAGAGATTTTAGATAATTTCGCAAAATTTTGCAAAATAGAGAAAACGAGAAATACGGATGCACTGCTTAACGAAATTATAGAAGATATTCGCCGGGATGCAAAAAACCGTTCGGTGCTATTGTTTTTATCAGGCGGCGTAGACTCAACCGTGGCCTTTGCCCTTTTAAATAAGGCACTCGGCACGGAGCGTGTTAAAGGTCTTCACATAGATAACGGCTTTATGCGTAAAAACGAAAGCGCATTGATTGCCGAGCGCTACCGTTCATTCGGATTTACAAACTTTATCGTCGAAGACGCTTCCGATCGCTTTTTGAAAGCCGTATACCGCGAAACCGACCCGCAAAAAAAACGCCATGCCGTCGGCGAAACCTTTATCAAAGTGCGCGACGAAGTTGCATCAAAATACGGATTGGACTCGGATAACTGGCTTTTGGCGCAGGGAACGCTTTACCCCGATATTATAGAATCCGGCGGAACAAAAAACGCACAGGTTATAAAAACACACCACAACCGTGTTGCGGGCATTCAGGAATTGATTGAAAAAGGCTTGATTATCGAGCCCTTAAAGGATTTATATAAGGACGAGGTGCGCATTATCGGAAAACGCCTCGGTCTTCCGGACGCTCTGGTTATGCGCCACCCCTTCCCCGGACCCGGCCTTTCGATAAACGTTTTGGGAAGCACCGGAAAGCTCGAGAATCCTTCAGAATATAAAGAAGCCCTTGCACAAACAAGCGCCGCCCTTACCGAACTGAAAAAGCGTTCATCAGTTTCCCCCTCCTCGCCCGCAGTCGAAACGGAGGCCAAAGGACTTACCGATGCCGTTACAAACGCAAAAGTCGAAGGCTTTGCCGAAACAGTTGCCTGCATAGAGCGTATCGGCGTTTTACCCGTAAAATCGGTCGGCGTACAGGGGGATTTCCGCACCTATCGTTTCCCCGCGGTTTTGTACACCGCAAGCGAAGACGAATACGCGGATAAAAAAGCCGTTTTACAAAAAATACAAAAAACTTTTATCGCAGCCCCGCAGTTATGGTCCGGCTTTGAACACATATCTTCACAACTGACCAATTCATGTGAAAAGATAAACCGCACCGTATGGGCGCTTTACGAAAAAAGAGGCTGCCGTCTTATCGAAGGCTATTGCGACAAGGGGCGGCTCGACCACATACGCGAAGCCGATACGGCAATGATGGATGAACTTCGTAAATCCTCATGGTATGCAAAAATCTTCCAGCACTTAACGATAAACCTCCCCTATGCCGCCGAAGACGGACACTGCGCTATTGTACTGCGCCCGGTTGTATCCGAAGACGTTATGACCGCACGCTTCGCCCGACTTGCCCCTCACGTTCTTCTTGCCGCCCTCGAGCGTATAACAGCGTTCGACTTTATCGACGCGGTTTACTACGACATCACCAACAAGCCGCCTGCTACCTTCGGCTGGGAGTAAAATACACAGGAGTTATTATGAAAGACATTATCGAATACGACGATTTTGCAAAATTGGATATGAGGGCGGGAACGATTTTATCCTGCGAAAAGGTTGAAAACGCCGAAAAGCTGTACAAAATAATGGTCGATGTCG
>CAUURR010000202.1:0-3645 GCA_963547555.1 uncultured Treponema sp. | reverse complement strand
TCGTATGCAAATGTTTTTTCGAATAGGTAATAAAGTGCTATGAAAGCGGTATCGATGTTTTTATATGCTTCCCTTATTTTCTATACGTAAAACAATTTTATCCAAATATTTTTATGCAGCTTATTGGAGGATACTGTATGAAAAAGATGCATTTTTATGTTGTCGGTGTGCTTTTGGTCGTCCTTATGTGTACGGCCTGCGGTAAACAAAGCACGCAAAAAAAATGTATCCGGTAAATTCAATCGAACCGGATATCCCATTCTGAACGAAAAAGAAACTTTCGATATTTACGTTTCTCAGTTGTCACCGATTGTCGCGGCCAATGATAAACCCGCGGTAAAAAAAGCTATCGAAGAAACAAATGTGGTAACGAATTTTATTGAAGTTGCCGCTTCCAGCTGGGAAGAAAAGGTAAATATTTTATTCAGTGCGGATGCCTTGCCCGATGCGTTTTTGGGTAACATGAATGTCGCGGAAAAATATGAGCAGCTGGCTTCGTTGGATGAGTATTTGACCGAAGAAATAGCTCCCAATGTAGTGCGTTTCTTTAATTCGCGCCCCGAATATTGGGATATATTGCGGGCTCCGGACGGACATATCCACAGCTTGCCCATGGGGGATGAAACATATTGGAATGTTGTCGACTCGCAGCTGTATATCAACAGTGATTGGCTCAAAGCCGTGGGAAAAGACGTTCCTAAAAATGCCGAAGAGCTCAGAGATGTTTTGCGTGCGTTTAAAAACGGCGATCCGAACGGCAACGGTGATAAAAACGATGAAGTACCTATGACTTTCCGCGGTATATGGGGATGGGGAGACGGTATGGAAAACGCGTTGTCGGCTTTCGGTGTTTTTGAAAGCGCACATCACGTAATGACAAAGAACGATATCGTTTCTTTTGCCGCACAGCAGCCGGCCTACTTTGATGCACTTAAATATTATCACGAGCTTTATAAAGAAGGTCTTATCGACAGTGAATGTTTTACCCACAGTCAGGAACAGTATAAAGCAAAACTTGCCGACAGTGTAAATAAATACGGTGTCGTTATCTGTTATGATAAAAAACAGCCGTGGATTCCCTTACTGCTTGCAGACAAGGACGGAAACATTACGGTCGGAATCAACAACGTTGAACATACCGACGGTTTCAGTATCAGTAAAACGTGTAAAAATCCGGGTGCTTTGGTACGCTGGTATGATTACTGCAATAAGGATACGGATACCATTCTTGCATGGAACCGCGGTGTCGAAAATGAAATGTGGAAGTACGAAATAAACGCCGACGGCGAAAAAAAGATTGTTTTATTGAATGACCCCGAAATACAAAAAAAATACGGTGCGACAAACAAGGCGGAATTGCGAAACATTCAATCTTTTGCGGGAAAGTCTCCGGCATATCTTGATTTGTCATACACCGGAAAATTGCAAGGCGAAAAACATTTAAAACCCGAATTGAATGAAAAAATACTTGCCAACGGTTACGGTGTACGTGCTTTACCGCCCGGTTTTTCGACAGCGGAAAATTCAAGCAGAAGAGTTATTTTGCTTGCCGATATCGATAACTATATCAAAAAATTTGTAGCGACTTCCGTTGTTGACGGTATTGATGATAAAGGCTGGGAACAGCACTTGGATATTTTGAAAAAACTGAAAGTTGATGAATACACACAGCTGTGTCAGGAATTTGTCAACAATCAAAAAAAACGTTAAGCGTAAGCACACGTGAACCGGAGGGAGCGGAAGATTCCGTTTCGCTCCCTCTGCGTAACGGGTTCGTTGCTTTATGAGTCGTATTCGATTCAAATTAATAAAATCAAGGAATGCATGGCCGTATGACTAAAAAGAAGAACAGGACTACTGTAATACAATACATAAAAAAAACGTATATATTATATATTTTTTTACTTCCGGCAATTTTATATACCGTATTGTTTGATTATCTTCCCATGTACGGAATTCAAATTGCATTTAAGAATTTTAAGCCCGCTTTGGGATTCGCCGGCAGTCAGTGGGTCGGTTTAAAATATTTCAAAGTATTTTTTGAATCTTATCATTTTATTGCATTGCTGAGAAATACTTTACTGCTTAGTTTTTATGCATTAGCCGCCGGCTTTCCCGTTCCCATTTTGCTGGCGTTTTTATTAAATTACACACAGAGTGTAAAACTGAAAAAAGTAACACAGATGGTTACCTAAGCACCGCACTTAATTTCTACCTTCGTTTTTTGCGGTATGCTTTTTGTATTGTTGGGAACCGACGGTATCTATAATCAAATACTGGGTGTTTTCGGAATAAAGCCTATAGGATTTATGACTAAGGCTGTGAACTTTCGCCACGTATATGTTTGGTCGGGAGTTATACAGCAAATGGGCTGGAATTCGATTATCTATATTGCGGTATTGACCTCTGTCGATCCTGCAACGCACGAGGCGGCTATTCTTGACGGCGCAAGTAAATTACAGCGAATCATTCATATCGATTGGCCCGCTATTATGCCGACAGCGGTTATGCTGCTTATTTTGAGCGCCGGACGCATTATGAGTTTGGGCTTTGAAAAAGCTTTTTTGCTGCAAAACAGTTTGAATTTGGATTATTCGGAAATTATAGAAACGTATGTATACAAAATCGGTATACAAAGCGGACAGCTCAGTTTGTCGGCTGCGGTGGGACTGTTTAACAACTTGATTAATTTTACTCTTTTACTTTCGGTCAACAAACTGTCCAAAAGACTGACTAAAGTAGGAATTATTTAGAAAATAAAGAACGGCGGCCGGCTTAATACATCGGTTATTTGAATAAAAAGATGCCGCCGATAGGAGATAGTGATGCACACAAAAAGAATATTATGGAACAACGACAGATTTTTTGACATTACAGTAATCGTATTGGTGACAATCATACTCGTTTCTTTATTTTATCCTCTATATTTTGTATTTATCGCTTCAATCAGCAATCCGGATTTGGTAAGCAGCGGACAGGTATGGTTTTTGCCTAAGGGCATTACAAATGAAGGCTACACATATATTTTGCGCGATGTAAGAATTTTACGCGGCTATTTTAATACCTTTTTATATACGACATCGGGTACTCTTTTAGCTTTGGCTATTACGATTCCTGCAGGCTATGCATTGTCGCGCTCGGATTTGCGCGGAAAGACAATCATAATGCTGTTTTTTGTTTTTACCATGTATTTTAGCGGCGGTCTTATTCCGAAATATTTAGTTGTAAAAAGACTGAAGCTTATCGACACACGGTTTGTTTTGATGATTTTAGGCTCATTTTCGGTATTCAATTTGATTATTACGCGTTCGTTTTATACCAATTCTTTGCCGAAAGAACTTCAGGAAGCGGCGGAAGTCGACGGATGCAATATTTTTCAATATTTTATCAGTGTTGTGTTGCCCCTTTCAAAATCGATTATAGCCGTTATAGGTCTTTATTACGCAGTGTACCATTGGAATGCGTTTTTTAACGGATTGGTGTATATAAACAACGTAAAATTATATCCGCTTCAGTTGATTTTGCGGGACATACTGATTTCCGGTCAAACAATCGATGCGTCCATTACCGACCCCGAAATGATTAAACGTCTTGAACAAATTGCGCGTACAATCAAATACGGTGTTATTATTGTTTCTTCGCTTC
>CAUURR010000201.1:0-3653 GCA_963547555.1 uncultured Treponema sp. | reverse complement strand
GTATTTCTTCCCATACTTTCTTTTTTTCGTTTATAAGATCATAATGTATAGTTCCATTGTCATCAATTCCTAAATAAATTTCTCCATCGGTACTATTTAAAAAAGAGACGATTTCAGCTTTAAGTGCACTTTGCTTTTTAGGAATATCGATTTTAAACTCTTTATTATAATCTTCCATAGTTTCTAAATTGTACCGCTCTTTCCGAGTTAACCTTAATGCCTACGGCTATAATCATTTGCAATCCGTAGTGTTTTACAGAACGGGCTGCACTTCTATCGCTTTCTGTTTGAACTACCGAGGAATCCTCGGTAGTTGCCTGTTCGTCAAGTTCTCCTGTTTGAAATATGTTTTTTAAGTGTAGAGCAATGTTATCAGTTGAGCAATCAAATAATTGAGCGATCGACTTTTGTGTCAGCCAAATATTCTCGTCATGCAATCGAACCTGTATACCGTCTCCGCCCGTTTGCTTAGTAAAAATGAGAAAATCGCTGACACTGTTCCGCACTTGAATATCTTTTTCCAATTAAATCCTGTCAAACCTTTCTATATCGGCATCGTAATCGACACCTGCAATATCGAAGCCGTTTGTAGCCAAAAAGTCGTGCCGGTAACCCGCCAAATCGGTGAGTTTTTCGCTGTTTTCGCTCGTAACCTGCACCATTAAGGCGTCGACCGCTTTTTGCACATCGTCGGAAAGTTCCCAGTCATCTATGCGGATTCTGTTTTCCGAATCGACGGGAATCGTTCCGTCGGCGCGGTACAATCTGTCCGAAAAAAGACGGTTTATCTGTTCTATACAGCCTTCGTGGTTGCCCTTTTCTTTCATCACCTTGAACAACGAAGCCAAATACAGGGGTATAACCGGAATGACGGCACTTGCGCGCGTAACCAGCCCCTTGTTGACCGATACGAAAGCTTTGCCCGAAAACGATTTCATAAAATCGTTTAAGCTGTGGGCGGTCGCTTCAAGGTGTTCTTTTGCCTTGCCGATTGTTCCCTTGCGGTAAAGAGCTTGTGTCGCTTCGGGTCCGATATACGAATAGGCGGCGGTTATACAGCCGTCGGCAAGAACTCCCGCTTCGGATAATTTTTTAATCCAACGTTCCCAGTCTTCGCCGCCCATAACTTTAACCGTTGCGGCAGCTTCTTCATCGCTTGCAGGCTCTGCGGAAATTTCTTTCAGTTCGCCCGTAAAGGGATCGAGGGTTTTTCCCGTAAAAGTTTTTCCGAAGGGTTTTAAAACCGACTTGTGCATAATGCCCGTATCGGGGTCGGTGCGGACGGGACTTGCCAAACTGTAAATCACCAAGTCGAACTTTATTCCCTTCTTTTTTGCCGCGTCTATAACGCTTTGCTTAATTTCATCGGAAAAAGCGTCTCCGTCTATTGTGTGCGAAAACAAGCCCTCGCGTTCGGCCGCCTTATCAAAGGCGAGGTTGTTGTACCAGCCGGGGGTTCCCCATTTGGTTTCGCTTCCCGCTTTTTCAAAGGACACGCCGACAGTCGATGCCCCGTAAGCGAAGGCGGCGACAATACGGCTTGCAAGACCGTATCCGTTGGAACAGCCCAAAATAAGGGCGTTTTTCGGTACCGTATTTTTTGCATAAGAGGCCGACTGTTTTTTTGTATATGCAATTTGATCTTCTACGGCCTTTTTACATCCTGCAGGATGAGCATTCAAACATACGCTTCCGCGTACCATCGGTTTTATAATCATAATTTACTCCTATAAAAAGTCAAAAAGAAAGTATCAACTTTCGATTGACTTAAACGGCGGTTAGGCCGGATTATTGCGCGCTGCCTACAAGGCACATCCATTCGGCTTCAGCGGCGAGGGTATCGCCCACATAGGCTTTTCCGGCCTGTTTAATCATGCGCGGGGAAACACGCAAGTTCGTTACTTCCATACGCACCTTGTCGCCGGGGCGCACTTGCGAGCGGAACTTTACCTTATCCACGGTCGCCAAAAAAAACAGGGCGTTTTTTTCAAATACATTTTGAAAACTCAGCGCAGCCCCGCCGGCTTGAGCCATGGTTTCCACTAAAATAACGCCGGGCACCACCGGATATTCGGGGAAATGCCCTTTAAAGAAAAATTCGTTTTCGGTAAATACGTGTTCACTCACACTGCCCTTTTCGTCCGCCGAAATAATTTCATCGACAAACAAAAAGGGGCTGCGGTGCGGTATCAGTTTTTCTATATCTTTTGTCAAACTCATGTTTCCGCCTTTTTGAATACGGCAACGCCGTTGTGTCCGCCGAAACCGAGAGAGCCGGATGCGGCGCAGTTGATTGTTCCTTCAATTCCCTTATTGGGAATATAATCCAAATCGCAGCCCGATTCAAGGTCGGGTTCGGTCAAATTGATTGTCGGAGGATAAAATCCGTCCTGAATCGCCTTTACGCAAAAAATTGCTTCCAAGGCGCCGGCGGCTCCCAGACAGTGGCCTATCATCGACTTTGTTGACGATATTTTCATCTTATAGGCATGATCGCCGAAAGCCTTTTTTATCATTGCCGTTTCCGCAGGGTCGTTGATGGGCGTCGACGTTCCGTGTGCGTTGTAATACTGTACGTCTTCGGGTTTTATGCCCGCGTCTTTAAGTGCATTGGTCATCGCAAGGGCACCTCCGTTTCCCGACGGGTCGGGACTCGTAAGGTGATATGCGTCCGAAGATGCGCCGTAGCCTGCAAATTCGGCGTAGATTTTTGCGCCGCGTTTTTTTGCGTGCTCGTATTCTTCCAAAACCAAAATACCCGAACCTTCACCCATAATAAAGCCCGAACGCTTTTTATCGAAGGGGCAGCAGGCTTTTGCAGGCTCAGCGTTGTAATCCGAGGCGAGGGTTTGCAAAATCGTAAAACAACTTATGCCGAACCCCGTAACGGTCGCTTCGGTTCCGCCTGCAAAACACATATCTACGCGGCCGGATCGCACCATATCCAAGGCATTGCCGAGGGCATCCGTACCCGAAGCGCATGCGGTAGCCAGCGTCCACGAGGGGCCGTGAATACCCAAAAGCATACTGATGTTTCCCGCAGCTTCGTTGGGAATAAGCATGGGAACGGTCATCGGAGGAATGCGCGCAGGGCCGGCTTCAAAATATTTTTTAAAAGATGCTTCGTAGATTTCAAATCCGCCGATTCCGTTGCCGAGCATAACGCCGGTGCGGGCTCCGTCTATCGTTTCTTTTGTAAGACCCGCATCCCGCATTGCCTGAACGGCGGCGGCAACGGCAAACTGGGTAAAACGTGCCATTTTGCGCGCTTCACGCTTGTCCATATACTGCGAAGCGTCAAAGTTTTTTACTTCCGCCGCAATTTGAACTTTATAATCGGAACAGTCGAAACCGGTTATATTTCCGATTCCGCACTTTCCTCCCTTTATGCCTTTCCACGTTTCATCAAGACTGTTTCCTAAAGGCGTTACCGCCCCCATTCCCGTAATAACAACTCTTCTCATACCTTCTCCTAATAAATATGCGAGTTTGCCGCCTCGCCAAACTCGAGATAAAAAGTGCCGGCGCTATCTCAGCCGGAACTTTTTATCATGTCTCCTATAAAAAATCAAAGAAGAAACATCAGTTTCCGATTTGATTTTTACACCGTTTCGCAACGCCAGTGAGAAACGGCATAAAATATGCGAGTTTGC
>CAUURR010000200.1:0-3682 GCA_963547555.1 uncultured Treponema sp. | reverse complement strand
CCAATAAAAGGGCAAAAACGTATTGGGCAACCGATTTTCTACTGTATGCGGGAATATTTGCAACGGCGATGCCTTTTTCTTTTGCCGCTTTCGTATCGATAATATTATAACCGGTTGCAAGTACGCCGATGAATTTCAGGTTCGGGCACGCATCCATTATTTCTTTTGTAATCGGAACCTTGTTTGTAAAAATATACGCGGCATCCGCGATATGAGTGAGCGTTTCGCTTTCGGCGGTTTTTTCATATATACGCACATCGCCGAGTTTTTTTAATTCATCCCATGAAAGGTCACCGGGGTTTGCAGGATAACCGTCAAGTACGACAATCTTATTCATAATAAATCTCCCGAATCAAATCGAAAAATACACCGCAAAAAAATGAAGCACGCTTCCGGCCATTACAAAAAGGTGCCAAATCGAATGCATCCATTTGCGGTTTTTCATTGCGTAAAACAGGACACCCGCCGTATAGGCAAGTCCTCCGCCGATTAAAAACATAATGCTTATATTCGGTAAAACGCGGTACATGGATTTAAAGGCGAAGATGATAAGCCAGCCCATCAGGATATAGGTGATAACCGAAGCGGTGCGCAGCTTGTTGCCGAATACCGAGTACAGGGTAATACCGATTACCGCCAAGCCCCAAATAATTCCGAATAAGGTCCAGCCGAGGGCTCCGTTTAATGAAGCGAGGCAAAAAGGTGTATAGGTTCCCGCAATTAAAATATAAATCGATGCATGGTCAAAAATTGAAAAAACGCTTTTTGCCTTGGGCGGGGTGAGCGCGTGGTAAAGCGTGGACATAAGATAGAGAATAACGAGGGAAAAACCGAAAAGCGTCCAGCTTACGACATAGTAAGGGGTTTGTCCTGCGGGCGAACGGAGCGCGGCTTTTACAATTAAAAGCACCAAAGCCGCAATGGCAAGCCCTGCCCCTATGCCGTGTGTGATGGAATTGAATATTTCTTCACCGATTGAATAACGCTTTGTCCGCCGGCGATATTCTTCGCGTTTTGCTTCGCGGTAGCGTCTTCTGTTTTCTTTTTTACAGGCACGGTCTATGGCCTTTTTGTTGTCTGCCAAAAGTTTAAGCTGCATTTCGTATTTTACGGTTTCAATATCTTCTTTTGCTTTGCGTTTTATCTCCTGAATTTTCAATTCCGCTTCTTCACGGATTGTCAGTTCAAGTCCTTTATGCGCTGAATTATTCATCGTTCCTCCGATATGTATTTAGACTCGTTTTAAAGGCTTTTGTTGCATTCATTATGCGTCATTCCGATTCTATGCCGCCTTGTTTTTTTGTAAGGCACTGCCGCCGCCGCTCATACAGTAAAATACCTGCGGCAACGGATACG
Organism: uncultured Treponema sp.; assembly: GCA_963547555.1. Taxonomy (GTDB): domain Bacteria; phylum Spirochaetota; class Spirochaetia; order Treponematales; family Treponemataceae; genus Treponema_C. The sequence continues at coordinate 2,326 of CAUURR010000200.1, read as the reverse complement.
TTTAAGCTGTCCAATTTTCCGCAGCAGGGTATTGCTATAAAACCGTCGCATTTTTTTGCCAAAAGCCGGCCGATACCCGAACCCTCGCTTCCCATAATCAGGGCGGTTTTGCCGGTCAAATCAAGCGTGTGGGCTGCACTTCCGTTTGCCGCCGCTCCGTATACCCAAAAACCGGCTTCCTGTAATTTTTCAACCGCGCGTACCAAATTGGTAACAACGGCCGTCGGAACCCATGCAGAAGCTCCGGCACTTGAGCGCTCTATAACCGCCGACTCATTTGCAGCGCGCTTTTCGGGAAGCACCAGCAAGTCTGCCCCCAGCTGATCGCAGCTTCGGATAACCGCGCCGACATTGTGCGGGTCGGTAACCGAATCCAAAATTACAACAAGGGCGCCCCGTTTTTCGCGCTTGCAGGTTTCACATAATTCGGCGAGGTAAGAATCAAAGTCGATTTCTTTTCGCCGCGGTTCTTCGCCGCCGACTGTAAGAACAATACCGCGGTGGTCGCGCGCCGGTTCGTCGAGAGTACGTACCAAAGCATCCAAGTGCGCATTATCCGTTTGTACGACAGGCACCGCAATTTTACGCGCAAGCTCTATAATCTTTTTTACGCGAGGACCGGCCTTTGCGTAGCGGACTTCGGTTCCCGGTACAATACTTTTACCCGAAGCTTTTTGCGCTTCCAAACTGCGAAGATATTCTTCTATTGTATGAAATCCCGTTTTAATCTGCATAATGACCTATCCGCGGCAACAATGGACACAGTTGCGGCTTATCTCCCGCAACAGTGTTTATATTTTTTGCCGGAGCCGCAGGGGCAGCTTTCGTTGCGCCCGACTTTTTTACCTTCACGCATAATCGTAACGGGCGTAACGTTTCCCGACTTATAAAGCCACCGCCCTTTTTCTTTTACGAATTCGGCCCTTTCTTTATGCACATCCTTTAAACCTTTTCGCTTATAGGCTGCCGTAAATTCGACAATGCCGCTTGTATCGTTTTCGCCGCCTTTTTCGGTACGTAAAATCGTCAAGCCCAGCCATTCGGATTCTTCGCTCCATCTGCGTGTTTCTTCGGCATCGATAGAATTTTCATCTTTTTCGCGCACGCAGCTTGAAATAATAAAATCGATGTTGTGTACCGCGTACGCCGAATAACGGGCACGCATTAAACGCTCTGCGGTGGGTGCCGCGCTTTTACCGCTTATAATCGGTTCGCAGCAGGTATTGAATTTTTCCCCCGAACCGCAGGGGCATAGAGTTTCCGTTTCTTTCATATCTTTATTATACGTTTATGCCCTCAGGCGGTCAATCGTACTAGATGCGGTGTCTCGGACTAGATGCGGTGCATGGCGTTGAATACGCGCTCATGCATAATGTGAATATCGACACCCAAGTCTTTGCCGAGTTCGTCCGCTTTTTCGCGCAATTCGGCAATCGTAATCGAAGACTGCGACAAGTCGGCAACCATCATCATAATAAAGTTTCCCGATAAAATCGTTTGGCTTATATCGGCAATATTTATATTGTATGAAAAAAGCGCCGAGCTTACCTTTGCAATAATGCCCGAGCGGTCGGTTCCCGAAACGGTAATAACAACATTCATCGTATCCATAGGCGCTATTGTACTTGTAAGAGATAAAGCGGTCAAGAACTTTGACGGAACTTGACGGATATACATACAACTTTTATTCGATTTATTCATACCTGAATTTGACAAGAAAAAAAGCCCCTCGGAAGAGCTCGGGTTGACTACGGCACAGAAAGGAGTTTTCTACCGCTGCTTCCTTCCGGATCTGACGGGGTTTGAAAACATTTCTTGCATAGGACCCGAACTCATCCGAAGAGCCTTTATTCGCGCATACATTAAAAACTTTTTAAAACGAACTGCGGAGAGAGGGGGATTCGAACCCCCGGTACCTTTCAGTACACAGCCTTTCCAAGACTGCACCATCGACCGCTCGGACATCTCTCCAAAACCAACCCGCACACATAAGGGGACTGCCTTAAAGATGTGAGCTTTTTGACAATCCGTTTTATTACTCTGTTTGCAAAAAGAGCGGAGAGAGGGGGATTCGAACCCCCGGTACCTTGCGGTACAACGGTTTTCGAGACCGCCCGATTCGACCGCTCTCGCATCTCTCCATAGGCACGTGTTGTTACGAGACTAAGAGGGTTCGAACCTCCGGCCTTCAGATCCGCAATCTGACGCTCTATCCAGCTGAGCTATAGTCTCATTCAATTTTTTCCGCAAACAAAACCGTACGATTTTATTCGGTACGGAGCAGGGGGGATTCGAACCCCCGATACCCTTTAGGGGTATAACTCCT
>CAUURR010000199.1:0-3709 GCA_963547555.1 uncultured Treponema sp. | reverse complement strand
CGTCTTTCAGAACGGGAAACACATCCTCCAACACATCGTCTTCGAATTTTTCAGCTTTTTTATCGCCGGTAGGAGATTCGGTTATATCGCCCAAATAAGCATAGGCGGGTATTGCCCCGATTGATCGGGCAAATGCGGTAACCGTTTCGGCAGGAATACACTCGTCGCTTCCGGGCTGAATAAAAACACGCGGTAAAAATTCACTTTTTAATACACCGAGTAAATCGTAGAGGTAATGCGGATTTGACGCATCTCCGAGCCGTTCGGCTATTTTTCCTTCTATATGTAAATTAAAGCGCGCCTTTAAGTTTTTTAAAAGTTCTTCTCCGATACCGTAGACATCCGTAAAGCGTTTTGCCAAGGCAAACAAAATATGTCGCTCGGTAACGCCGCCGCCTTCCTCGGTTTTTGATAAAGGCTCGATGTCTTTTTCGTATGACAGCGGTTTTAAGCCCGCTTCGGTGATTATTTCGTTTAAAGCTTCGGTCATCGCGATACTGCGTTTTTTACGGGCTTCCCGCAGGGGTTTTAAAAACAAGGCGGCCAACTCCCTTTTAGATGCGGGAATGCCCTGTACGGTCATATATACAATACCTGCGGAATCGGGATTGTTCAGTTTCATATCGGCAAAGCGCGTGTGCTTAAAACTTACGCGCACTTCAAAGCCCGTAACGCTTCCCATACCCAATAAATGACAAGCATCGGTCATTTCTCCGGCCGCCGATACGGAATCGTGGTCTACCGAACCTGCAACCGAAAGTCCCGCCTCACGCGCTTTTAAAGCGGCCATAGCCGGAGTGTAGGGACTGAAGCTGTATATCGTGTGAATATGATTGTTCGTTTGTTTGTTCAAAGGCGGAAGATCGCTGCCGTTTTTTTCAATCCATGATTGAAGAGCGGCAATACGCCTTTCTCCCGCGATTTTAAACTCGTTTATTTTTCCGTAATCGTTCATAACCTGCCTTCTCAAGTTAAAGTGAGCGGCTCCATTTTAGACGCTCACTTTAAACCTCCCTTAAATGAACCGGGGGGCGATCGTGTGCAAATAAATTCTTTTCCTTTATATTTGCACACGGATGTGCAAAAAGCACTATGTCTTGAGTTTTGCAGTACCTGCAAAACTCAAGTTAAAAATCGTACATCCTGTACGATTTTTAAACTCCCATACGGTTTTTGCGCATAATATCCATCGTTGTTTGGACGGATTTGGGCGTATGTCCTTTCAAGGGAATGATTCTTTCGTGAATCGTATCCAGCATCCACTCCGTACTCGGGAAATAATAGTGCTCGCATTCGGGGGCGGGGGTTATCCAGTTGCGGCTTCCCAAAACGGCAGGCGGTGCGTCCAAGTAATCGAAGGCCAGGGCGCCGATGTTGGAAGCAACCGTGTGCAGGTAAGAACCGCGTTCGGCCGCATCGCTTGCAAGCAGGATTTTACCCGTTTTCTTTACCGATTCAACCAGTTTTTCGTAGTTCAGCGGGTTAATCCAGCGAATATCGATAACTTCGGCATCCATACCGTACTTTTCCTGTAAAATCTTTGCCGTGTCCATTGCAGTATACAGCGTTGCACCCAATGTTGCAATGGTAATATCCTTACCCGTTTTGCGGACTGCCGGTTCTCCTTCGGGGACTTCATAGTAGCCTGCAGGAACTTCTTTTTCAAATTCTTCGCCCTTATCGTAGAGCTTTTGGCTTTCAAAAAAGATTACCGGATCGGTGCCGCGAAGGGCGTAGTTCAGCATACCCTTTGCATCGTAGGGAGTTGCCGGGAATACGGCTTTAAGACCGGGGATTGCCGCGACGATGGCACTCCAATCCTGACTGTGCTGTGCGCCGTATTTGTTACCGACCGAAACGCGTACCGTAAGCGGCATTTTAAGAAGGCCTGCCGACATGGACTGCCACTTGGACGCCTGATTGAATATTTCGTCTCCGGCGCGTCCCATAAAGTCGCAGTACATCAATTCAACGACAGCCCGTCCTCCGCTCATTGCGTAGCCGACGCCTGCGCCGACGATTGCGGCTTCGGATATGGGACTGTTGAACAGGCGCTGATAGGGAAGGGCTTCGGTTAAGCCGCGGTATACGGCGAATGCTCCGCCCCAATCGCGGTTTTCTTCACCCCATGCGGCCATGGTCGGGTCAATCGTAAAGCGGTGGAACATAGCTTCAAACAAACCGTCGCGGTATTGAAATGTTTTGTTTTTGGAAACGGGCTTTCCGTCCGGACCGAAGGCTGAGCGTACCTTTCCGGCAATCGCCTTTAAGCGCACGTTTGTTTCGGGATTGACGTCGAGCACTTCAGGCTTGCCTTCTTCCATTTTTTCGGCTTTGGTATTCGAAAACATAACCGATTCGATAAAGGCGGCGCTTGCACGCGGACTTTCTTCGTCGTTAACCGCCAATTTTACCACTTGAATCAGTTTTTCGCGGATTGCCTGTTCCTGTTTTTCCGCATCGCTCTTTGTAATCAGTTTGTTTTTAATCAGATAGTTTTTGTATTCTTCGATTGCGTCCGCTTTTTCCCAGGCTTCGATTTCTTCTTTGGTGCGGTAGCTGGAAGCGTCCGAGGGAGAGTGCCCTGAAACGCGGTAGGTAATCGTGTCCAAAAGAACGGGGCCCTTGCCCTTTAAGAGGATTTCTTTTTTGCGTGCGATTGCGTCGGCGACGGCCAAAGGATTGTAACCGTCTACGCGCTCGGCGTGCATATTGTCCGGATTGACGCCCGCTCCGACGCGCGCCACATATTGATAGCCCATGGTTTCACCGCAGGTTTGACCGCCCATACCGTAAAAGTTGTTGAAAAAGTTAAACAAAATAGGCGGCGCTCCTCCGACCGATTCGGGCCAAAGATTGTTGTACTGGTCCATTGCAGCCATCATCATCGCTTCCCATACCGGACCGCAGCCGAGAGCCGCATCTCCGACGTTGGAAATAACGATGCCTTTCTTTTTATTGATGCGCTTAAAGAGGGCGGAGCCTGTTGCAATGTCGGCGCTTCCTCCTACGATTGCGTTGTTGGGCATGGAACCGAAAGGCAAAAAGTATGCGTGCATTGAACCGCCCAAACCGCGGTTAAAGCCTGCGTTGCGGGCAAAGATTTCGGCAAGTGTTCCGTATAAAACAAAGTTTTCCGCCAAATCCTTGACGTTTTTGTAGCCGATTTTTTCGGCCATTTTAAGCGTGTCGCCGCCTAAAAATTCTTTCATGATTTTTTCGAGTTCTTTTTCGCTCAGTTTTTCCACAGCCGAATAGCACTTAGCAAGGATTTCGCCGTGGCTTCTGTGTGAACCGAAGATAAAATCGTCTATTCCCAAGTTGACGCACTGACCGACCGCGGCGGCTTCCTGTCCCATGGAAAGGTGGGCAGGGCCCTTGTGGTTATATTCGATATTTTCCCATGCGCCCTGGGTTTTGAATGTATTGAGCATGGTTTCAAAGGCGCGGATTGTCTGCATATCGTAGAGGATTCTTTTAAGTCCGTCCGATCCGTAAGTTTTAAGCTCTTTTTCAAAATTGCTTTGATATTGGTTTACCGGAATATCTTTAATTTTTAAGATTTCCGCCTTTCTGACCTTTTTAGGGTCTACAAATAATGACTTAGGCATATTCTTCTCCTATAAAAATATTTTGAGGAATTATCAAATTCCGAAAAATATTTTTTCAGCACTTCCGCAGCAGAGCGAGGAAGTGCAATAAATATTGT
>CAUURR010000198.1:0-3727 GCA_963547555.1 uncultured Treponema sp. | reverse complement strand
GACCCCGCCGCCGTGGTATTCGATGCCGCCGATGCACTTGCCTCAAAGGGGTGCGGTCTTGTAATAGCCGATACGGCAGGCCGCCTGCACAACAAAGACAACCTTGTACGCGAATTACAAAAAATAGACCGCATTGCCGCTTCAAAGGCAAGTCCGGGGGCATATAAAAAAATACTCGTACTCGACAGTACAACCGGACAAAACGCTTTCCGCCAAGCCGAAGCTTTTCATGAAGCGGTGGGAATAGATGCCGTATTTTTAAGCAAACACGATTCAAGTGCTAAGGGCGGCTGCATTTTTTCGGTTTCAAAGGAATTGGGAATTCCGCTTGCCTTTATCGGTTCGGGGGAAACATATACCGACATACGGTTTGCGGATGCCGAACGTTTTGCCGCCGATTTTTTTGCGGAATAAAAGGGGGCTTTTTTTGAAGGGGACAGGAATGTCCGTTCCGTGCGGATTTCGGCCTTTACTGTTTTTGTGCGCTTTTTTGTCCGCCGTCTTCTTGTTCGGTATGCAAAAGCTGTCGGCGCAGGAAGCTTCGGTTTTTCAAAACGGCGGTTTACGGCGGTTTATCGATGGTGAAGGTTCTTTTTTTACCGATTCCGTTCAAAGCCGTACTCTGCGTTCGGCGGACGGTATTCTTGTACAAAAACAATTCGATTCTTTAAAACGGCTTGTACAAAAAATCGTGTGGAATACGGATCAAACAGAACCGCTTTCCGTTATCGATTACAGCTACGAAGGCGAATCTCCTTTTCCCGTAAGTGCAGTTACTACCGATAACGAAAAAAAGTGCATTATTCACGAACGATTTACGGAGGCGGGACTTCCGGCCGTGCGCGAAATTTATACGGTAACAGACGGAACTTCCGCCGAGGGCAAAAACATCGAAGAAAAAAAAGATAAAGCAGGCAAGGTGCCGGCTCCATCTCCGTCCGAGTCCGAAAAAAATACCCGTCCGAAATCCGATAAAATCCTTTTTTCTACCGAAACTTTCCGCTACGATGAAGATAAGCGTCTTATCGAAGAAATTATCGAATACGCCGCCGTTTCGGCAGGCGATACAAAGTTTCTCGGGCAAAAGCGGACTGTTTCCGATACAAAACGCATTGAAAAAAAAGCATACCGCTATGCCGAGGGCGGTTCATCCCCCGATGAATTTTATTACAGGAACGGCGATAAAATACGGCAAAAAATATATTCTTCTCCCGAAGATTGGGAAGAAACCGTTTTTTTTGCAGGCGGTACACGTATTGTGAAACTCTATAAAAACGAAATACCCGTTTCCGAAATGGTCTATGAAAACGGTATAAAAAAACGGGAGCGCGCGTTATGAAATTGCCGAATACGGGTGCATGGATTTTATTCGTTTCGCGCCGTTTTGCCCGCGTTGACGGCAGGGGAAAAAACGCTCTCACTTCTTTTCTTGCTTCGGCGGGAATCGCTTTCGGCGTTATGACACTCATCGTCGTTATGGCGGTTATGAACGGTTTTCAAAGCGGCTACATAGAAAGTATTTTGGAACTCAGTTCTTTTCACGTGCGCTCTTATCCGGTATCGCAAACGGAAACGGCCGTCCTTGTTGATTTTTTGGAAGACAGTTCTCTTGTGCGCGGTTTTTCGCCATTTGCCGAAGCCCAAGCTTTAAGCGTCGGAAAAAGCGGCCGTCAGGAAGCCGCCTTTATACGTTTTGTTCCCGAAAACATATTGGAAACCGACGAAGGCTTTGCAAATCAAATAAGCCTACAGGCGGGAAGCTTCGATTTAAGCGGCGGCAAGGTTGTTATCGGTTCCCGATTGGCGCGCGTATTGGGTGTCGGTATGGGAGATACGGTCAGCCTTTTGGCACTTTCAGGTTCTTCGGACACGGAGCTTTTGTCCGCAAGCCGTGTTTTTACCGTTTCGGGAATCTTTTCATGCGCATATGCGGATATAAACGCAAGCTTTATGTTTTTTTCTCTCGATACGGCAAAACGGCTGTCGGTCGGTCCGCTTGCTTACGGCATAAAACTGAATAAAATTGCTCAAGACGGAAAATTCATTCACGCCCTGAAACAAAGCGTGCCGGGTGTTCGAGCCGAATCATGGCGCACGTATAACAAGTCTTTTTTCGGGGCATTAAAGACGGAAAAAAACATATTGATGATGCTTGTTTTTATTATCTTTGTGGTTGTTGCCGTCAATATCTTCAATGCAATGCGCCGTATGATATTCGAGCGGCGCGAAGAAATATCGGTTTTGTCGGCGCTGGGAGCCAAGCCCTTTTATATACAGGCGGTTTTTTTAATGCAGGGACTTTTAATCGGTTTGGGCGGAGCCGTTCCGGGTTTGCTTTTGGGTATGCTTATCAGCGTGCGTATGGAAAGCGTTTTTTTTATTATTTCAAAAACCATGTATTATATACAGTACGCCCTGATTTTTGTGTTCAATCCCGCAAATCTTGCGTTTTTAACCGAAAATTCAATGTTTATGTTTTATGCGCAAATTCCGGCACGCATGTTTTTCGGGGAAACCGCCGTTATAACGCTTTTCGGTATATTGTCCGCCCTTATTTCTTCGTGTGCGGCGAGTAAACATATTTTAAAACTGTCGATTGCGGAGGTGCTTCGTTATGAATAAAACGCCGGCTGAAAATCTGATTTATATAAGCGGACTTGAAAAAACATATAGGGAAACGGGCGAAAATCTGACTATCTTTTCCGGTTTGAATATGACGGTAAAGCGCGGAAGTAAAACCCTGATTTTAGGTGAAAGCGGAAGCGGTAAAAGTACCCTGCTGAATATTATCGGTGCCCTTGATGTGCCCACCGCCGGAACCGTGAGGGTAGGGGATTACGACGTCGCGGATTTGGATGAAAATCGTGCCGCCGAATACCGTTCTTCTTTTTTGGGCCTTATTTTTCAGTTTCATTATTTGTTAAAGGATTTTACCGCCCTTGAAAACGTGTTTTTGCCCCTTTATATGAAAGGCGTTTCAAAAAAAGAAGCAAAAGAGCGGGCGGCACAGCTTCTTGCCGATGTGGGACTCGAAAAACGTATGAACCACCTGCCGTCACAGCTTTCAGGCGGTGAACGCCAGCGGGCGGCGGTTGCGCGTTCGTTAATTGCGGATCCCGAACTGATTTTAGCCGACGAGCCTACCGGTAACCTTGACCCCGAGAATGCCCGCCTTGTCGGCAGTCTGCTTTTTTCGGTTGTCGAAAAATACCGTAAAACGCTTGTGATGGTAACCCACGATATATCTTTAACCGGCGGTGCCGACGAGTGTTTTCGTATAAAAGAGGGCAGGCTTGTCAATGACTTTTAAAGCATCGTTTTTATACGCCCTGCGTATTGTAAAACCCAACCGCACAAGTTCTTCAAACGGACGAAAAAGCCTTTTCGGGGCGGCTTTCGGTATTGCTTTAAGTTTGGTTCCCCTTATTGTCGTGCTCGTTGTAGCCGAAGGCATGATAGAAGGAATTACCGAGCGCATGATAGGGCTTTCAAGTTATCACGTACAGGCTGTCGCGCCCCCGTATGTTTTTGAAAACGATTCCGATTTAGACGAACTGCATGAACTTGCCGCCTCCCTCGAAGTTTTAATCGCAGGGCGCATCTTTATCGAGCGGCAGGGAACCGCCCTTGCGTCCTCCGGCGGCATACGAAGCGGAGCCCTTGTGCGTGCGGTCCCTCCCGATATTTTTAAAACGAATAAGGCCTTTGAAACCTACGTTGAAGTGGT
>CAUURR010000197.1:0-3733 GCA_963547555.1 uncultured Treponema sp. | reverse complement strand
CCCGGTGTGTTAATCGGTTTTGCAATCGTCTTTCAGCCGGAATTACGGAAAATCATTTTTAAGCTCGGACAAACGCAGTGGTTTAAATTCCGCCGCCGTACCAAACATGCGTATATCGATTCGGTATTGATTGCGGCCGAAATGCTTTCCAAACAAAAACGCGGAATGCTTGCCGTTTTTACACGCAAAACTTCGCTTAAAGATATTATGGATACGGGCACTTATTTGAACGCCGACCTTACATCAAGCCTTTTGGTTACCATCTTCGGGCACGATACGCCTCTGCATGACGGAGCGGCCGTTATTCAGGACGGGAAGATAACGGCAGCCGGCTGTTTTTTGCCCTTGTCGGAGCAGTACGATATACGCAAAACCTTCGGTACTCGCCACAGGGCGGCCCTCGGCGTATCGGAAGAAACGGATGCGGTTGTGCTTATCGTATCCGAAGAAAGCGGAGCAATCAGTTTGGCCTACGATTCTCACTTGCACTATGATTTAACAATGGAACAGTTGACCGCTACCTTGGAAAATCTTTTGGAAATCACGTCGAGTTCGGCCGATCGGGAGGAAGCTGCATGAAATTTCGGGAATTTACCGCCGAATTGTTTTCAAATTGGCCCGTCAAATTGTTTTCAATCGCCGCCGCCGTTATTTTGTACTTTTCATTCCAAATCGTTTCTCTTGATTCAAAATCTTTTTCTCTTCCTCTGCAAATACGGGAAGGCGGAAACTTTGTACTTACCGGGCAAGCTCCCTCTTATGTACGTGTTACCGTCCGTGCAAAACCCGATAACCTCGCCATCGTGCAAAAAAGCGATATACAGGCTTACATAGATACTTCTCTTGTTACGGAAGCCGGCAATAATACTTTACAGGTAAAATTGGATTTAAAAGATTTTTTTACCCTTATGGAACCGCTTGATATACAGGTAAAACCCTACCGCCTTTCTCTTGCGTTTGAAAAGATTGCCTATAAAACGGTTCCGGTTACGCCGCTGTTTTTCGGAACGCCTGCCGATGGCTTTGAAGTTTCGTCGTGGACGCTGTCTCCTGCCAAGGTACAAATTTCGGGTCCCGAATCAATTGTTGCATCCGTAACGGAAGTACACAGCAGTACCGTTGATTTACAGGAACGAAAAACGGGCTTTAAAGCTCCCGTAACAATCGAGCGTTCTTCAAAGAGAATTCAGATTCTCGGTGTTCCCGATTCTTCCATTAAGGTTGATATTTCGCCGCGGCTTGATACACGGCGTTTTTCAAATTTGTCCGTACAGTCGTTGGATTTGGATTCCAAGCTGAAAACCGAACAAGCTTTGCAAAAAGTTACGTTGGTTTTATCCGGACCTAAAAAAGTTTTGGATTCTTTTGTTCCTGACGATACGGTCGTACAGGCGGATTTTTCGGATATACATGAAGTCGGTACTTATTCCGTTCCGCTGCGAGTATATATTCCCGATGAGTTTTCGGTAGTGAGTATTGAGCCCCCGACATTGAAGGTACAGTTGGTTGAAAATACGGCCCCCCTGCCTTCTCTCGAAGATGAGTTATGATTGCAGGGTGCGGCATAGATATTGTATACACTGAACGGTTTATACCGTGGATTGAAAATCCGGCTTTGATGAATCGGTTTTTTCATCCCGATGAACTGAAGGAGTTGCCGTTTTTGCATAAGCGAAAGGCGGCGCAAAGTTTGGCGGTGCGTTTTGCGGCGAAAGAAGCGTTCGGTAAAGCTTTGGGAACGGGATTATCCGGTTTTAATTTGGCCGATGTCTGTGTAACAAAGGACGAGGCGGGTAAACCTTTTTTGCGCCTGTACGGACGGGCGCAGGCTTTGTTAAAAAAACGCGGAATCGATTTTATACATCTTTCATTATCGCATGAAAAATGTTATGCTGTTGCACAGGTAATATTGGAATCGAAATCGGGATTCTCCAAACAGCCGGCTGATTTGTAATCGGTTTGCGGTAATTTTTTAATCGGAGGCGGTAATGCAGCGTTATGCAAAGAAATTCGAAAGTAAAAATTTAGCCGTTTCGTTTTATTCAAAGCAAAAGATAATGTGCCCCTTTTGTAAAAAGAGTTTTGCAAAAGAAGAAATGCTTACCGGCGGCGGCCGTATGATTGCCGGTAGCTTAACCGATGAGCTGCGAAGACTTTTTGAACCCTCTGCAAAATTCGGTCCCATTTATCCGATGATTTATGCGGTTGCCGCTTGTCCGGTTTGTCATGCCGCATTATTATGGAATGATTTTGAACATTTTTCGGATTCGGAACTTATCGATAAAATTGTTGAAGATGAGGATACGCGCAAAAAAGCGGTTGAAACGATTTTTCCTTTTTACGATTTAAAACGCAACCGTACTCTTATCGACGGTGCGGCCGCTTATTATCTTGCACTCCTCTGTTACGAAAAACTGTCCCGTAGTTATTCTCCGACAATAAAAAAAGCGCAAATATGCTTACGGTTGGCCTGGCTTTCAGGCGATTTAAACGATTTATGTCCCGACCGGGGTTTTGATTATATAAGCCGCCGTTTTTATCTTAAAGCTATGTTTTTTTATCAAACCGCTTTGGAATTTGAAACGGCGCGCCTTGAAGATATTACGGCGATAGGTAATTTCGGCCCCGATATAGATAAAAACTACGGCTATGACGGCGTAATCTATTTATGCGGACTTTTGGAGTATAAATACGGGCAGCGCGAAAATATTTCCGAACGCTTAAAAAAACTTGATGAGTGTAAGCGCGCGATAGCGCGTATTTTCGGCTTGGGAAAATCTTCCAAAAGCAAACCCGGACCTCTTTTGGAACATTCGCGTGATTTATACGACAGGTTAACAGCGGAATTAAAAGACGCCAATGTATTGAATCTTGATGACGATGATGATGAATGAACCGTTTTTTGATACTGCGGACAGGTTATGCGTAATATTCTATTAACCCTCTCGTACGACGGAGGCGCTTTTTGCGGCTGGCAGCGTCAGCAAAGCGGCCTGCGTACCGTTCAGGAAGAAGTTGAAAAAGTTTTGACACTTTTACATAAAACTCCGATTGTACTTTACGGTTCGGGGCGTACCGATTCGGGAGTTCATGCCGCAGCCCAAGCCGCAAATTTCGTATCGCCTATTGACGGGATTCCGCTTGCAAATTATATTCCGGCTTTAAATAGCCGTCTCCCTCATGATATCCGCGTCCATCGGGCGGAAGAAAAACCTGCGGATTTTAACGCGCGCTTTAATGCCGTAAGCCGCACTTACCGCTATTTTTTTTACTGCGGGAAAACGCCGAGTGCGCAGGATATGCCCTATGTATGGCCCCTGTACCGTTACCCCGACGTCGGCGTATTGAATAAAATGGCGCGCTGTTTGCAGGGGGAAACGGATTGTTCGGCTTTTGCGGCCGCAGGAGATAAAAGTCTTTCGAATAACCGCTTTATAGAACGCGCCGTTTTTTTTATGCAGGGCAACAAATTGGTTTTTGAAATTTGTGCAAATGCGTTTTTATGGAAAATGGTACGTTCTCTTGCCGGTACCTTTATCGAACTTGAAAAAAAAGGCGGCGATGATACGGATTTTAAAGAAATTCTGGAATCGAAAGACAGAAAAGCCGCTCTTACTACAGCTCCGGCGCAGGGCTTGTTTTTATGGAACGTAAACTTTGAAGGGAAACGGGTACACCCCTAGGATTTTTTTGCTTTTTTTGCCGCCGCATTCCCCTCGAAACAAAGCGAACA
>CAUURR010000196.1:0-3765 GCA_963547555.1 uncultured Treponema sp. | reverse complement strand
TTGTCGCTCGGCTTCGCCTCGCTAGCGAGTTTGCGGTGCAAACTCGGGATAAAAAACACAGGCATTATTTTAGAAGCTGTTTTTTATCATTCCGTTTTTTTCACGCATTTCTCATAAGCGTGTTTTCTTTTAGCCCCTAGTCATGCTGAAGCCCTGAAGTGCGATCCAGGACAACCGCACAGTTCCGGCTTAAGAGGTCGTATTTTTGTCCGTATTGTCCCGATGATCTTCGGCGGTTTTGCCCCAAGGTGCGGGAGAAGCTTCGATATCGGGATACAATGCGGCATTTTCGCTTTCGGCAGTCTTTACAACGGCGGAAAGGGTTTCGCCGAGTGCGCAGGCGATTTTTTCAAGCGTAACGAGGGTCGGACTGATAAGATCGTTTTCAAGGCGGTACACATAGCCCTTATTCAATCCGGTTTTTGCACACAATTCATTTTTTGATATACCTTTTTTTATACGAAGGGAGCGCAGAGTTTTGCCGATATTCATGCATGTATTTTATCTTTACGGGCGAAAAGGTATAATTATGCATATTTGCACACCTGGAGTCAAAGGTGCCGCAAAAAATAATCGATTTTTTATACTGTTTTATGCAAGCTGCAAGTAGATTTGGTCGGCCAAGCCGAAGCCTGCGTTCTTTGTCATCGTAACGGCAAGTTCGTCGTAGAGCATATCTTCGTACATTTTTTGCGCGTAGCTCGGCTCTTCGCCGTATACGGAAGCGCCCGTTAAAGTTCCCCGCATCGAAGAAAGCATGATTTTTATTATATACGATTCAAGTTCAAGCGATTTTTCGTACAAAACACTTGTTTTATCGATTTTCTTTTCGGTTTTTGTGCCCGACACGGGTACATCGTTTGCTGCGGCTCCGGACGGCAATGCGGTTTTATCGCTTAAAGCGCGGAATGTTTTTTCAAAGCCCGAAGTATAATCACCGTTCAGTTTACCCGCCGGCAAAAGATTTTTTGCCGCGTAGGTGCCCAAACCGTGTGCAAATCCCGCCTTTTCAATTCCCGTCATTGTCCGTTCCTTATTATTTTACCGCGCTTAGCGATTTAGTCCTTGTTACCGCTTTAAGCCGACAGCCGTCGCAAGCATCGAATCGCTTGTTTGAATGGCCTTTGAATTGAACTCGTACGCGCGCTGCGCGACAATCATTTGCACCAATTCGTTTACGACCGACACGTTCGACATTTCCAAAAACTTGTGTCTGACCGCGCCGAAGCCGTCTAATCCGGGGCGGCCGGGAATAGCCTCGCCCGATGCATTTGTTACGATGAACAGGTTGTCGCCTTCGGCTTGCAGTCCCACCTGATTCGGAAAGCGGTACAGTTCAATTTGTCCTATATCGATCGGATCGTCATTGCCCGAAACTTTAACGCTTACGCGTCCGGTTTTGGTAACGGTGAGCGTGTCAATGATGAAGTTTTCCGGCATGATGATTTCGGGCATAACGCGAAGCCCGTCGTTCGTTACAAGTTGTCCCGAAGAATCGACTTTAAAAGAGCCGTCGCGCGTATACGCGTAGGTTCCGTCGTATTGCTGAACGCGGAAAAATCCTTCGCCGGTAATCGCAACGTCGGTACTGTTTTCGGTGTTTTGCAGCGAACCTTGCTGGAACATCCGCTGGGTTGCGCCCAAGCGCACGCCGTTGCCCATTTGAACGCCGACCGGCGTTACCGTGTCTTCCGTTGCGGGCGTTCCGGCAAGCTTTAAGTTTTGGTACACCAAATCTTCAAATTCGGCGCGCTTTTTTTTGAAGCCGGTCGTATTGACGTTCGCAAGGTTATTCGAAATCGTATCGATTTGCAACTGCTGTCCGTTCATGCCGGTTGCGGCTGTCCATAAACTCCGTACCATAATTCAATTCCTTAATTCAATTCATTTTATCCGCGCAAATTATCCGCGCAAAGAAGCCGTTTTGCCCCACAGCACGCTCATCATCGTGTCGCCCGCCTGCACCGTTTTTTGGTTTGCCTCGTACGCACGGTTCACTTCTATCATTTGCACCATTTCGTTTACGATATTGACGTTTGAAGTTTCGATAAATCCCTGCAAAAACGCGGGGCGCTCTTCTCCTTCGGCAATGTGGGCGGGACCGGAAATATCGGTTTGCGCATACAAACTTGCGCCCTGTTTTTTCAAATAGCGTTCGTTGTCGAAGCGGACGGTTTTAAAGCGGTCTATTTCGTTCATGCCGTCGGCATCGTATATGACACCGTCTTTGTCGACAAAGAATTCGGTATCGGCAACATAGATGACGCCTTTTTCGCCCAAAACCGGATAACCGTCCTTTGTTTCGAGTAAGCCTTCTTTGCCGATCATAAAATTGCCGTTACGCGTATAGCGCTCGCCGGCGGGAGTTTGTACGGTAAAAAAGCCGGGAGCGGAAAGGGCCATGTCGGTTTTGCTTGCGGTTTCTTTATACGAACCCTGCGAAAAATCGGTAAAGGATTCGTTCGTTTCCACACCGAGTCCGAGCCGGCCGATAATGGGCGCCGCATCGGCGGAACCGAAGGGAGTTTTATACACGCCGTCGTCGCTCATGCGCCGTATAAGCAATTCGGAAAAATTGCGGCTTACCGCCGTATCTTTTTTAAAGCCGGTCGTATCGACGTTTGCCAAATTGTTGGAAATCACGTTTAACCGGTTTTGCTGCGCCGTCATGCCGCTGGCGCCCGTATACCATCCTCTAATCATACTGCCTCACAGTATAATTATCGGAGTCTTTAATTTTTCACTTAAATTTATTTTACAAAAAGCAGCAACGCCGATTGACTTATAAGAATGCTTATCGTTTCGGTGATTTCACGCGCATTTACCCGTATGGTGCCCAGCACAAAACCCAAATAGACTGAAATAAGGCCGCCTGCAAACAATTCCAGCGCAACCGTAAAATGCGGATTGTTCCGCAAATGTTCGGGAACGCTTTTATTCGACGAAATATATTCAATCAGAATTTTTTTTATTTGATCGGTAAAACCTATCGACGCGGTATTCAAATTGATGCGGCGGTAAAAATCAAGATTATCCGTAACCAGTTTTTCCACGCGGAGCAAAAGCGGCATCGGATTTTTCAAAAAATCCGTAAAACTGAAATCCGCAAAAAAGCCCTGCACATCGCCGAGAATTTCATCGGCAATTTCCATAAGCACATCCATCGGATTTGAATAATGGGCGTAAAAGGTACCCCGGTTCAAATCTGCTTCGCGCACGATGTCGGAAATGGAGATTTTATCGATCGGTTTTTCCTGCATCAAATTCACATACGCATCGCGGATAAGACGGCGCGAACGGGCGGCGCTTCGGTATTCGGCTTTTTTTACAGTTCGGGACATTTTTGCTCCTTTTTGTACAATTATATCGCCTTTGATTATAACGCATTTGTCCGAAAAAAATCAACACTTGCCTGATTTTGTTTTTTTAGCTTGATTTTAAAATTATGTGGTATTTTGTATGTATGCGCAAAAAAAAGGACGGCCGCCTGCAAGCGCCGTAAAGCGGCACCGCATGCCCCGTCCTTTTCAGTTAAAGGATTACGCGTAAAAAATTATACGCGCACCGCCGAAAAGGCGGCAGACTTTTTTTCTTCATCGGAAGGTTTCCAGTTACGGCGCACCAAGGCGATAAAGGCGCTGGCGATCATAATCGTCGAATATACGCCGGAAATCATACCGACAATGAGCGCAAGCGCGAATTCTTTCATACTGCCCGACGTAAAAATATACAGGGCAAAAACCGCCAACAGCGTCGTAACGGTCG
>CAUURR010000195.1:0-3769 GCA_963547555.1 uncultured Treponema sp. | reverse complement strand
TCTTTTTTGCTTTTTTTGTAAAAATATAAAGAAATAAAAAAAGCGGTTATTATGGTAATTGTAAAATACATAAAATCCATTTTATTCTCATATCGGCATACTGCCGTTTCTGATTCGTTTAATATTTAAATTCATTATATGCCTTCCGATATATCTGTAAGCAATTTTTTTTATAAACGAAATTTCTTGATGATGTTCTTTTAATAATTCATCAGGCGAATCATATATGCCAAAATTCCGATTTATTCCTTCACTTTGAATGTATGTATTATTCTCATTAAAATCTATTATAGGATTCTTAAAATCTTTTACAGCAACTCCATACCCGCAAAAACTGCCGTTACATTCATTAAAAAGATTTTGAAGTTTATTTAAATAGAAAACATCGAGAATAAATCCTTCCAACTCAAACCATGTTCCATTATAAAAAACTTCCACCCAACTATGAAATATACTCGAAGGAGCATTTTTATATACTATTCCGCTCATTGCACTTTTTTGTAATTTTTTATCAATTGTAAAGCCATGAATTCTGCATGGAATATTACAAGCTCTTAACAAGGCCATAAATAAGATTCCTTTTGTATTACATTGTCCAAAGCCGTCTTTTAAAACTTTAGAAGCTGTTATTTTATCATCACTATTATAACCGAATAATATTTCATCTCTTACAAAATTATAAATACCTTTTATGCATTCGAATTTCCCTAACGTATTCCATTTTTTTTCTTTAATCAGGTTTTGTATTCTCTTATTTGAAAAATCCAATAAATCCGTTTCTTGTAGATATTTATTCATTATTCTTTATCTCACTCCTCGTTTTTTAGCGGTACAGATAACATTCGCTTAACTTGCAAGCGGGTATAGTCCCGTTTATCGGGTTTGAAAACGGTGTCGGGTGTTCTTTCCTACAAAACCGTACCTCAATCTATACCAAAAGTAAATCGGGAATAAATTGAAAGTCTTTGATGTTCGTAGTATACAACATTTTATAAAAAAAATCATCTTTTCCGTCCTTGCTATTATCTGTATCATGTACATCTATCCGTTGGCGATTACAAATCTTTGCAGTATTCATAGACACTATTTAAACTGCCGTCTATTTTTTGTTTTATCAATTCAAAAGGATAAACCGTTGTGCCTTTTTTGTGCATAAGCGGAATATCGTCTTTAAATTTCCAGCGGTAATGTTTTGCATGGCGTAAAACCGTACCGGTAAAAGCACCTGCGCGCAGGATGAGTTCCGTATCGTTCAATAAACTTTCGGCAGGGTAGAGGCTTTTTTTCTTTTCAAGATATAAATCCACCGCTTTTAAACCGTCGATTGAACCGAGTCCGGTTTCATAGGTATGCATCAGTTCGGTAAGCATTTCACCTGCGGTATAGTCAATCAGTGCTCTTCGCGGTAAGGTGCCGTTGCGGCGTTGTTTAGCATGGCGGCGTCCCATAACAAGTACCAGTACCGCCGTTACCGAAATGGTAAGTGCAGTTATAATCACAATATCCTCAAAGAACGATAGCATATCCGTACCTCCATTTTTAAATCGTCAACAGAATAAAACATATTAAATTCCTTATATTAACAGCTTACAAAAAAATATTATCACCGAATTCCTGCCTTTTCAAGCTTTTTTTTTACAAAATTCCGGTATTTAAACGCTTGTTTTTTCACAAGATTCCGATGTTTTTATCTTAAATTTTCACAAAATTCCTTTTTGAGAATGTCTGGTGGATAAACTCATACGGCCGTTATTTTTATACTCTGCTTTTACCAATTTCTGCCGCATTATGGAACAATCGGGACAAAACCGCTATAATTCATCTGTCGTCGGCTTTTAATGAAGTTTGCACTTAATGTTATGGAAGGAAAAACTATGAACGGAAAAAAAGCTTTACGTATACGAATCAGCGGGCGCGTGCAGGGCGTGGGGTTCAGGTATTGGACGCTGCTTCTTGCGCGGAGATTGAATGTAAAAGGCTCGGTGCGCAATCTGAGCGATTATTCCGTTGAAGTTACTGCCGAAGCCGATGAGCGTATTTTGGAACATTTTGTTTCACAGTTACGTGAAGGTCCGCCCCATGCCCGCGTCGATAAACTCATTGCGGAACCTGTAAACCTTTCAGACTATGCCGATTTTACGATAGAAGGATAGGGGATTCAGTATGAGTAGACATATCTTTGTTGCTGCCGTTATGTTTTGCGGCTTCGTTTTTTTGTGTTTGATTATGTTCGTTTCACCGCTGAAGAAATTTATAATTTTTTAGCGGCAGATAACATACGATTTATTCGTCAAACAGCATCCTTTTCAAAAAGAATATTATCTTACCGATACTGCCGGTAAAATCTTATTGAACGATATTCATGAATGGATGATAACCGAAGACTATGTATACGGCTGCTGCGGTTTATCTTCCGGCGGCAAAGGGTATGGATGGTATATTTTTAATAGAAAAACCGGCGAGTGTCTTTTCTACGATGCTGAACCTGATTTTACCGATGCGTACCGGAAACTGTTGCTGCCGGCTTATCGCATGGATTCGTTTAATACGCCCGAAGACTTTATTTGGGGAATGAATCCCGATAAATTTCCTTTGGAAAAAATTGAATAGGCTGAACTTTTATCTGTAAGCGTTTGCGGCACTGCGCTGTATAATCAGCCGGGAAAGCTGTCTTTTTCCCTTGCATGAAAAAGCACGGTATGCGCTAATTGCCCGGTAAAAAGGGCACCCGCTGTAAATGCAGATGCGGATACGATGCCGGCTATTATGTGTTCCGTTCCTGCCGTTGCGATACTGTATATATCGAAGACAGAAGCCCCCCCCTGACGCCTCGTCGGGGGGGTAGAATCCGCAGATTTTTATTTGCGTTTCATGATACCTGAAATACTTAAAATATTATTTTTAAAAGCAAATTTTAAATTACCTTCGTAGTGATAAGCGGCTTCGGGATTGAAAGTATCTTGTTCGAGTGTGATTTTGCTCCAATCCAAGTCGGACATTTTGGCAGGATCTCCGCCTTCTTTTAAGTATTCGGGTTTTACTGTAAAGACATTCATGTTATTGTCGCCGACTTTCCGTGCGATTTTTGCACCGGTCAAAATATCAAAATTGCCTTTTTTGTCCGTCATTAATTCGTATGCGTTCCCGCGGTGAACAAAGCGGACGGTTATGATACCGCCGTTTGTGCTTACCTGTAAGTTGTCGAATGCGGCAACGTCCCATGCGGCGACCGGATACAAAAACAGACCGCGTAAGCCCGTCGGCATTGCGGCTTTTTTGTCGGCGGCAGGTTCCGCATAGCGGATGGAATTAAACGCCTTGGTTGAACCTTTTGCACTTGCACCCGATGCCGCATCGAACATATCTTTTACGGCTTCGTTTTTTCCGACTGCCCAGCTGAAATAATTACCGCTGTAAGCTTCTTGTGCAACATTCATTTTGTAGTCGATCCGCACGTTTTCAGCATCCGCGGCGCTGAGAGTGAGCGGCAGTACGCAAAA
This sequence comes from uncultured Treponema sp., assembly GCA_963547555.1. Classification (GTDB taxonomy): domain Bacteria; phylum Spirochaetota; class Spirochaetia; order Treponematales; family Treponemataceae; genus Treponema_C. The sequence goes on along the minus strand of CAUURR010000195.1, from coordinate 269 downwards.
GAGTGCGGCTGCAATTAAACACGCTGTCAATTTTTTCATATTTACTCCTTGTAAAAACGCAGTATATTCCCCGCTTTCGATTACGGCGAATGCCGGAACAGGGAAGTGTTTTTTGTATTATACCGAATTTTACAATAAAATGTAAAGAGGTCATATTTGTATTGATTTTAAAATTGTCGGCATGTTTAAGACCATAAAAAAGGGTATCCGAAAAACGAAATTTTTGGATACCCTTTTACATAACTGTTTTGCAGCTTTTATGCGGTTAC
>CAUURR010000194.1:0-3777 GCA_963547555.1 uncultured Treponema sp. | reverse complement strand
ATATTCCTATTGTTGACAATCAGTAAATGTCAAGAAAAAGATGTATAAGAATCGGAACGGTAATCAAAATAATATTTCCGGGAAAAATATTTCCGTGCTGAGAAAGGCTTTTAGACCTGTACTTTCTCAGCGTGCATTGGCGGATAGGATGCAGCTTTTCGGTATTGATCTGGATAAAAACGCCATTCAGCGCATAGAATGCGGTAAGCGTTTCGTTACGGATATAGAACTTGCGGCTTTTGCAAAAGTTTTGAATACATCGCTTGACATATTGCTACAGAACGAGGACGGTTAATTTCCATTATCAGTACGATTTTTTGCGGTGCCGAATTTTCATATTTACCCGCTTTTTACTTTCCCAACCCTTCTATCCCGAACCACTTGGTGCTGTCACTCATATCCTGCGGTACAAGGCCCAGGTCAACTTGCGCCGTTGTTTCGCCGAGTAAATAGTTTGTGCCGTCCTGTTCAAGGCGGGCGCCCTTTCCTTCAATGTCTATGCCGAAAAAGGCGTGGCTGAAGTGCGGTGAAATAAAAAGCATGGTGTTGTAATTCATATGCGACATTAACACCGCCAATAAGAGGGCGCGGCTGTCGCAGTCCGATCCGGTACCCGAAAGGGTGTCGATGAGGCCGGTAAAATCGCTTGCAGTACGCCTTCTTTCGTACGGCAGGGTTTGCGTCCATGAAAGCAGCTTTTGCGCTAAAGCCCTGTCTTTTTCGGCTTGTGAGCCTGTTTTTTTTGTCTGTATGACTGTATTTTTTGTCCGTATGCTTGCATTTTCGGCGGACATCTTTCCGTCGGGCTGCGGAGGAATTTCGGCTTCCAAAACGTTGTATATCGTAAAAGCCGCTTTTTCGAGGCGTTTGTAGGCGTCGCGGTAAATCATACGGTAATAGCGCTGCCATGCCTTTTCCTGCAAGGGGGTGCCTGCAAACAAGGTGAGGATATTGTATTCGCGTTCAATTAGGGCATTATGCGCTTCACTGTCCGCTAAGTCGAACACAACCGGAATATCGGCGGTACCGATTGTAAGATTTGCGTACCGCGGGCCTTGTTTCGGATACGCAAAGCTTGTCATAATGCCGCTTGTGTTGGGATTGGCGATTTGCGGCGAAAATGAATCCAGCGCCGAAACGATAAGAGCTTCCGCCTGTGCAAATTGCGCTTCGGGGGCGTAGCCTAATATGAGGGTGATGCCTTTTTCTTCGTCCTGTGGAACGCAGACCGCCCAGCCCTTGTGCAGTCCTGTCTTTGCGGGCATATCGAAAACGCAAACCGTACAGGTTCGGGCGCGCCATATAATATCTTCCGTTTCGCCTGCGGCTTTAAGTTTTTTCAGAGCATCGCGCATTTTTTCGCCGCTCGGTATTGTTTCCGGCCAGGAGCGGATAATCAGCGTAACGGGGAATAAATCGTGTTCAAACTGATAGCTTGTTTCGGCCTGCTTATACGTGAGCCTAAAACCTTCGGGCATATCGAGCGAATAGCCCCATGCGGGTGAATGCATTTGTTCGGCATAGAGCGCAGGTTTTGCCGCGCATAATAAAAGAAAGCAGGCGGCATAAAAGCGGACAATATTGGTACAACGGCTGGAGTGGAACCTTTGGTGTATACGCATGTAGTTCATAGCTTTATTATAGGCAAAAAAAGATGAAAAAACAATATCGCTTTTGTGATACAAAAGTGTTTATGCCGAACGTACTTATTGCACAAGACGCCCCGACATGGTACACTGTGGAACAAACCGATGAGCTTTTTGAAAGCTTTAATCGGCTTGTTTGTAATTTTGATTTTAAGGAACTGTTATGATAAAAAAAATATCTTTTATATTCGCCGCGGTGATTTTGATTGCCGCTTCATCGGTTTTGGCTGCCTGTCGAACGGTGCCGGCAAGCGTACCGGAAGGTATAAGCGAAGCGGAATTATTGCAGCTCGGGCAGGCTTCCCTCGACAACAGCAATTATAAGGCGGCGGAATTTTATTACACTAAGGTGATTGAATTATACGGGCAGAATATAAGTTCGGTTATTGCGGCCGAATATGAGCTTGCTCATATTAAAATAAAGCGCAAGAATTTTGCGCAGGCCAAACCCGCATTGCAGCGCATTTTAGCCTATTATGATGATCCGCAAACATCATCGGTTTTACCGCCCGCATATAAAAAGCTGGTTTTGAATGATTTGGCAAAGTGTGAACCTAAACCCGCAAAGTCAAAGACGAAAAAGAAAAAATAGCCGTAATACACAGACTTACGCATTACAGCCGGCTGTACAGCCGGCTGTCTAAAAACGCCCGCTTGTTTTTGTAAGTATTCGGGTCGATACAGCGTTTATCTCTTTCCCGCCTTGCCGTCGGGGATGATAATGCAGTCTATCGTGATATTTTTTTTGCGTGCCGTTTCTTCTACCAGTTTTTTCGATATGCCGCGTCTTCCGCGCGGGGCGGGGTGGGGTTCCGCATCTCCGATTAAAATAATTTTCCGCTGTGCCGCAGGACTCCACTGATAAAATTCCAAAGAAGCATAGAGGGCTTCATACACGGCTTCGGGTGTATCGCCTCCTATGGATGAATCTTTCGGAATATGCATTGCGTTCAATTTTTTAAAAAAGATACCGCTGTCTTCCGTAAAGTCGTTGAATTGAACGGGCAAGCCGCGGAAGCGGAAATTATCCGTGTAATCGCGGTAAAATAAAAGTCCCAGGCGAATCGGTGCTCTTTCTTTAAGTTCCGCTGTCAGGGCAGGTACCAGTTCTTTTTGCAGTTTTTCTATATCGTCCCACATACTGCCGGTTGCATCTACGGCAAACACAAGGTCGGCCGGGCGGTCTTTATTCAGTTTGTGTATCGAGCGCAGTACATCGTCTATGATGCTTGAAGGCCCGCGCGAATAGGTAACAAGCCCGCTTGCAATTTCCGTAAAAGCGGCTGCGGTATAGGGACTGTATTCGTCGGTCAATATTTCCGGCGCTTTTTCGCTCGGCGTTTCTTTCGGATTGCCGTATTCCGTTTCCCGAGTTTCGGGGATCGGTAGCGGAGGCTTCGGCGGTTCGCGTAGGGGGCTTTGTTCCGTCTGTTTGGGACGTTCCGTTTCGTTTTTTGCGGGAGCCTTAAAGTCGAACATAAAGGGATTGTCCGCATAATTGCCGCTGTAGTCGCCGTAAGGTTTTTCGAAGGCACGGATATTTATAAAGGTACCGCGTTTTACTTCGACTTCTCCGTTCCGTGCCCATGGGTAGCCGTATACGAGTTTTTTAGGGATATATAAATGAAAGGCCGTACCGAATGCTTCGTCCGCTTCGGGAGTTGAATCGATAATACCGTATTTTGCAAACTCGGATGTTAAAAGCACACCGTTTAAAATCCGTTTTTCGTTTCCGTTTACGGGGTTAAAACTTTCGGCACGATACGCATAGCTGTCGGCTTTACCTTCGGGGTCTTTTGTTGTTTCGGTTAAAAGAACCGATGAAATCCCCGCTTTTTTTCTTATATAAAGGTGCCAGCCTCCCGCATCCCGTTCCAAGCGCATATCCTGTATGCCGATTTTTAGAGGGGCGGAAGTTCCTGTTTGGGAAAATGCGCCGTAAACACCGGCACACAAAAAAAATATCGCAAGACGTATCTTATAAGGGCGCATATTTTATTATCGGTAAAAAATAGCAATATGTGCATATTTTAGCGGGACTTTTTTTTAAAACTGTGTTATACTGTATATACAGTGACAGTTGAATCTTGTAACTCCGCACAAGAAGGATTTTCCCGGGTTCCTCTTGAGG
>CAUURR010000193.1:0-3828 GCA_963547555.1 uncultured Treponema sp. | reverse complement strand
TGAAATCATTTCTTTAAACTTCGGTTTTTCGCAGGGGATAAAATACAATCCCGACTATAAAACCGATAACGATGATTTTTATCTTACGGAAAATGTATATGTCGGTTTACCGGTTATTCTTGCAAAAACCGAAAAACATGGAAATATTACATGGACACCGTCCGCTTCTCTTGCCTATAATTGGGATCCGCGTGATGTGAAAAAATCCTATTCAGGTCTAAGCAGAGACGATTTAAAAGGACCCGATATAAGTTTAAGTCACGGAATTTCGATAGGAAGAATAGATTGGATAGATAATCACCGTAAAGGATATGCGGCCGGAATATCTCAATCCATTGCCTACGATACTTTTTTTAAAACATATACAACCTCGTACTCCTTCAGCGGAGAATTTTATCATACATTTAAGCATGGAGGCTTTGCAAGCAGAGCTTATTTATTTAAAACATTCGGCGCACGCACCAAGGAAGGCGGAAGGATACGCGGTGTACGTGATGCATATATAACAACCGATTCTGCTTTATTTATAAACATTGATGTTCCGATAACGGTATGGAAAACGGATTGGAGAGCCTTGAGAGGGCCGGAGTGGACAAAATGGTTCGATTTTGAAATGCAGATTTCTCCGTTTGTTGATATTGCACTGGGTAATAACCCGGCCGCATCTTCTTATTACGATATAAAAGACGGTTGGTATGCCGCAGGGCTTGAAATTATCGGGTTTCCGAATAAAATGCGCAGTTTTCAAGGCCGCATAAGTTTCGGTATAGACGGCGTGCTTTTATCCAAAGAACTGGGGGAAAAATCCGATTTTATAAAAAAGGTTGTCAATAAGTTTTTTGATACTTCATGGAGAACGGGTTCATGGTATGAGCTTTCAATCGGTATCGGTTTACATTATTAAAGCTGGAGATTTTTATGAAAAGTTTACATTTAAGAAAAATTATAGTTATCTTATTATTTATATCCGTATTTTTTCAAGGATTTGCACAACAAAATATATCCGTTCCGCTGGAAGATCCTGTATATACGATACTTGATTTTGCCATGATACGCACATATTGCGAAACAATGCATAATGCACGTCCCTATACGGTAAAAACGATACTGGAGCTGCTTAATCAAATATTGGACAATGATAAAGTTCCTATAAAAGAAAAAAAACTTGTACAAGATACTATTGAACGCTTACAACCGAAAACCGTACCTGCGGAATTATCCGGAAAACAAACTGCCCTATATGTTTTGAAAAACGGTTTTTATGTTTGGGAAGGGGGTAAGAGAATTCCCTCAAGGATTCGAATCGGCGGTTCATGGGAATCGGATCTGCATACCAATTTTAATGCGCCCAATATTTCCTCTACCCATTGGCTTGATCTGTATATCAAAGGTGATATCGGAAATAACTTTTCTTATAACGTAAACGGCGGAGGAGCAATCATTAAGTTGGATGTACAGTCTAAGTCCGAAGGAAAACCGGATTCATACGCTCCGAATACTTTTACACAAAACTGGGACGGTTTTCTGTATTTACTTAAACAACTTGCCGATTATGACGGACTTACCAACGATATTTCCGCGGGGTTCCGTTTTTTACCCGAATTCGGCTTACGCTTGTGGGACGGAAAAGCAGGCATTAATTTCTCCCGTGTAAGGCGTGATTGGGGAACGGGAGACGGAAACTTGGCATTGTCTAAAACAGCACGTCCTTTTACGGCCTTGGATATATACATCCGTCCCCTGCCGTGGATATCCCTATCGGCTCTCACCGGTTCTTTGGAATACTTTAACTCGGAAGGTCTAAAAGAATCTTCAAAAAAATTTCAAAATAATCTCACAAGCCTTATGGCGGAGCTTTTTATATCCGATATAGCTTATATCGGTTTTACCTCCTCAGTTGTTTGGACGAAACGTTTTGAACTCGGGTATCTGAACCCCGGTATGATACCCCTATTTTATCAAAACAATATAGGCGACTTTGACAATTTATACTCCGGTCTTTCTTTGGGAATAAATATACCGAAATATGCAAAATTTTATTATAATATTTATATAGATGAACTTGTCCCGCAGGCAGATAATTTTTTTCATGATCCGCGAAAGGGTATCTTAAGTTGGCAAACGGGAGCAAAAGTTCCCGTACCTATGGCAGGCATATTCTCGCTTTTTACCATGCAGTATACAAAAGTCGAACGTTATATGTATACACATCCGATGCTTTCAACACCGTGGTATAGTGAAAAAATGGATACAAATTATCTTAATCACGGTGAACCTCTGGGATATAAGCTGAAACCGAATTCCGACGAATTAAAGATTGCCTTCAGAATCGTACCTTTTTGGTATTTAAACATAGACACTATTTATACATTGGTTCATCACGGAGTGGATTACGGTTCCCGAAAAATACCCGGAAGTTCGTATAATGCAAGATACAACGAAATGTGGACCACCGAAGCCGATGCCAATCCGACCCTATATCGTTACAAAGACTTTCTTAAAGACGGTGTATACGAATGGATTCACTCGGCGGGTGTTTCGGCGAATTTCGATATGCGAGCCGTAAAAAATATACCGATTACATTGCGCTTGGGGTATACGCTTTCATACACCCATCATACCGAGTTTATCAACGGCGTTTTTAAGCAGGCTCAAAGCGACGAATATAAAAACCGTTTCGGTAATTATGTGAGTTTATCGATAAAGATATACTGATTTTAATCAAACCGCAGAGACCGCCAAGCTCGCTAAGAAATGTACGAGGAATTATTTTTACCGAATTTCTTTGCGTTTCCTCGCGTCCTTTGCGGTTAATGACCGTTACCGTACTGCGGACTTCAATTCTTTTTCAGCTAAAATCTTCCATTTGCGGTCGGTACTTTCTTCACTTACGGCGGTAAATACATCCTGCGCAAAGGCGGAATATCCCTTTTGAGCTGCGATACGGCCTAAAAGATAAAAACCTTCCCACACTTTGTGTTCCGCCGCCCATTTTTCTATATCCGAATATGTTTTTATTTTTTTCAATGCGGTATTCAAATCACTATAGGAATAATCCGATTCACGGGATTTTATAATATCATCGGTACGACTTAAAGCCGTAAGACAAAAAAGCAGTGCGGTATCAAAAGCTTTATCGGTTAAATTAAGAGAAAAATAGTATCTTGTAAGCAAAAGCCATACATAAAGGGTTCTGTAGTTATTATTGCGGTATAATAAAAAGAATTTATCCGCGCCCGCTCCCCGCTCTATTGCACCGCGTACCGCCGTAATAAAAGCGGAATGTCCGCCTGCCTTATAATTTGTATCTTCCGCTGCCAATATCAGGAGTACCGATTCATATTTCTCATTATTTCCCGTTAAAGCGTACAGTTCGGCAAGATCATAAAGAATATCAAATTGAACATCGGAAACGTCCAAATAAAGCCGATGTTCATAAGCGGAAGTATAGAATTGTTCTGACAGTTCGTATTCGCCTTCGCGCATATAGAGCTTTCCGAGCAAAAAATCCGCTTCGGGATATGCGGTATTCTTTTTTACGTGTTCGTTAAGCTTATAAATCGAAAAATCGAAATATTCAATACCGAAGCGTTCGAGCAGTTGATTTATAATGCGTATTGCATCGGTATTATTCCGCTCTCTTAATTCACTCAAAACAACGTTTATATCGCTTCCCGTTTTCGTCATAAACGATGAGGCAATAACAGCGTCAAGAGTATCCGCAGCCCAATCATGTTCGGCTTTACGTTGCTGTTTTGCATTCTCTACCAAGCGGAATGCCGAACCGAAATCTCTTTCTTCAAAGGCATTTTGAGCTTGAACTAAAAT